>NZ_JBEOZK010000013.1:0-199873 GCF_040297565.1 Streptomyces sp. NPDC001728
GCTTGAGATACTTGCCCACCCCGGGCTCGGTGAAGCGGACCCGGTACAGCTTGAAGATCAGCTCGCCTATCTGCCCCCGTGTCCACAGCTGACCCGAAAGGCCCAGGTCAGAGGGGATGTGAGCGAGGACGGCCTGCCGGACGGCGGCCTGCTCGGCCTCGGACAGGACCTGATGCTCGCCCACACGACGGCCTCGCGGGCGCGACAGCAGTGCGTCCCGGCCGCCGGCCTGCCACTTCGCCCACCAGTTGTCCACGGCCCTGGCCGACACCTTGAACAGGGCGGCGACCTCTCCCCGGTCCCGGCCCTCCACCAGCGCGGACACCGCCAGCAACCGCACGGCCTCCTGCGCGTCCGGCGACCAGGCCCGCGCATCCCCCACCAGATCACTCACACACTGTCAACGAGCCTGAACTCAAAGCGTTTCGGATCAATAAGAAGAACTCATGGATCAGGATCCCCCGCTTCGACTACACCCCCTCCGAACGCCTCCGCTTCGTCCTCAGCGGAGGCCAGCCGCATCGGGCGAGCGAATGGGCCGACACCCCCGCACGCTCCCTCGAAGACCAGCTAGCCGAGATCGCGCAGGAGATCACCCTCCGCGGCGACGCCGCCGAACGCAGACGGCTCGACGAGATCGAAGCAGCCCGCCAGAAGCGCATCCGCTGGGAAGCTGCCATGGGAAAAGCGCCCGTCCAGTACGCCGAGGCGTACCGCTTCCTGCACTTCGAGGCGCAGGAAGCGGCATGGCGTCTCGTGACCGGACTTGCGGAGTACGTCAGCGCCATACGTACCCGCGTCGACGCCATGCCCCAGGCCAGACCAGGACCGAAGCCGAAACGTGGATCGACTGGGCAGCAGCACGCGTGGGGCGCCTCGATCCTCTGAACACACCGCCCCGACTGCCCGACATCCCCGAACCACGAGCCGACGATCTCAGGCCTTTACTCGGGCACTGGAGCCCGTATGGCTCCTGACACAACACGGACCGGACACCTTATCTAGCGTCACGGAACGTCACTACCGAGAAGGGATGGGGCAGGGGCGGCCAACAGCTCAGCAGCCAGCGCCCCGGCAACCTCGGCACGCCCAAGAGCAGACAGCGGAGAGCTCCACTTGGTGGTCGCCAAACCCATATGACGGCCCATCAGGACACGCCCTGTCCGTGCGTCAAACGTGCGTCACGTGCGTCGAATATGCGTCAAGATATCGCACCTAACGCACGTAACACCCATAACGCACACTCGGAGAAACGGCAGGTCAGGAGCCCTTTGAGGCGGGCTCAAGGATCGCGACGCACTCGACATGGTGGGTCATCGGGAACAGGTCGAACGCCCTCAGCGTCCGGACCTTGTAGCCGCCCTCCGCGAAGTACGCGATGTCTCGGGCCAGGGCTGCCGGGTCGCAGGCCACGTAGGCGATTCGGCGGGCGCCCAGGCCTGCCAGGTGGGTGACCGTCTGCTTGCCCGCGCCCGCGCGCGGGGGGTCCAGGACGATGAGGTCGACGTCCGTGATGCCCGTGCGCGGGAGGACCGATTCGACCTTGCCCTGTTCGATGCGGACGCGCGGGAAGTCGGCCAGGTTGTGGCGGGCGTCCTCCACCGCGCGCTTGCCCGACTCGATGCCGAGGACCGCGCCCTGCTCGCCGACGCGGTCGGCGAGGGCGCCCGCGAAGAGGCCGACGCCGCAGTAGAGGTCGAGGGCCGTCTCGCCCTTGCGGGGGGTCAGGCCCTGCATCACGGCGAGCATCAGGGTCTGCGCGGCCTTCGGGTGGACCTGCCAGAAGCCGCCACTGCCGACGCGGTAGGTGCGCTCGTCGGCGCGCTCGCGGACGAAGGCGCGGCCGTGGACGCGGTGGACCCCGCCGTCCTTCTCGTCGACGCGCATGACCGAGACCGGCTTGTCCAGCTCCACCAGCGGGAGGCGGGCGCCGGGGCGCGGGGTCAGGATGACCTGGCGGTCGTTCGAGCCGGAGGCGGCGATGGCCTCGACCGAGGCCATGCCCTCCCAGGTGCGCTTCTCGATGCCCAGCTCCGAGACGCCCGCGGCGGCGATCATGCAGTGGTCGATGACCTCGACCTCGTGCGAGCGGTGCTTGCGCAGGCCCGCGTGGCCCTCGGCGTCGATCGTGTACTGGACGCGGGTGCGCCACTGCGGGACCTCGCCCGGGGGGAGCTTGTCGCCCTCGGCCGGCATGACGGTGCCGTCCCAGCCGGCCTCCTCCGGAGTGAGTCCGGCCAGCCGCTGGAGCTGTTCCGCGATGACCTCGCCCTTGAGGCGGCGCTGGGCGCCGGGCTTGGCGTGCTGCCAGTCGCAGCCGCCGCACTTGCCGGGGCCGGCGAAGGGGCAGGGGGCCTCGACCCGGTCCTTGGAGGCGTCCAGGATCTCGATCGCGTCGGCGCGCAGGAAGCGCGAGGTCTCCTCACCCTCGGTGACCCGCACCCGGACCCGCTCGCCGGGCAGCGCGTGCCGGACGAAGAGCACCCGCCCCGCCTCCGTACGGGCGATGCAGTGGCCACCGTGGGCGACCGGACCGACCTCGACTTCGTACTCCGCCCCGACCAGCGACGTAACAGGGGTGTTCTGCATGACCGGGGACTCCAGAGGAAGAAGAGAGTGGGCTGCCGTTTGCACGGCAGCCCACCAGTCTAGTTGCTCTTTCCGGCCGGTTCCTTCTGGCCCTTCTCGACCGGGCCGCGGCGGACCGAGCCCGGCGCGTTCCACTCCTGGCGCTTCCTGGCCCGCTTCTTGGCTACCTCGGAGGACTGGAGCTGGTATGGCACCGAGGTCACCATGACGCCCGGTGTGAAGAGGAGGCGGCCCTTGAGCCGCAGGGCGCTCTGGTTGTGGAGCAGGTGCTCGTACCAGTGGCCGACGACGTACTCCGGGATGTAGACGGAGACGGCATCGCGCGGGCTCTCGCGGCGGATGCTCTTCACGTACTCGATCACCGGGCGGGTGATCTCGCGGTACGGCGAGTCGAGGATCTTGAGGGGCACGTTGATGCCGCGCCGCTCCCACTCCTCCTTGAGCGCCTTCGTCTCGACCGGGTCGACGTTGACGGTGAGCGCCTCCAGCTCGTTCGCGTGCATGAGCTTGGCGTAGGCCAGGGCGCGGAGGGTGGGCTTGTGGAGCTTGGAGACGAGGACGATGGAGCGGACCCGGGAGGGGCGTACGTACTCGTCGGGGCGTTCCTCGGCGGCGGCGATCTCGGCGGCCACCGAGTCGTAGTGCCGGCGGATCGCGGTCATCGTGCCGTAGAAGATCACCATGCCGAGCAGGGCGACCCAGGCGCCGTGGGTGAACTTGGTGGCGAGGACGACGACGAGGACCAGGCCGGTGAAGAAGGCGCCGAAGGCGTTGATCGCGCGGGAGCGGATCATGTGGCGGCGCTTGGCCGGGTCCCGCTCGGCCCTCAGGTGCCGGTTCCAGTGCCGGACCATGCCGATCTGGCTGAGCGTGAAGGAGACGAAGACGCCGACGATGTACAGCTGGATCAGCCGGGTCGAGTCGGCTCCGTAGATCCAGACGAGGAGGGCGGCGGCGCCGGCCAGGAGCACGATGCCGTTGGAGAAGGTGAGGCGGTCGCCGCGGGTGTGCAGCTGGCGCGGCAGGTAGCGGTCCTGGGCGAGGATCGAGCCGAGGAGCGGGAAGCCGTTGTACGCGGTGTTGGCGGCCAGGAAGAGGACGAGCGCGGTGGCGGCGGCGAGGATGACGAAGAAGAACGTTCCGTCGCCGAAGACGGCGGCCGCCACCTGGGAGATGACCGGGTCCTGGACGTAGCTCTCGCCGAGCGGGACGCCGTTGTGCAGCAGGTCCTCGGCGGGCTTCTCGGCCATCCGGACGTCGGTGGCCATGGCCAGGAAGATGATGCCGCAGAACATGGTGACGGCCAGGCCGCCCATGAGGGCGAGCGTGGTGGCGGCGTTCTTCGACTTCGGCTTGCGGAAGGCGGGGACGCCGTTGGAGATGGCCTCGACGCCGGTGAGGGCGGCGCAGCCGGAGGAGAAGGCGCGCAGCAGCAGGAAGACCAGCGCGAAGCCGGCCAGGCCCTCGTGCTCGGCCTTGATCTCGAAGTCCGCGGTGGGCGCCTTCATGGTCTCGTCGAGGACGATCCCC
This sequence comes from Streptomyces sp. NPDC001728, assembly GCF_040297565.1. Taxonomy (NCBI): domain Bacteria; kingdom Bacillati; phylum Actinomycetota; class Actinomycetes; order Kitasatosporales; family Streptomycetaceae; genus Streptomyces; species Streptomyces sp. NPDC001728. The sequence continues at coordinate 4,120 of NZ_JBEOZK010000013.1, forward strand.
CGGTACGCGCCCCAGATGATCATGATGAAGACGCCGACGACGAAGACGTACGTCGGGATCGCGAAGAGCGAGCCCGACTCCTTCACTCCGCGCAGGTTCATCACGGTGAGCAGCACGATCACACCGACCGCGCAGGCCACCTTGTGCTCGACGACGAAGGGGATCGCCGAGCCGAGGTTCTCGATGCCCGAGGAGATCGACACCGCGACGGTCAGGACGTAGTCGACGAGCAGGGCGCTCGCGACGGTGAGTCCGGCCTTCGGCCCGAGGTTGGTGGTGGCGACCTCGTAGTCGCCACCACCGCTCGGGTACGCGTGGACGTTCTGCCGGTAGGACGCGACCACCGTGAACATCAGGACGACGACCGCGAGGGCGATCCACGGGCTGAAGTGGTAGGCCGAAAGACCGGCGACGGAGAGGACGAGCAGCACCTCGCCGGGTGCGTACGCCACCGAGGACAGCGGGTCGGAGGCGAAGACGGGGAGGGCGATGCGCTTGGAGAGAAGGGTCTCTCCGAGCTTGTCGCTGCGCAGGGCCCGCCCGATCAGGATCCGTTTGGGCACGTCGGTCAGTTTGGACACGGAGAGGATCGTAAGCGTTCGAAAAGAGCCACGTGTACCAGCACCCCAGATCGGCACGGAATCTCCCTGAGTACCACCTCGGATGCTGTCCCGGCCAGCGTTGCCGCATAAGCTCGGACCGGGTGACCCGGCAGGGCGTTGCCCGCCGCGACCCGGGCGCATCGGGTGAGGAAAGTTGTGAGCAGGGTGTTTTCGCAGGTCAGCAGGGCGATCAGGAGTGCGGGGTAAGGGGACGTGCACATCGTCATCATGGGCTGCGGGCGAGTGGGAGCCGCTCTCGCGCAGACCCTGGAGCAGCAGGGGCACACCGTCGCGGTCGTCGACCAGGACCCGACGGCTTTCCGCCGTCTGGGGTCGGGTTTCGGCGGTCGTCGCGTCACCGGCGTGGGCTTCGACCAGGACACGCTGCGCGAGGCCGGCATCGAGGATGCCGGTGCCTTCGCCGCGGTGAGCAGCGGCGACAACTCGAACATCATCGCGGCGCGGGTCGCGCGCGAGATGTTCGGCATCGAGAACGTGGCGGCGCGGATCTACGACCCGCGGCGCGCCGAGGTGTACCAGCGCCTCGGCATCCCGACGGTCGCGACGGTCCGCTGGACCGCCGACCAGATGCTGCGCCGACTGCTGCCCTCCGGCGCCGAGCCGCTGTGGCGTGACCCGAGCGGTGGCGTGCAGCTCGCCGAGGTGCACACCTCCCCCGCGTGGATCGGCCACAAGGTGAGCCGGCTCCAGGAGGAGACCGGCGTCCGCGTCGCCTTCCTCACCCGGCTGGGCGAAGCGATCCTGCCGACCTCGCAGACGGTGCTCCAGGAAGGCGATCTGGTGCACGTGATGATGCGTACGGACGAGATCGCGAAGGTCGAGGAGGCCTTCGCCGAGGGTCCCGAGGAGGGTGGTCACTGATGCGTGTCGCTATTGCGGGCGCGGGCGCGGTGGGCCGTTCCATCGCGGGCGAGCTGCTGGAGAACGGGCACGAGGTCCTGCTCATCGACAAGGCGCCGACCGCCATCTCGGTGGAGCGGGTGCCGCAGGCGGAGTGGCTGCTGGCCGACGCCTGTGAGATCACCTCGCTCGACGAGGCGGCGCTCCAGCGCTGCAACGTGGTGATCGCGGCGACCGGTGACGACAAGGTCAACCTGGTCGTCTCGCTGCTCGCCAAGACCGAGTACGGCGTGCCGCGGGTCGTCGCCCGGGTGAACAACCCGAAGAACGAGTGGCTGTTCAACGAGGCCTGGGGCGTGGACGTGGCCGTCTCGACGCCGCGTCTCATGTCGGCGCTCGTGGAGGAGGCGGTGAGCGTCGGCGACCTCGTCCGGCTGCTCCGCTTCAGCCACGGCGACGCGAACCTGGTCGAGCTGACGCTGCCGCCGGAGTCGGCGCTCGCCGGCACCTCGGTCGGGGACGTGGACTGGCCGCAGGACACCTCGCTGGTGACGATCATCCGCGGTTCGCGGGTGCTGACGCCGAGCACCGAGGAGACCTTGGAGGCCGGCGACGAGCTGCTGTTCGTGGCCGCGCAGGCCCGCGAGGAGCAGCTGGAGGACCTGCTCCAGGTCCGCCGCGAGCCGACGGAGTCCTGAGGCTCAGGAAGCAGATGTACGTGGAAGGGCCCGGACCTGTTCGTCAGGTCCGGGCCCTTTCGCGTGGCGCGACTCAGGCCTCCGGGGGCGTCTGCGCGGCGGCGGCCTCCTTGCGCTCCTTCTCGGCGAGCTCCTCGGCCTCCATCTCGGCGAAGACGTCGATCGGCGGCGGAGCCTTCGCGAGGAAGACCCAGGTGAGGTAGACGGCGAGCAGGAACGGCGGGATCTTGAGGGCGACCGACACCCAGCCGAACTTGGTCGGGTCGGCCCACCAGTACAGCGGGAAGAGGACCGCGCACTTGCCGAGCAGGATCAGGCCCCAGGCCCAGCTGGCCTTCGCGTACGCCTTCTTGCGGCCGGGGTTGCGGGTCCGCCAGGAGAGGTTCTCCTTGAAGACCGGGCCGAGGATCAGGCCGATCAGCGGGACCCCGGCGAGCGTCGTGATGATGTACGCGAGGGCGAGGCCCAGGGTGTACAGCATGCCCGGCAGGTAGAAGTCCTTGGCGTTGCCCGTCATCATCGCGAAGACCACGCCGAAGGCGACGCCGAAGACCCCGCTGAACGCGTGCTTGACGGTGTCCCGGCGGATCAGCCGGACGGCGACCAGCACCAGTGAGACCGCGAGCGCGGCGATCGCCGAGACGTGCAGGTTCTTGTTGATCGTGAAGATCGTGACGAACAGCAGGCCGGGCAGGACGGTCTCGATCATGCCGCGCAGGCCGCCGAAGGCCTCGAAGAGCGCCGCCTCGGTCACCGCCCTGTCGGCCTGGGCGTCCTGGTCCGGGGTCGGCGGGGCGGTGGTCGGCTTGTCGAGGGACGTCACCGGCTACTCCTGTCCGAGCGGTCGGAGCTCGTATTTGGGGTTGAAGAGGACCCGCCGGCCGTGGCTCATGGAGATCCGGCCGGAGGCGATCAGCTTGCGGCCCGGCTCGATGCCCACGATGGAGCGACGTCCGAGCCACACGACGTCGAGCGGTGCCGTGCCGTCGAACAGTTCGGCCTCCAGCGCGGGTACACCGGCCCGAGGACGCAGCGTGACCGTGCGCAAGGTACCAGTCACCTTGACTATCTGGCGGTCGGAGCAGTCGCGGATACGGGTGCACCCCGACGCCTCGGCGTCCTCCTGGAGCTCCTCCGACTCCAGGTCCTCAGGCGAGGAGGAGAGCCGGTCGAGCATCCGGCGGAACCTACCGGCCGGCTTCTCTGTACGCGGTGCAGCACTCATACAGAAAGCGTACCGGCCGCCACCGTCACCGAGGGCGGCCCAGGGCGTCCGTCCGTTCAGCGTTCGAAGCGGTAACCCATGCCCGGTTCGGTGACGAAGTGGCGGGGGTGCGAGGGGTCGGTCTCCAGCTTGCGCCGCAGCTGCGCCATGTACACCCGGAGGTAGTTGGTCTCCGTGCCGTACGAGGGTCCCCAGACCTCCTGGAGCAGCTGCTTCTGACTGACCAGGCGCCCGCTGTTGCGGACCAGGACTTCGAGGAGGTGCCACTCGGTGGGGGTGAGCCGGACGTCCCGGCCGTCGCGGTGGACCTTCTTCGCCGCGAGGTCGACGGTGAAGCCCGCCGTCTCGACGACCACCACCCCGTCCTCGGCGCCGCCGACCGGTTCGGCACGGCGGACCGCCGCGCGCAGCCGGGCGAGCAGTTCGTCCATGCCGAAGGGCTTGGTGACGTAGTCGTCGGCTCCGGCGTCGAGGGCCTCGACCTTCTCGTCGGAGGTCTGCCGGGCGGAGAGCACCAGGATCGGCACGCGGGTCCAGCCGCGCAGGCCCCTGATGACCTCGACGCCGTCCATGTCGGGCAGTCCGAGGTCGAGCACGACGACGTCGGGGTGGCGCTCGGCGGCGAGCCGGAGGGCGGTGGCACCGTCGGGCGCGGCGTCGACCTCGTACTTCCGCGCCTTGAGGTTGATCACCAGGGCGCGGACGATCTGCGGCTCGTCGTCGACCACGAGAACCCGGGTCATGGAGGGGGGCCTTCCTTCTTCGGTCGCCCGTTCGGGCGGGGAGCAAGAGAGTACGGGAGGGGGCGGGGGCCGGGCGGGGGCCCGGTCGTAGCGGGGGCGGTGGGCTCGGTCGTAGCGGGGGCGGTGGGCCCGGTCGTACGGGGCGGTGGGCCCGGTCGTACGGGGGCGGTGGGCCCGGTCGTACGAGGGGGCGGCGGGCGCTGGTGGTAGGTCCACGGGGCGGCGGGCTCGGTTCGCGCGGCCGGGCAGTGGCTCGCGCCGTATGCCGGCGCCCCGCGGTCAGGTCACCGCATGGGCCGGGAGGTCGGCGGCCGGGGCCGGGGGGCCGCCCGGCGCGGCCCGGAGCGTGAGCACCATCGTCAGACCGCCGCCCGGGGTGTCCTCGGCGCCGAGCGTCCCGCCCATGGCCTCCACGAAGCCACGGGCGACGGCGAGTCCCAGGCCGACCCCGGACCCCCTGGGGGCGTCGCCGAAGCGCTGGAAGGGCTCGAAGATGCCGTCCTTGGCCTCATCGGGCACCCCGGGCCCGCGGTCCACCACCCGGAGCTCGACGCGGTTGCCCAGAGTACTGGCGGCGACGGCGACGGGCACACCCTCGGGGCTGTACTTGACGGCGTTCTCCACGATGTTGGCGACGGCCCGTTCCAGGAGGCCCTTGTCGACCTCGACCATCGGCAGCGTCTCGGGGACGTCCAGCTCGGCGCTGCCGTCCGGCACTCCCCCGAGGGCCATGGGGACGACCTCGTCGAGGTCCACCGTACGGATCAGGGGGGTGACGGTGCCGGTCTGGAGGCGGGACATGTCGAGGAGGTTGCCCACGAGGTGGTCGAGGCGGTCGGCGCCCGCCTCGATGCCCTCCAGGAATTCGGCGCGGTCCTGTTCGGACCACTCGACGTCGTCGGAGCGCAGGGAGGAGACGGAGGCCTTGATGCTCGCCAGCGGGGTCCGCAGGTCGTGGCTGACGGCGGCGAGCAGCGAGGTGCGGATCTTGTTCCCCTCGGCCAGCTTGCGGGCCTCCTCCGCCTCGCCGACGAGCCGCTGCCGGTCGAGGACGACCGCCGCCTGGGCGGCGAAGGCGCCCAGCACCCGCCGGTCCTCGGCGGGCAGCACCCGGCCGGAGAGGGCGAGCGCCAGATGGTCGCCGACGGGCATGTCCACCTCCGCCTCCTCGGGCCGGGCCGCCGGGTGCGGGCCGACGCTCCCGGCCGGCGTCCACGGCTCGACCTCGTCCACCCTTTCCAGCAGGGCGACGGACTCCATGGAGAAGGTCTCCCTGACCCGCTCGAGGAGGGCGTCGAGGCTGGTCTCGCCGCGCAGCACGCTGCCCGCGAGGTAGGAGAGCACCTCGGACTCGGCCCGCAGCCGGGCCGCCTGCTGGGTGCGCCGGGCGGCCAGGTCCACCACCGAGGCGACGGACATCGCGACGCCGAAGAACACGGCGATGGCGACGATGTTCGCGGGGTCGGCGATGGTGATCCGGTGGACGGGCGGGGTGAAGAACCAGTTGAGGAGAAAGGAACCGACGGCGGCCGAGCCGAGCGCCGGCAGGAAGCCGCCGAGCAGCGCCGCGGCGACCGTCAGGGCCAGGAAGAGCAGCATGTCGTTGGCGAGGCCGAGGTCGGCGTCGACATTGGTGAGGAGCAGGGACAGGGCGACCGGTCCCGCCACACCGACTAGCCAGCCCGCCAGGATGCGCGAGCGGCCGAGCCGGGCGCCGCGGGCGCCGGGCAGGCCGCGCCCCTTGGCGACCTCGCCGTGCGTGACGATGTGGACGTCGAGGTCGGGGCCCGAGTCCCGGGCCACGGTCTGGCCGACGCCGGGGCCGAGGATGTACTGCCAGGTGCGGCGGCGGCTGGAGCCGAGGACGATCTGCGTGGCGTTGACCCCCCGGGCGAATTCCAGCAGGGCGGACGGGATGTCGTCGCCGATGACGTGGTGGAACGTTCCGCCGAGGTCCTCGACCAGGGTCCGCTGGACGGCCAGCTCCTTCGGGGAGGCCGCGGTGAGCCCGTCGCTGCGGGCGATGTAGACGGCGAGGACCTCGCCTCCCGCGCCCTTCTCGGCGAGCCGGGTGGCGCGCCGTATGAGGGTGCGGCCCTCGGGACCGCCGGTCAGACCGACGACGATGCGCTCCCTGGCCTGCCAGGTGGAGCGGATGTTGTGCTCGCCCCGGTACTGCTGGAGGTACTCGTCGACCCGGTCGGCGGTCCAGAGCAGGGCCAGCTCGCGCAGGGCCGTGAGGTTGCCGGGGCGGAAGTAGTTCGACAGGGAGGCGTCGATCCGGTCCGGCTGGTAGATGTTCCCGTGGGCCATCCGGCGCCGCAGGGCCTCCGGGGACATGTCGACCAGCTCGATCTGGTCGGCCCGGCGGACCACCTCGTCGGGGACGGTCTCCCGCTGCCGTACGCCCGTGATCGCCTCGACCACGTCGCCGAGGGACTCCAGGTGCTGGATGTTGACCGTCGATACGACGTCGATGCCGGCCGCGAGCAGTTCGGCGACGTCCTGCCAGCGCTTGGGGTTGCGGGAACCCGGCACGTTGGTGTGGGCGAGCTCGTCGACGAGGGCGACGGCGGGGCGGCGGGCCAGGACGGCGTCGATGTCCATCTCGGTGAAGACGGCGCCCCGGTACTCCAGGGTGCGGCGCGACACCTGCTCCAGGCCGTGCAGCATCACCTCGGTGCGCGGGCGCCCGTGGTGCTCGACGAAGGCGACCACGCAGTCGGTGCCGCGCTCCACCCGCCGGTGCCCCTCGGAGAGCATCGCGTAGGTCTTGCCGACGCCCGGCGCAGCGCCGAGGTAGATCCGAAGCTTGCCGCGTCCCATGGGACGACCATACGTCCAGCCAATCGGACATTCCGTACGCGGGGAGCGGGCCCGGGGCGGTATTGACGTGATCCTGATGTCGCCCCGCGGCCCCTCCGCGTGCGGTTCAGTGCTCGATGATCTCGCCGTCGCTGAGTTCCAGGACGCGGTCGGCCAGGCCCAGCAGCTGGGGGTCGTGGGTGGCGACCAGGGCCGTGCAGCCCTCGCTGCGCACCACCGCGCGCAGCAGCTGCATGACGGCGAGGCCGGTCTCCTGGTCCAGCTGCCCCGTCGGCTCGTCGGCTATCAGCAGCGCCGGCTTGTTGGCGAGGGCGCGGGCGATGGCCACCCGCTGCTGCTGGCCGCCGGAGAGCTCGCCGGGCCGCTGGGCCGCGTGGTCGGCGAGTCCGACCAGACCGAGCAGCAGGGCCACCCGCTCCTCGCGCTCCTTCGGGTCCGCCTTCCGCAGGCGCATGGGCACGCCCACGTTCTCCGCGGCGGAGAGGATGGGAAGCAGTCCGAAGGACTGGAAGATGAAGCCGATCCGGTCGCGGCGCAGCTCCAGGAGTCCGCTCTCGCCGAGCGTGGAGAGGTCGATGCCGTCGATCACGATCGAACCGCCGTCGGCGCTGTCGAGGCCGCCGACGAGGTTCAGCAGCGTCGTCTTGCCGGAACCCGAGCGGCCCTTGAGGGCGACGAGCTCACCGCGCGGGATGTCGAAGGAGACCCCCCGCAGGGCGTGGACGGCGGCTTCGCCCGTGCCGTACGAACGGCGCAGGTTCTCCACGCGGACCATCGGCGGTCCCGCCGGGTCCTCGATGACGGCCGTCGCGGACCTCGTGCTGCTCTCACTCACGCTGTGTTCCCCCTCCTCGAACATGTGCCCGCCAGTATGGTCCGCGGCCGGGCCCGAGGGCCAGAGCCGGAGGGCGGAACCTGTGGAAAAGGGCCGGTGGGCCGCTTTCCGACCTGTGGAAGAACGGCGGTGGGCCGCTTCCCGTACGACACGTACGGGAAACGGCCCACCGGCCGAAGCGTGCGCTCAGCGGATCTCGGAGATCTCCGGACCGCGCTGGAGCTGGCCCATACCGCCGGAGAAGCGGGAGTTCTCCTGCTCCTCCTGCTGCACACCGTCCGGCACCATCTGCGCGTCGTCGGGCAGCTTGAGGACGATCGGGTCGCGCGGGGCCATCGGGCCCTCGCCGCGGACGACCACGGTGTCCCGGACGATCTGCTCCAGCAGACCGGCCGCCTCGGGCTGGACCGCACCCTGCCCGGAGATCACTCCGCGCAGGAACCAGCGGGGTCCGTCGACGCCCACGAAGCGGACCAGCTGGACGCCGCGGTTGCCGTCCGGCAGCTGGACGGGGACCTGGGCCCGCAGCTCCCAGCCGAGCGGGCCCTCGACCTCGTCGATGACACCGCCCTGCTGGACGATGCCGGTGGCGATCTCGTCGCGGACCTCGCCCCAGATGCCCTCGTTCTTGGGGGCCGCGAAGGCCTGCAGCTGCACGGCGCTGTCCCGCAGGACGACGGTGGCCGCGACGATCGCGTCGCCCGCCACCTCCACCCGGAGTTCCATGCCCTCGACACCGGGCACGAAGACCCCGCCGAGGTCCACACGGCCCTCGTCGGGCTTGGCGACCTCGGTGATGTCCCAGGGTCCGTCGGGCCGGGGCGCCGGCGGAAGGTTCACCCGGCGCGGAGCCGCGTCCGCGTCCTCGCCGTCCACCGCGTCGACGACCTGCTCGGCCTCGCTCGCCGCGTCCTCGGCGGCACCGCTCTTCTTGCGACGTCCGAACACGTCACTGTCCTTCCCGGTCGGATACGACCGAAGCGTATCGATTCCCACCCGTTGTGCCGTCCACGGCGGCATGACCGCCGGTGGACCCGAAGCCCCCCTCGGCCCGCGCCGAGCCGGGAAGCTCCGCCACCTCGTGGAAGCGCACCTTCTCGACCTGTTGGACGACAAGTTGGGCAATCCGGTCGAATCTTTCGAACCGCACGGTCTCGCGCGGGTCGAGATTGACCACGATCACCTTGATCTCTCCACGGTACCCGGCATCCACCGTCCCCGGGGCATTCACGAGCGCCACTCCGCAGCGGGCCGCGAGTCCCGACCTGGGGTGCACGAAGGCCGCGTACCCGTCGGGCAGCGCGATGGAGACCCCGGTGGGCAGCACGGCGCGCTCTCCGGGGGCCAGCTCGACGGCCTCGGTGGTCACCAGGTCCGCCCCGGCGTCACCGGGGTGCCCGTAGGCCGGGATCGGCACCTCCGGGTCCACCCGCCGGATCAGTACGTCGACAGGGTTGCGCATCAGGGGTTCACCTCGAAGGCGCGGGCGCGCCGGACCTGGTCGGGGTCGGACATGGCGGCCTGGATCTCCTCCGGGCGGCCGTTGTCGATGAAGTGGTCGACCTTGACCTCGATGAAGAGGGCGTCCGCGCGGACGGCGACGGGCCCCTCGGGCCCGCCGATCCGGCCGACGGCGGTCGAGAAGATCTTGCGGCCGTCCACGGCGGTGACCTCGGCCGCCAGGTGGAGGAGGGTGCCCACCGGGACGGGCCGCACGAAGTCGGTCTCCAGGCGGCCGGTCACGGCGATGACCCGCAGCAGCCAGTTCAGGGAGCCCAGGGTCTCGTCGAGCGCGGTGGCGAGCACGCCGCCGTGCGCGAGGCCGGGGGCACCCTGGTGGTCGGGGGTCACCGTGAACTCGGCGGTGACGGTCACGCCCTCGCCCGCGCGCGCTTCCAGGTGGAGGCCGTGCGATTGCCCGCCGCCGCACCCGAAGCAGTACTCGTAGTGCGCTCCGAGCAGCTCGCCGGGGGCCGGCGCGTCGGGGTGGCGTACCGGCGGTATGGCGTCGGCCGGCGGGGTGAGGGGGGCTGATTGTGCAGTCACAGGCGCAGACCTTACCCGCGCGGATGGGCGCTGGTCGCGCCGTGCCAAGCTTGGACGCATGCAGCCTTCCGCACCGTCCCCGGCCCCCTCCCCCGTGCCGTCCGCCGCGCCGCGGTTCGACGAGCGGCTGACGGCGCCCCGCTCGTGGTGGTTCATCGCCGGCCTGCTCGGTCTGTCCGGCGGTCTGATCATGTTCCCGCTGGGCACGGTCCCGATGCTGGGCGGTCTGATCGTGGCGGCGGTGCTCGCGGGGGCGGCGGTCTCCTCGTACGGCTCCGCACGCGTGCGCGTGGTGGCCGGTTCGCTCGTGGCGGGCGACGCGCGGATCCCGGTCTCGGCGCTGGGGACGGCCGAGGTGCTGGACCCGGAGGAGGCGCGCGCCTGGCGCACCCACAAGGCCGACCCGCGCGCGTTCATGGTGATGCGCAGCTATGTGCCGCGGGCGGTGCGGGTCGAGGTGACGGACCCGACGGACCCGACTCCGTACGTGTACCTGTCCAGCCGTGAGCCGGAGGCCCTGGTGGCGGCGCTGGACGCCGTACGCGCGGGTTCCGGCGGCTGAGGCGAGCGGATCCGTCCGGGGCCCACCGGCCCCGGACGCACGCCTCGCGAGCGCCTAGAAGTCGATTTCCTTGGGGTTCTCCGGCTGCTCCAGGGGGGGCAGCTCCCGGAGTGCGTCCCAGGGGACCTGGCGGCGGCGCAGGTCCTTGCGGATGTGCCCGGCGAGCTTCTTGGTGTCGCGGCGGTTCATGACCGCGCCGACGGCCGCGCCCACCATGAACGGCATGAGGTTCGGCAGGTTGCGCACCGTGCGCTTCGTGATCTGCTGGCGCAGTTCGCGCTTGAGCTGTCCGCCCAGCGCCGCGTTGACGGTGGTGGGCCGGGTGGGGTCGATGCCCCGCTCCTCGGCCCAGGAGGTCAGATAGGCCGCGGAACGCTGGTGGAGCCGGCCGGGCGGCCTCAGTCCGTAGACCTCGTGCAGTTCGGCGATGAGTTTGAGTTCCACGGCGGCGACGCCGGTGATCTCGGCCGCGAGCTCCGCCGGCATGGCCGGGGGTACGGGGAGCATGGCGGCGGCGCCGACACTCGCGCCCACGGTCGAACTCGCGTTCGCCGCGCCGGTGACGAGTTTGTCGGCGAGTTCCTCCGGGCCGAGCCCGGGAAACTGCTTGCGAAGGGTCGCCAGATCGCGGACCGGAATCCGCGGGGCGAGATCGATCAGCCGGTCGGCGAGATGCCCGAGGCCGGCCTTGGCGCTGTCGCCGCCGCGCTTCGCGCCCTGCCGGACGCCCTGCGCGACGCCGCGCCGGACGGCGTCGATCCGGTCGGAGTCGATCTTGATCCTGTCGAGCTGGGCCCGCGCGGGATTGGCGAGGCGACCGACGGCGCCGAAGCGTCCGCCCTGCCGCGCCTCGTCGCGCCGCGCCTCGTCCGGCACGTCGCTCCGCCCCGCTCCGCGCTCCGCCGGCAGCCGGACCGGGTCCGGTCCGACGGGTGCCTCGAGCGAGGCCGGGAGGCCTCGCTCGTCGTCACGTACGCCGAGGGAGTGCGGGGCGGCGGTGTGCTCGGCTTCGGGGGCCTCCTGGGCACCCTCTACCGGGCCTGAGCCGCCCTTGTACGTCTTCCGGCTCCCGGGGAGCCGTGGACGCCGCTTCCGGGACGGTGTGTCGCCTGCCACGGCCGTGCGACCTCAGTCGCAGTCGCGGCAGATCGGCTGGCCGTTCTTCTCCCTGGCCAGCTGGCTGCGGTGGTGCACGAGGAAGCAGCTCATGCAGGTGAACTCGTCGGCCTGCTTGGGCAGGACCCGGACGGCCAGCTCCTCGTTCGAGAGGTCGGCGCCGGGAAGCTCCAGGCCTTCGGCGGCCTCGAACTCGTCGACGTCGACGGTCGAGGTCGACTTGTCGTTCCGGCGGGCCTTCAGTTCTTCAAGGCTGTCCGAGTCGACGTCGTCGTCGGTCTTGCGTGGGGTGTCGTAATCCGTTGCCATGTCGCTCTCCCCCTCTGGGTGGTTGCGGGTGTCTCAGCGCACGTAACGCGTGAGAGGTCGGACTTGTGCCCGACCTGAGGCGGAGATTTTGCCTCACATCAAGGTCTGTTACTCAATCGACACCCGTCCCGTCCTCTCGCGAGTGACCGGCTTCGGGTGGCGAACCGGACCGTACACGGTCCTGCGGGCGCCGCTCACAGGCGCCACCCCGTGTACTTCCCGTCAATCCAGGCCCGGGAAACCCGGACTTTTCCTGGTTTTCCGAGGGATTTCTCGGTCACGGAGAGTGGAGATCCGGACACCCTCTCCTGTGATCGATCACACATGAGCGTCTCAGGATCGGGGCCCCGGAATTCCGCGCAAAGCGAACGGAACCGGTCGGCTCATGCAGTCTGTCAGATCGGCAGAGTGACGCGCATCACGAGACCGCCCCCCTCGCGGGGCTCCGCGATGATACGGCCGCCATGGGCGCGGGCCACGGATCTGACGATCGACAGGCCGAGACCCACGCCCTTGTCACTGCCGGTCCGCTCCTGCCGGAGCCGCCGGAAGGGCTCGAAGAGGTTGTCGATCTCGTACGCCGGGATCACTGGACCCGTGTTCGAGACGACCAGGACCGCCTGGCCGTGCTCGGTCCCGGTGGTGACCTCCACCCAGCCTCCCTCCGGCACGTTGTACCGGACGGCGTTCTGGAGCAGGTTCAGCGCGATCCGCTCCAGCAGGACGCCGTTGCCCTGGACGACCGCGGGCTCGCGCTCGCCCCGGATCTCGACCCCCTTCGCCTCCGCCTCGGCATGGACCTGGTCCACGCCCCGCGAGGCGACCTCGGCGAGGTCGACGGGCTTGCGCTCGACGATCTGGTTGTCGCTCCGGGCGAGCAGCAGCAGGCCCTCGACGAGCTGCTCGCTGCGCTCGTTGGTGGCGAGCAGGGTCTTGCCCAGCTGCTGGAGCTCCACCGGCGCCGCCGGGTCCGAGAGGTGGACCTCCAGGAGGGTGCGGTTGATCGCGAGCGGGGTCCGCAGCTCGTGCGAGGCGTTCGCGACGAACCGCTGCTGGGCGGTGAAGGCCCTCTCCAGGCGCTCCAGCATCTCGTCGAAGGTGTCGGCGAGCTCCTTCAGCTCGTCGTCGGGGCCGTCCAGCTCGATCCGCCGGGACAGGTCGGAGCCGGCCACCTGGCGGGCGGTCCGGGTGATCCGGCCCAGCGGGGAGAGCACCCGTCCCGCCATGGCGTAGCCGAAGGCGAAGGCGATGATGCTCATGCCGAGCAGGGCGAAGAGGGAGCGGCGCAGGAGGTCGTCCAGGGCGCGGTCGCTCTGGTGCCGGAGGCAGACGGACACGGCGTCGTTGAGCTGCTCCCCGGTGCCCTGGACGGGCAGCTCGCACCAGGAGGTGGTCGGCTGGACCTTGCCCTGGACGACCTTGAAGGGCAGCTCGGAGACGCTGTCCGTGAGGGCCTGCGCGGTGAACAGGTAGATGATCGAGAGCAGCAGGATGCCCGCGATCAGGAACATCCCGCCGTACAGCAGCGTGAGCCGTATCCGGATGGTCGGGCGCAGCAGCGGGCGGACCGGGTCCCTGGGGTCCCAGGTCGGTTTCGGGGGCGCCTGGGGATGAGGCGCGGGGGTGGTGGCCATCGGGTCAGATCCGGTACCCGGAGCCGGGGACCGTGACGATGACCGGCGGCTCGCCCAGCTTGCGGCGCAGGGTCATGACGGTGACCCGTACGACGTTGGTGAACGGGTCGGTGTTCTCGTCCCAGGCCTTCTCCAGGAGCTGCTCGGCGGAGACGACGGCGCCCTCGCTGCGCATGAGGACCTCAAGCACGGCGAACTCCTTCGGCGCGAGCTGGACCTCCTTGCCCTCGCGGAAGACCTCGCGGCGGTTCGGGTCGAGCTTGATGCCGGCGCGCTCCAGGACGGGGGGCAGCGGCACGCTCGTACGGCGGCCGAGGGCCCGCACGCGCGCGGTGAGCTCGGTGAAGGCGAAGGGCTTGGGGAGGTAGTCGTCCGCGCCGAGCTCCAGGCCCTCGACCCGGTCGCTGACGTCGCCGGACGCGGTGAGCATCAGGACGCGGGTGGGCATGCCCAGCTCCACGATCTTGCGGCAGACGTCGTCACCGTGGACGAGGGGGAGGTCGCGGTCGAGGACGACCACGTCGTAGTCGTTCACCCCGACCCGCTCCAGGGCCGCGGCGCCGTCGTACACGACGTCGACGGCCATGGCCTCCCGGCGCAGTCCGGTGGCCACCGCATCGGCGAGCAGCTGCTCGTCCTCGACGACGAGTACGCGCACGTCGTACATCCTTCCCATTGAGCTGCCGTCCCGAGGGGGACCGGCTGAAACCTGAGCACTGACTGTGCGTGTCCATCCTGCCCCGTACGCGCGTAAACCGGCTGTAAGGCGGCGGTGCGGGGCCCCCGGGGCGGGCGGTGGACGGCGGGGGCACGCACGGGGGCGCGTGGCCGGTCCCGAAGAATTCACCGGATTTCCGGGCCAGTTGAGGTTTCTCTGAGGAAGGGGTTGGGGAGGACGACTGCACACCCCGTGATCACGCCCTGTATGTGGCACGCCACCTACCGCTCTCTGTCCCCCAGAGACCGCAGCGTGTGATCCACCCACCCTTCGGCACACCACCGTGCCACCGGACCCATGACGAGGGGGCGCACGATGGACGCTTTCACCGCAGGACTGCTGCACCGCATCAGGACCACGCAGACGGACCTCACGCGGGCTCGTGAGACGGGCGACGACTACTTGGCGGAGGTCGAGCAGGCCGAGCTGGAGGACCTGCACCGGCTGGCCGCCGAGCACGGCGTGGAGGTAGCCGCGCCGGGTCTCTGACCCCGAACCCCGTTTCCCGAACCCGATCCCGCACGCGTGCGAGGGCCCCGGCGCCGTCTCCCGGCTCCGGGGCCCTCGCGCGTCCGTCACCGCGCCGCTAGTCGTGCCAGGCGCCCAGGTCCTCCAGGAGGCCCTGGAGGGGTGCGAAGAGGCCCGGCGAGGCCGCCAGGGTCAGTTCTCCGGACTCCCGCTGCCCCGGGCGGCCTCCGGTCAGGGCGCCGGCCTCGCGGGCGATCAGGGCGCCTGCGGCGAGGTCCCAGGGGTTGAGGCCGCGCTCGTAGTAGGCGTCGAGCCGCCCCGCCGCGACATCGCAGAGGTCGATGGCCGCCGAGCCGCCCCGGCGGATGTCGCGGACGCGCGGGATGATCCGCTGGACGATGTCCGCCTGGTGGACGCGCCGGGCCTGGAGGTATCCGAAGCCCGTGCCGAGGAGGGCCTCGTCGAGGACGGGCGAGGGGCGGACGGCCAGGCGCCGGTCCCCCGCGTACGCGCCGCCGCCGAGGACCGCCCGGTACGTCTCGCCGCGCATCGGGGCCGCCACGACGCCGACGACGGTCTCGCCGTCGCGTTCGGCGGCGATCGAGACGGCCCAGGTGGGCAGGCCGTACAGGTAGTTCACGGTGCCGTCGAGCGGGTCGATGACCCAGCGGACACCGCTGGTGCCGGGGCTCGAAGCGCCCTCCTCGCCGAGGAAGCCGTCCGCCGGGCGGTGCTCGGCGAGGAAGCCGGTGATCAGCTTCTCGGCGGCGATGTCCATCTCGGTGACCACGTCGACGGCGCTCGACTTGGTCCTGGCCACGGCGAGGTCCTCGGGCCTGCCGTCGCGCAGCAGTGCTCCGGCGCGGCGCGCGGCCTCCAGGGCGAGGCCGAGCAGTTCGGCGAGCAGCGGATCGGCGGAACTCGGGTCAGTGGGACGCGGGTCCGTCGGGAGCGGGTCGGTCACAGGGCCTCCTCAGGCGTACGGGCTGTCGGCGCCGGCCGCGGCGGGGCGCTCCGCCCTGGCCGGGCAGCAGCCGATCGGGCACAGGTCGTGGGAGGGACCGAGGGCGCCGAGCGCGCACCGCTCGGCCCGGGTCCCGCGCTCGGCCGAGGCCCGCTCCAGGACGAGTTCGCGGACGGCGGCGGCGAAGCGCGGGTCGGCGCCGACGGTCGCGGAGCGGCGCACGGGCAGCCCCAGTTCGGCGGCCTTGGCCGTGGCCTCGGTGTCGAGGTCGTAGAGGACCTCCATGTGGTCGGAGACGAAGCCGATCGGGACCATGACGGCCGCGGGGACGCCGGCGCCGTGCAGTTCCTCCAGGTGCTCGCAGATGTCGGGCTCCAGCCACGGGATGTGGGGGGCGCCGCTGCGGGACTGGTAGACGAGCTTCCAGGGGTGGTCGGTCCCGGTGGCCTCGGTGACCGCCCGGGCGATCACCCGTGCCACGTCGAGGTGCTGGCGGACGTAGGCCCCGCCCTCGCCGTGCTCGGTGACGGGTCCTGAGGTGTCGGCTGCGGAGTCGGGGATGGAGTGGGTGGTGAAGGCGAGGTGGGCCCCGTCGCGGACGGACGGGTCGAGCTCGTCGAGGGCGGCGAGGACGCCCTCGATCATGGGCTCGACGAAGCCTGGGTGGTTGAAGTAGTGCCGGAGCTTGTCGACCCGGGGCAGCGGGAGGCCCTCCGCCTCCAGGGTGGCGAGCGCGTCGGCGAGGTTCTCGCGGTACTGGCGGCAGCCGGAGTAGGAGGCGTACGCGCTGGTGGCGAGGACGGCGATGTGGCGTCGGCCGTCGGTGATCATCTCGCGGAGGGTGTCGGTGAGGTACGGGGCCCAGTTCCGGTTCCCCCAGTAGACCGGCAGACCGAGGCCGGACTCCGCGAAGTCCGTGCGGAGCGCGTCGAGGAGCGCGCGGTTCTGGTCGTTGATCGGGGAGACGCCGCCGAAGAGGAAGTAGTGCTGCCCCACTTCCTTGAGCCGTTCCTTCGGGATGCCGCGGCCGCGGGTCACGTTCTCCAGGAACGGGACCACGTCGTCCGGGCCCTCGGGGCCGCCGAAAGAGAGCAGCAGCAGGGCGTCGTACGGGGCGGGATCGTGCTGATCGGACATGACACCGATCCTCCCACCCGCCGCTGACGGCGAACGGCGCGGCCCGTCCGTCCGCGCGCGTCCGAAAAATGGGGATGACCCATCCAGTTCAACCCCGTAGGCTTTAGCTCTTAATTACACGTGCGGGCGCCCGCTCCGGGCGCCCGCACGGAAGCCGCGCCCCCACGCGGAGATCCGGAGACCCCCTTGCCCAGTCCCTACCGCGCGATCTTCGAGGCGCCCGGCACCACCCTGTTCTCCGTCGCCGGACTCCTCGGCCGGATGCCCCTGTCCATGATGGGCATCGGCATCGTGACGATGATCTCCCAGGTCACCGGCCGGTACGGGCTGGCCGGCGCCCTCTCCGCGACGCTCGCGGCGTCCGCGGCGGTGCTCGGCCCGATGGTCTCCCGGCTGGTCGACCAGTACGGGCAGCGCAAGGTCCTGCGCCCGTTCACCCTGGTCTCGCTCGCGGCGGCGGCCGGACTCCTGCTCTGCGTACAGCAGGACGCCCCCGACTGGACGTTCTTCGTCTTCACAGCCCTCATCGGCTGTGTCCCGAGCGTCGGGGCGATGACCCGCTCCCGCTGGGCCGCGATCTACCGGGGCGACGGGCGGCGGCTGCACACCGCGTACTCCTGGGAGTCGATCGTCGACGAGGTCTGCTTCGTCTTCGGCCCGATCCTCTCGATCGGGCTGTCCACGACCTGGTTCCCGGAGGCCGGCCCGCTGTTCGCCGGGATGTTCCTGGCCGTCGGCGTCTTCTGGCTGACCTCGCAGCGCGCCACCGAACCGGCCCCCCATCCCCGGGACGGCGGCCGGCGCACTTCCGCACTCCGCTCCCCCGGACTCCAGGTGCTGGCCCTGGCCTTCGTCGCCACCGGAGCCATCTTCGGCTCCATCGACGTGGTGACCGTGGCGTTCGCCGAGGAGCAGGGAACGAAGGCCGCCGCCAGTCTCGTCCTGGCCGTCTACGCGCTGGGTTCCGGCCTGGCCGGCGCCGTGTTCGGACTGCTCCACCTCAAGGGCGAGCCGTCGCGCAGGTGGCTCCTGGGCATCTGCGCGATGGCCGTGAGTATGATCCCCCTCCTACTGGCCGGGAACTTGCCGTTGCTGGCCGTGGCGCTCTTTGTCGCGGGCCTGTCCATCGCACCGACGATGGTGACCACCATGGCCCTCGTCGAAGCGCATGTACCGCGCACCAAGCTGACCGAGGGCATGACCTGGACGGGTACCGGGCTCGCGGTCGGCGTGGCGCTCGGCTCCTCGGCCGCCGGCATGGTGGTCGACGCGTCGGGGGCCGAGGCGGGGTACGTGGTGCCCGTCGTCTCGGGTGCGCTCGCGGTCGCGGTGGGGCTTCTCGGACACCGCCGGCTGCGCAGGCCGGCACCGAACCGGGAGGGGCAGCGTGAGCGGGACGACAACAGCGGGGTCGGGCAGCACCAGGACGGCGGACAGCACGTGGCGTAACTGGGCGGGGAACGTCACCTCCCGCCCCGTGCGGGAGGTGAGTCCGGCCTCGGCCGAGGAGCTCGCCGAGGCGGTGCGCCGGGCGGCCCGGGACGGGCTGCGGGTGAAGACGGTCGGCACCGGCCACTCCTTCACCTCGATCGCGGCCACCGACGGCGTCCTGATCCGGCCGGGCCTGCTGACCGGCATCCGGCGCATCGACCGCGAGGCGATGACCGTCACGGTCGAGTCGGGCACCCCGCTCAAGCGGCTCAACGTGGCACTGGCCCGGGAGGGCCTGTCGCTCACGAACATGGGCGACATCATGGAGCAGACCGTCGCCGGGGCCACCTCCACGGGCACCCACGGCACGGGCCGCGAGTCGGCCTCCATAGCCGCCCAGATCCGCGAACTGGAGCTGGTGACGGCCTCGGGCGAGCTGATGACCTGTTCGGAGAAGGAGAATCCGGAGGTCTTCGCGGCCGCCCGGATCGGGCTCGGCGCCCTCGGCGTGGTCACCGCGATCACCTTCGCGGTGGAGCCGGTCTTCCTGCTCACCGCGCGCGAGGAGCCGATGACCTTCGACCGGGTCACCTCGGAGTTCGACGCGCTGCACGCGGAGAACGAGCACTTCGAGTTCTACTGGTTCCCCCACACGGACAACTGCAACACCAAGCGCAACAACCGCAGCGCCGGCCCCGCCGCTCCCCCCGGCCGGATCGGCGGCTGGATCGAGGACGAACTCCTCTCCAACGGCCTCTTCCAGGTGGCCTGCTCGCTCGGCCGGGTCGTGCCGCCGGTCATCCCCTCGATCGCCAAGGTCTCCAGCCGGGCCCTGTCGGCCCGTACGTACACCGACATCCCTTACAAGGTCTTCACCTCGCCGCGCCGCGTCCGCTTCCTGGAGATGGAGTACGCGCTTCCGCGTGAGGCGGCGGTCGCCGCGCTGCGCGAGCTCAAGGCGATGGTCGACGGCTCGCCCCTCAAGGTGAGCTTCCCGGTCGAGGTACGGACCGCCCCGGCGGACGACATCGCGCTGTCCACGGCCTCGGGCCGGGAGACCGCGTACATCGCCGTCCACCTCTACAAGGGAACGCCCCACCACGCGTACTTCACCGCGGTGGAGCGCATCATGACGGCGCACGGGGGCCGCCCCCACTGGGGCAAGCTGCACACCCGCGACGCCGCCTACTTCTCCGAGGTCTACCCGCGCTTCGCCGAGTTCACGGCGCTGCGCGACCGGCTCGACCCGGACCGGCTCTTCGCCAACGACTACCTGCGGCGCGTCCTCGGCGACTGACGGCCGCGCGCGGTCACTCGGCCACCGGGTCGGCTCCGGTTCCCGCCGGGGCCTGGTCCGCCGGGGCCTGCGGCGCACCGGTGGCCGACCCCCCGGTCGGGGCGGTCGGCTCCGTCGTGGGGCCGGTCGTCGGGCCGGTCGGCGTCGGTGCCGGCGCGGTCGTCGACCCGCCGTCGGCAGAGCCGGAGGGGGTCGGCTCCGGCGGGGGCGTGGCGGTGCCGTCCCGGCCGGTACCCGGGTCGCCCGGGGTCCGGGTGCTCCCGGTCCGCGGCGCGTCGGTGCCGGAGCCGTCGGCCGAACCGGTCGGCGCGGGCGTGGGGTCCTTGTCCCCACCGGGCGCGTGCTGCCCGGTGCTCCCGCCGCCCCGGACGACGGACCCGAAGGTGGTCGTCCCCTGGCTTCCGCTGAAGTCCTGACCGGAGACCAGCTCGTACGCGGTGATGCCGCCCATGGTGACGCCGAAGACGAGCGCGGCGGCGATCGCCGGGCGCTTCCAGCCCCGGACCCGGGTGCCGTGGGTGGTCGCCGAGCCGAACTCCTCGTCCACCGGGAGCGGCGCCGGGACCGTGCCGAGCATCAGGGTGCGGTCGGCGGGCGGACCCGGGGCGAGCGGCACCTGTCGGGCCTTCGGCTTGGCGGCGGCGGTCGCGTCGCGCATCTGCTCGCCGGTGCGGCGGAAGAGGTGCTGGAAGAGCGGGCCGCCGCAGGTGGCGATGACACTGATCACACCGGCGCCCAGGATCGTGCCGTACACACCGAGGGTGGAGGCCAGCTTGGCGGCGATGACGGCGGCCAGGGCGCTGCCGGAGACCTGGGCGACGCTCAGGTCGATCCGCCGCCTGCCGCCCTCCTTCTCCTCGCGCGCCTCAGGCGCGTCTCGTGGCTGCCATGCCCCTTGCCTCTCCGGCTCGTCCGTGTCGGTATTCGGCCTGTGCCGCATCTCCAGCCCCTGACGGTTCATCCGTTCGCCTTGCACCCAGAAGGGACAAATGGGCGAAGCGAATAGTTCCGTTTCTGCTGTTTCTGTGAAGAGCGACACGTACGGGGGAAGATCGCGGACACTCAACTCCCGTACCGCCCGTGAAGTTGGGCGGCGCGCCGGTCCACCCCGGTGGCCCGAATGGAGTACATTGACGAACCCTGGGTCCGGACGCCTTCACGGGTGCCCCGGATCGAGGGGCGGGAGCCGGAGACGGCACTCGAACCGGCGGCGCCGAGGCACCGCACGGAAACCGGACGCACAGAGTGACCGCCTGTCACTCCGCGTAGCCGTCCGGTAACCGTGCCATAACGGCGTTCCAGGGTCCACGCCCGACACGCCGGGCAACTCGGCAAGGTAGTGGCAGGCTGCACCCGGGCAGGCCACACTCGACTAGCGGAAGCAGCGACGCACGTGACGTCGGCAGGCACCACCCGGGAGGTCCCCATGCCCGAACTGCGTGTCGTGGCCGTCTCCAACGACGGCACACGACTGGTGCTGAAGGCTGCTGACAGCACGGAGTACACACTTCCGATCGACGAGCGGCTGCGCGCCGCCGTGCGCAACGACCGCGCGCGCCTCGGCCAGATCGAGATCGAGGTGGAGAGCCACCTCCGCCCCCGTGACATCCAGGCGCGGATACGAGCCGGTGCCTCCGCCGAGGAGGTCGCCCAGCTCGCCGGCATCCCCGTCGACCGCGTACGCCGCTTCGAGGGCCCCGTGCTCGCCGAGCGCGCCTTCATGGCCGAGCGGGCCCGCAAGACCCCGGTCCGCAGGCCCGGCGAGAACAGCGGCCCCCAGCTCGGCGAGGCGGTTCAGGAGCGCCTGCTCCTGCGCGGCGCCGAGAAGGACACCGTCCAGTGGGACTCCTGGCGGCGGGACGACGGCACCTGGGAGGTGCTGCTCGTCTACCGCGTCGCGGGCGAGATCCACACCGCCAGCTGGACGTACGACCCGCCCCGGCGACTGGTCCAGGCCGTGGACGACGAGGCCCGTGCGCTGATCGGCGAGACCGACGACACGATCGCCGCCCCGCCGGAGCCGAGCTTCCCGTTCGTGCCGCGCATCGCCCGGCTGCCCAGGGACAGGCCGCTCGACCGCGCCCTGGACCGCCAGCTCGACCACCGGCAGCTGGAGCGGTCCGCCTCCGCCTCGGTCGAGCCCGAGGACGAGCGGGACTCGCTCACCAGCCTGCTGGAGGCCGTACCGAGCTTCCGCGGCGACATGATCGTGCCCGAACCCACCGACACGGAGCCGGGCGAGGAGGCCGAGGCGGAGGAACCGCCGGCGACGGCCGCTTCGGCGGGTGCCGGATCCGCGTACGCCGACGTCCTGATGCCGCGCGCCGTCTCGGGACACCGGGACCGGCTCACCGGCACCACCGACCGCCAGGCCGAGGCGGACGGCGTCCGTCCCGGCCGCCGGGCGGCGGTCCCCAGCTGGGACGAGATCGTCTTCGGCACACGCAGGAAGAAGCAGGACTGACCGAACGGAGCACGGCTACGGCCACGGCCGTACGGGAAAGGGGCCCGCGCCGAATCGGTGCGGGCCCCTTTCCCGTACGGCCGCTACTGCGGGTCCGGGCCCGTGGCCACCGGGCGGGCGGGGTCGGCCGACCACTCCGACCAGGATCCGGCGTAGAGGGCGGCCGGGATGCCGGCCACCTCCAGGGCCAGGACCTCATGAGCGCCGGAGACTCCCGAGCCGCAGTAGACCGCGACCGGGGTCCCCTCGGCCGCGCCGAGGGCCCTGAAACGCTCCCGCAGGGTGCCGGCGCCCAGGAGACGCCCCTCCGCGTCGACGTTCTCGGTCGTCGGCGCCGAGATCGCGCCCGGGATGTGCCCGCCGACCCGGTCGATCGGCTCCACGTCCCCCCGGTAGCGCTCGGCCGCCCGCGCGTCGAGCAGCAGCCCCGAACGGGCGAACGCCGCCGCGCCGTCCGCGTCCAGCAGGCCCAGGGCGCCGGGCTCCGGCCGGAAGTCCCCGGGCTCCGGCGCCGGGACCTTCTCCGTGAGCTCCCCGGTCCAGGCGGCGAGGCCCCCGTCGAGCACCCGGACGTCCCGGTGGCCCGCCCAGCGCAGCAGCCACCAGGCACGGGCCGCGGCCCAGCCGAGGCCGCCGTCGTAGACGACGACCGGGGTGTCCGCCGACACCCCCGCACGGCGCATCACGGCACCGAAGGCCGTCGGGTCGGGCAGCGGGTGGCGCCCACCGCCGCCGGGCGGGCCCGCGAGGTCCGTGTCCAGGTCGACGTAGACCGCTCCGGGCAGGTGCCCGGCCTCGTACGCCGGTCGTCCGGGCGGGCCGCCCAGCGTCCAGCGGACGTCCAGGAGGACCGGCGGCCGGGCCCCGGCCGACTCGCTCAGCAGTTCGCTTGCGGAGATGATGGGCTTCATGGGTGCCATCCTCGCGCAGCCGCACGGCCGCGGACGAGGAACCCGGCGTCCGCCCCGCGTCAGCACGACGCGATCGCGCCACTCTTTGGTGCGACCTGGGCGCGCCGCGGGCCCGTCGGTGACACCATGCGGACGGAGACGGCCACGACGATGGTCCGAGGAGAGAGTCACGATGACCGAGGCGACTCGGCGCACACCCGGCACACCCTGTTGGGTGAGCCTGATGGTGCACGGGCTTGACGCCACCCAGGAGTTCTACAACGCGCTCTTCGACTGGGAGTTCGTTCCCGGTCCACAGCACCTGGGCCCGTATGTGCGCGCGCTGCTCGACGGCCGGGAGGTGGCGGGCATCGGCCAGCTGCCGCCCGACAGGCACCTGCGGATCGCCTGGACGCCGTACCTGGCCACCGCCGACGCCGACGAGACCGCCGAGAGCATCCGCTGCTGCGGCGGCACCGTGGCGGTGGGCCCGCTCGACGCGGGCGAGGCCGGCCGGATGGCGATCTGCTCCGACCCCGTCGGCGCGGTCTTCGGCATCTGGGAGGCGGAGGCCCACCACGGCACGGCGGCGGCCGGACCGCCCGGAACCCCGGTGTGGAACGAGCTGCTGACGTACGACACGGCCTCGGTCGGCAAGTTCTACCGGACGGTCTTCGGCTACGAGGTGGAGCCGGTCGACTCCGCCGACGACGACTACGCGACGCTGCGGGTGGGCGGGGAGCCGGTGGCCTCGCTGCACGGCCTCGGCAACGAGCTGCCGCGCGACCGGGGCCCGCACTGGATGACGTACTTCGAGGTCGCGGACGTGGACGCGGCAGCGGGGCTCACCGCGGAACTCGGCGGCCAGGTGCTGCGCCCGCCGCACGACGCCAGGGCGGGACGGCTGGCCCTGGTGACCGACCCGGAGGGCGCGGTCTTCAGCCTGGTCCGGTCGGCCGCGCCGTGATGCGCAGGCCGTGACGGGTGGGCCTGATGCGAGGCCGTGTCGCCCAGCCGTGATGCGGAGTACGGGCCGGCGCGGCCGGTTGCGCCGGCCCGTACTCCGTCCCGGTCCGCTCAGCCCCGGCGTGACCGGACGAGCGTCCTGCGGAGGCGGGCCGCCGTGCCGCCCTGGGCCGGGACCGGCGAGCCGCCCGGCAGATCCAGCTCGGCGAGCCGTTCGGCGGTGAAGTGGTGCGCCGTGCCGGGCTCCGCGTGGTGCGCGGCGAGGAAGCGGGTGGCCTCCTCACGAAGGCCCGGGTGGATCTTGTGCCGCATGCAGTAGCCGACGGCGCGGACCAGGGGCGTCAGCGAGTCCGGTGCCGGTCCGGGGACTCTCGGCGCCTCGCCCCGCTCAAGGTCGGGGAGGAGGTGGTCGACGACGGTGAGCGGGATGCGGTTGCTGTTCTCGAAGGGGGTGAGCCGTTCGAGGACCTCGGCCGTGCCCACGCGCGCGACGGGGATGCCGTAGTACACGGCGGCGGTGAGCATCGCCGTGGAGAAGCAGCCGACGACGAGCCGGGGCGCGCACCGCTCGTAGAAGGTCTCGGCGAGCAGCGGCCCGTCGAGGACGGTGAGCCGTACGCCGGACCGCTCCGCCTCCTCCTGGAGGGCCTGTGAGTAGCTGGGGGGTGCGGTCGGGTGGGGCTTGAAGACCACCGAGCGGTGTCCGTCGGCGGCTGCCCCGCGCAGCATCCGCACGTGCAGGTCCTCCTCCTCCTCGGCGCTGAGGAGGCCGAGGGCGGCGAGGTACTGGCCGAGCAGGAGGGCGGTGGGTCCGGCGGCGGCCACGCGCGCGATGTCCGGGTCGTCGGCCGCCGCCTCGGCGATCTCGGTGAGGACCGCGCGGAAGGCGTCGTCGGGGACGAGCTCGGGCTCCACCCCGTACTCGCTCAGGAGGAGGGGCCGCAGCCCCGGCACCAGGTCGAGGTGGAGGACGCGCCGGACACGGCAGGCGATCGACTGCGCGAGGTCGTTGCGGGTCGGGCCGTAGCTCATGAGGCCGTCCGCGTAGACGTGGAGGGCGCTCTCGGGGAAGGTGCCCGCCAGGGCCTTGGCGGGGTTCACCTGGATGGATTCGACGACCAGCTCCACCGGGGCGCTGCCCAGGTCCCAGGCGGTGCGCAGGACGCGCTGCCAGAGCGGCGCCTCCTCGGGGCGGGGGGCCCAGGCGCCGGGGTGGTACGGGTGGATCGTCTCGTTCCAGTCGAGGGTGCCGTCGAAGCGGGCGGCGATCCGCTCGTAGCCGGTCATGGTCTCCAGACGCAGCGCGGTCTCCGGGATCTCGGCGTTGTGCGAGATCAGCAGGAGCCGGCGGGCGTCCTCGCGGGGGCCGAACTGTCCGGCGTCGAGGGCCGCCGCGAGGGTGGCGGCGCCGTACAGGGTGGAGACCTGGAAGATCTGGACCGGCCGCTGGTCGGGGACGGCGACGGGCGCCGGGGCCTTGTCGGAGGCGGGGACGGGCGCCGGGGCCTCGTCGGAGGCGGACTCGGGGCCGACGGAGGCGGAGGAGGACGCGGGGCCGGCGGAGGCGGCGGGGGCGGAGGCCATGGGTCAGGCGGTCCTTCCGGTGTCGCGCAGGCTCCGGAGGAGGGTGCTGCGGGGGGTGTCCATGGTGGCCAGGGTCTCGTCGAGGACCTGCTGCGGCATCCGGTGCAGCGCGTCGCCGACATCGGCGCGGAGCCGCTTGGCGACGGCGGGCTCGTACTTCTCGACCTTGCCCATGTGGAAGGCGATCATCGCGCAGTACGTGCGGACCGCCTTCGGGAGGAACCGGTCCGCCTCCGCGTCGCGGGAGACCTCGTCGAGCAGGAGGTCGTAGGACGGAATGAAGTCGAGCTGCCGGTTGTCGGTGATCTGGGTGAGCGAGGTCGTGACCCCGCGCCGGTAGAAGACACCGTGCAGGGAAAGTGCCGCGAAGGTACGGGCCTTGAGGTGGAGCCGCCAGATCCAGAGGCGGTCCTCGGCCGTTCTGAGGGAGGTCTCGAAACGCGAGGCGCCGTCCTCGAAGAGCCGGGCGCTGTACATGCCGAAGGGGACGAACGGATAGTCCACCATCGTCACCATGCTGGCGGGCGAGATTCCGTCCCTGGGGTCCATGACGGTGTCGCGGCGCTTGGCGGGGGCGTAGCGGATCTGCCGCTTCCGGCCCTCCGAGAGGACGTGGTCGGTCCGGGCGAAATCGCAGCCCAGACGGTCGATTCCGGCGACGGTGGCGCTCAGGTGGCCGGGCGCGTACCAGTCGTCGCCGTCGAGGAAGGTGATGTAGTCCCCGCGTGCGGCGTCGATTCCGGTGTTACGCGCCTGGGCGACGCCGCTGTTCGTCTCGTGCCGGATGACGGTGGAATTCGGCAGACGGTCGCGCCAGCGGTCGAGGATTTCCGGGGTGTCGTCCGTCGAGCAGTCGTCGATCAGCAGGAACTCGAATTCCGGATCCGCGTTGTTCGCGAGACTGCGCAGGGTGTCGGGAGCGTATGCCCCGACATTGTGGAACGGTACGACGACGGACAGTTTCGGCACTCGAAATCCCCAACTGAATCGAACAATTAAACGCCGCTACGGCGGGCACAGTAACGCTCCACTTTTCCGGGCGAACGATCCGTGCGTGCACTCCGGGTGAACTCTTGTCGTCCCCTGCGGAAAGTCCGTGCGGACGTACGCGCGAACGCCCGTCCGGCAGCCCTCCGGAAGTCGCCTCACCGGCGGGCCCGCCGGTGCAGGATCCCGGTCGCCAGCAGGGCGAGCAGGGCTGCCGCGCCGACGGCGCCGCCGAGGCGGAGGCCCGGGGGGCGGAAGGAGCAGGTGACCGTGCTCGCGCGCCCGTCGAGAGGGACGGCGACGAGACCGCCGTACGCGCGCGCGGGGCGGGGTTCCGCGTCACCGGCCGCGCAGCTCCAGCCGGAGATGCGGGGCACGGCGAGCACCGCGGTGCCGGTGCTGCCCGGGGGTAGTTCGGCGGTGACGGTGTGTCCGGTGGCCCGCACCCGGGCGGCGCCGGCGTCGGTCAGCTGCCGTACGGCGGTTTCGAGCCGGTCCGGAACCAGACAGCCGACCGACTGGCGCGGCAGCCGCAGCCTGCCCTCGGGTCCCAGGGCGATCCGCACCTCTCCGGACGCCGGGACGGCGCCGAGGGCCCGCATCGGGGCGCGGACGGAGGGCGGCTTGCCCTCGAAGTCCACCGGCGGCTCCGCCGCGAGGGCCGCCGAGCCCTTGTACTCGGGCGCCCAGAACCAGGCCTGGGAGCCCGCCGGGCACCGGGCGGTGAGGGTCCGTCCGGTGCGGGCGACGGGCGGCAGCTCGTACACGGAGGCACCGAGCAGGCGTTCCTGGACGGCGAAGGCCGAGTCGCCCGAAGCGGCGGGCGGGCGCATCGAGGGACGTACGGTGACGAGCGGCGGTACGGGGGTGGTGGCGGCGGACACCGTGGCGCGCGGCGCCCGGTCCTGGCGGAGCGGGCCCGTCCGTGCCGAGCGGACCCGGGTGCCGATCGAGAAGAGCACGTCCGTCACCGGGTTGTCGAGGGTGACCGGGTGCCGGCCCTTGGCGTAGTAGCCGAAGCCCAGGGAGGCCAGGGTGCGGGAGGTCACGTCGGCGGTGAGGCTGCTGTAGTAGTCGGGGCCCTGTCCGCCGACGAGCAGGACGTCGTTGCCGCCGGGGACCTCGCCGGGGTCGGTCCGGTAGCGGGGCCAGGCGTCCGCGCGTGCCACCTCGTCGGCGACGGCCGTGTGCCAGGGTCCGATCCTGGGGGACCAGGAGACCTTGTCGCGCTGCTGCTCCTCGATCCGCTTGCCGGTGACGACGGCCTCGCCTGCCTGGGCGGCGACCAGCAACGCGACGGCGAGAACGGGCAGTACGCGCGCGGTGCGCCACCGTACGGGGGTGCTCCCGACGGGCGGTACGCGCGCGGGGTCCGGCGTATGCCCGTGCTCGGTGGGGCGGTCGGGGCCCGTCGGGCGAGCCGCGTTCCGGCGGGCGCTCAGCAGGGCGAGCAGCACGGCGGCGAGGGCCAGGGCGGCGGACGTGCCGAAGGCGGGGAAGGTCCACCGGTCGATGTCGATGCTCCCCCGGGCCGCCCACGCCAGGCTCCCGAGCAGCGCGCCGCCCCCGAGGAGCGCGACCGGTCGCGGCACGCCCCCGGCGCCCGAGAACCAGGCGGCGATGAGCAGCAGCCCGCACAGCACGAAGGTCTGACGGTACGGAATGCCGTTGGGTGAGGCTCCGGCGTGCCAGACGAGGTGCGTCGGCTCCCACTGGAGGGAGAGCGTCACCAGGACGACCGCCGCCGTCCAGCCGGCCCGGACGCGCGGGGCGACGGACCGGTTGAAGGGCAGGGTGAGGGCGAGCGCGAGCGCGGGGGTGCCGATGAAGAGGGCGGGGCTGGCCACGCTCGCGGTGGCCGGCAGGAACCGGGCGAGGACGTCCGTCCAGGCGGCCGGCGCGAAGGTGGTCTCGGGGGTGGGGTCGGCGACCTTCGTCGCGAGGAAGATCACCACGACGAGCGGCGCGGCGAGCCCGATGCCGATGAGCACTCCGCGCGCGGCGCGCAGCGCGCCCGCGAGGCGCTGCCGGGCCGTGGCGGTCTCCTCGGCCGTGAGGAGTCGTACGACGAGGAAGACGGCGGCGCCGAGCGTCGCCATGTACGCGGTGTAGAAGTTGGCGATCCAGGCGAGGGCGACGACCAGCGGACCGAGGACCGGGCGGCGCCCGGTGCGGGCCCACTCCCCGACCAGGCAGAGCAGCGGGAAGGCGACGAGACCGTCGAGCCACATCGGGACGGTGGCGCCGTAGTTGAAGGTCCAGCCGGAGAGCGCGTACGCGGTGCCGAGCACGGCGGCGACCGGCCAGGGACCGGGGCGGAGCCGCAGGAGCAGCAGCGCCATCGCGGCCCCGGCGGCGGTGATCTTGGCGGCGGTGACGACGTACAGGGCGAGTTCGATCCGGTCCGCCGGGAAGAGCACGACGAGCAGATCGAAGGGGCTGCTCAGATAGGTGCCGATGTCCCCGAGGAAGTTGGAGCCGAAGCCGGAGTTCCAGTTGAGGAAGGCGTCGCCGTGGGTCTCGCCGAGGAGGAAGGAGCGCCAGTACGCGTGGAACGGCAGGTACTGCTGGCCGAGGTCGACGATGTTCCTGGTCACCGGCCCGAAGGGGTACGTACGGGAGAGCCGGGTGGCGAGGCAGAGCAGGACGGCGGTGAGCAGGGCGGCGGCGAGCGGCCCGGCGACGGCCGGGGAGCGCGGCCCGCGCCGGGGGCCTCCGGCGCGGGCCGGTGGGCCGCCGGTGTCCTCCTCGCCGTCGACCTCGTCGAGCAGGGTCTCGGCGGCGGGGGGCACACGTCCTCCAGGGGGCGCACGGAACGGGAACGCCCGAGGGTGGAACCGACACGGGCCGACCGCCATTACCGCCGAGTCGGGCGACCCGCAACCGATCAGCAGGCGGTCTTCCGGTACACCTCGGGTGAACTCCCGGGGCGTACCGGCCCGTGGCGGGTGATCAGCCGGCCGGTGTGACGGCCACCAGTTCGTCGACCGTACGGGCCACCGTGCCGAACAGGTCGGCGACGGTCGTCAGTCCGGCCGTCCGGAGCGCGCCCGAGCCGACGACGGTGCCGTCCGGGGCCTCCAGGGAGCGGGTCGCGGTGGCCTCGGCGACCACGGTCGGGCGGTAGCCGAGGTTGAAGGCGCCCTGGGCGGTGAAGAGGACGCACATGTGCGTCATGAATCCGGCGATGACGAGGTCGCCGCCCGCACCGAGGTCCTTGAGGGTCTCTTCGAGGTCGGTGGCGTGGAAGGCGTTGGGGAACTGCTTGACGACGACCTTCTCGCCCTCGATCGGGGCGACCTCGTCGCTGATCGCGCCGATCTCGGCCCGGATGTCGTACGGGGTGCCCTCACCGCCGTCGTTGACGACATGGACGACCGGTGTGCCGGCGGCGCGGGCGGCGGCGAGCAGCCGCGCTCCGGCGGCGAGTGCCTGCTCGGCGCCGTCGAGCCGCAGGACGCCGGAGCGGTAGGTGTTCTGGAAGTCGATCAGGATCAGGGTCGCGTCGGCGAGGCGCGGCAGTTCCTGGGGCAGGCCGATCACATCGCGGAGGGTGGTGGAGGCGGTCATGGCTGGTCCTTTCGTGGCGGGCAGCTGTTTGCAACGCTAACACAGCCCGTTATCGTCGATAACAGCATCGAGGGGCGGCGCTCCTGCCCGCCCGCCCTCGTGGTGGATTCGCCCAGGTCCGGGCTGTTAGCGCTGATACCGTGAAGGCATGTCGACGGCACGAGAGCGCATCCTGGAAGCCACCGAGGAACTTCTCGCCACCAAGGACGCGCCGGCGATCTCGACCCGCGCCATCTGCGACCGGGCGAAGGTCGGCATGCCCGAGATCTACCGCCAGTTCGGCGACAAGCAGGGGCTGTTGACCGCCGTCGCCGACATCGGCTTCGAGCGCTTCCTCGCCGACAAGCGACAAAACCCCCTCACCGACGACCCGGTGGCGGACCTGCGGACGGCGTGGAACAGCCATGTCGCGTTCGCGCTCCGCAACCCGCACCTCTACCGGCTGATGTTCACGCCGACGAGCGACGCCAAGCCGAAGGCCGTCAAGGAGGCCCAGGCGCTCCTGCTCAAGGCCCTGGAGCGCTGCCGCGACGCCGGGCGGCTGCGGATGGCCCCGGAGCTCGCCGGACAGGCGATCCTCTCCGCCAACGTGGGCGTGTGCATGATGGCGCTGTCGTACCCCGACCTGTTCGGCGGCTCCGGCATCTCCCCCGCCGTACGGGACGCGGTGATCGACAAGGTCACCGGCGACGAGCGGGAGGACGACCGGATCGGCACGGCGACCGTCCTCGCCCAGGCGCTGGTCGGCACCCTCACGGGGGCGGCGCCCCTGAGCGCCCCGGACCTCGACCGGCTGATGAGCGCGCCGAGTCGGCGGGACGCGGCCCCGGAGGCGTAAGACCGGATCCGGAGGCGTCACAACCCCGGGGCGGAAGCGACATCGACGGTCAGCCCCGCGACCCGTCCCGCCGGGCGAAGGAGCAGGCGTCACCGGCTCCCGCAGGGGCGGAGTACGCCGTTCCGTCGGCGGTCGACGCGCCGAGCCGGCGCAGGATCTCGTCGGCGAGCAGATCCTGCGGGCCCTTGAGCGCGTCCGCCGCCGCCGGGTCCGAGGGGAAGACCAGCTCGGCGGCGATGTTGTCCTGCACGATCCGGGCGAGGTTGTCCAGGGCCACGAAGACCGGGTCAGCGGGCGGTTCGGCGGCCGGCAGGTCGATCAGATGGGTGGCTACCCTGGCCGGATTCATACATCGACTGATGATGATCGAGTTCTGGTTCCGTACGGACGTGGCCCACTGGGACAGCACGACGGTGTACAGGTCCCGCCACTCCTCCTCGCCGATCTCGGCCCGCCACCTCCGCATGACGCCCTCCACTCCCGCGATCTGCGCCTCGGCCGCGTACGCCATGTTGGTGCGGATGCCCTCGTACACACTGCCGGAGAAGTCCTCGAAGGCCGCGATGTCGACGGAGCCCGACGCCAGGGACTCCCCGATGAACCGGAGCGCCCCGTCCAGCACGCGTGCGGACGCGCCGGCCATCTCCGGTGGGAGGCCCGCCTCGTCGAGCCGCCGACGGGCGGCGGTCAGCGTGCCCGCGTACTCCCGGAGCGAGTCGATCCAGCCATCGGGCGCGGCTCCCCCGGAGGCGACCATGGCGAGGTCGTGCGGATCGATGCGGCAGCCGTTGGGCAGGTGGGGGACCCGGCCGCCCAGATGGGGCGCGACGATCGCGAAGACCCCGAGCGGCACATGGCTGACGGACTTCGCCAGCTCGAACACCTCCGCGACGGGATGCAGCGACTGCCGCGAACCGTCGTGGATGAGGGTGAAGCGTCCTCCCTTGGCATCGTTCTGCACGACGAGGACGGGGCTCAAGCGGCTGATCAGGTCGGACTTGAGCGCGGCGTAGTGCGCGCGCGTGCCGTCGTTGACCGCGACGATCGCTTCGCGGGCCCCGTTCCGACCCACCGCCGCCCTGTCGACGCCACCCTCGGCCCCCGCCGCTTCCGCTGCCGCCGCCACTGCCGGGGCACTGCCGAGGGTGGCCATGGCGCCGGTCGCTGCGGCTGCGCCGAGCAGCCTTCTGCGTGTCGTCATCTTCTGCCTTCCGTAGAGGAGTCGCCTGGCAGACGTGACAACGACGGCGCCCCTCGACGCGAAGCGGGTGGGCACCTCCCTGACAGCCACCTCGTGTCCGGGTCGCTGGACGGCGGGGCGGGGCGACGTCGGGTCAGCTCGCCGTACGCCCCTTGAGGCCCGTACCCGCGATCAGCGCGCCGAGCAGCAGCGTCAGACCGGCGACGACGAGCGCCCACCGGGTGCCGTCGGGGTTGGTCGAGGACAGGTTGAGGATCACGCCGAGGACGGCGACACCGAGGGAAGCTCCCACCTGACGGGCGGAGTTGAGCGCGCCCGCACCGATGCCCGCCAGATCGGCCGGTACGGAACCCGCCATGCCGGCGACCAGCGCGGGCAGCGCGGGCAGCGCGAAGGAGACACCGCATCCGAAGGCGAGCAGGCCCACCACGGTGGCCCCCGGCGCGAGCGCCGAGTCCTCGGTGAACGGTGCCTGGAGCAGGGCGCCGAAGCCCATGAGCAGGAACCCGGTGGTGGCGGGGCCGCGCGGGCCGATCCGGCCGACGAGGCGCCCGGTGAAGAGGGGGTTGAAGGCGGTGGGCAGGGTGAGCGGCAGGAAGGCCAGGCCGGCCGCGAGGGACGAGTAGCCGCGGCTCTCCTGGAAGTACAGCGACAGCGTGAACAACAGCCCGGACAGGCCGAAGTTGGCGAGCAGACCGGAGCCGAGGGCGGCGGAGAGGCCACGGCCGCGGAACAGCCGCGGCGGCACCATCGCCGCGTCCCCGGCCCGCTTCTCGGCGGTGACGAACACGACCGCCGAGACCGCCGCCAGCACCAGGGCGAGCAGGACCGGACCGGTCCCCCAGCCCTTGCCTGCCCCCTCGATCAGCGCGTACGACAGGGCGCCGAGAACACGGGCGTCCCCGTCGGCAGGCGCCCCCATGCGCGGGCGTCCCCGTCGGCAGGCGCCCCCATGCGCGGGCGTCCCCGTCGGCAGGCGTCAGCCGTTGACCGGCAGGACGTCCGGGGAGAGGGCGCCCGCGTGCGCGGAGGCCGAGGTCACGCGGCGGCGGTGGTGCCGGCGGCAGAGCACCTCGTAGCCGATCTCCTCCGCCGGGCGGTTCACGTCGCCGACGACGACCTGCTCGCCCTCGACGACCATCACGCCGCCGACCGTACGGGCGTTGTGGGTGGCGCGGGCTCCGCACCAGCACAGGGCCTCGACCTGGAGCTGCTCGATGCGGTCCGCCAGCTCGATCAGCCGCTGCGAGCCGGGGAAGAGCTTGGTCCGGAAGTCCGTCGTGATGCCGAAGGCGAAGACGTCGAGCCCGAGGTCGTCGACGATCCGCGCGAGCTGGTCGATCTGCTCGGGGGCGAGGAACTGCGCCTCGTCCACGATCACGTAGTCGGCCTTGCCGCCCTGGGAGAGCTGCGTGACGAGGTACGCGTACACGTCCATGTCCCGCGGGGCCTCGATCGCCTCCGTCACCAGGCCGAGCCGGGAGGACAGCTTGCCCTCGCCCGCCCGGTCGTCACGGGTGAAGATCACGCCCTGGAGCCCCCGCGCGTCACGGTTGTGGGCGATCTGGAGCGCCAGGGTGCTCTTCCCGCAGTCCATGGTTCCGGAGAAGAAGACCAGCTCGGGCATGACGGGTCGGGGACCTTTCAGGGTCGTGGGAGGGGAGGGTGTCCGGCGCGGGCGGGTCAGGAACGGACTTCGAGCAGCGGGACGAGCTGCTCGGCGGGGGTCATGGACCCGTGCATGCCGACCATCGCGGACTCGTGGGGCTCGTTGACGGAGGCGGTGATCGCCACGTCGTCGTGGGCCGCGGCGACGACGTCGCCGATCCGCCCGTACACCCGCTCGTCGACCTCGTCGCCGAACCAGCCGAGCGAGATGGCCTCGTCGCGGCTCGCCACCCAGAACTGCTCGCCGATCACCTCGCGCCAGCAGGTGAGGACGTCCGCCTCGGCGCCGGGTACGGCGTAGACGTGCCGGGCGCGTCCCTCGCCACCGAGGAGGGCGACGCCGGCGCGCAGCTCCCAGTCCTCGTCGAAGTCGATGCGGTGCTGCTCGTCGAAGGGGATGTCGACCATGCCGTGGTCCGCCGTGACGTACAGCGCGGCGCGGGGCGGCAGCTGCTCCGCGAGCCGCTGCACGAGCCGGTCGACGAACATCAGCTGACCGCGCCAGGCGTCGGAGTCGATGCCGAAGCGGTGTCCGGCGCCGTCGAGTTCGCTGTAGTACGTGTAGACCAGCGAGCGGTCGCCGGCGGCGAGCTGCTCGGCGGCGAAGTCCATGCGCTCCTCGCCGGAGAGCCGCCCGTGGAACTTTCCGCCACTGAGCGCGACCTTGGTGAGCGGTGTCTGCTCGAAGATCGGGGACGACACCTGGGCGGTGTGGATCCCGGCCTCGTGCGCGAGCCGGAAGACGGTGGGGTACGGCTGCCAGACGTGCGGCGAGGTCCACGGCTTCCAGCGCAGCTGGTTCATCAGCTCGCCGGTGGCCGGGTTGCGCACGGTGTAGCCGGGCAGCCCGTGGGTGCCGGGGTAGCGGCCGGTGCCGACGGACGCCAGCGAGGTCGCGGTGGTGGCGGGGAACCCGGCGGTGACCGGGCGGCCCGTACCGCCGCGTGAGGAGCCGAGGAGCGAGGTCAGATACGGGGCCTCGTCCGGGTGGGCGTGGATCTGCTCCCAGCCGAGGCCGTCGATCAGGAAGACGCAGTTGCGGTCGGCCGGCGTCAGCTCGGCGATCCGCGGCGAGAAGCCGGGCACCCCCTGCGCGGCGACCAGCGTCGGCAGCACGTCGCCGAGGGAGCCGAAGGTGTACTCGGGGACCGGCGCGGTCTCCGGGGCGAGCGGGACCGGGTCGTCGGGCCAGCCGTGGGTCACGGCGGTCGGCTGCGCCATCAGCGGGTGGGGGCGGCGGTGGCCGCGATGGCTTCGGAGAGGGCCTGGGCGAAGGCGAGGGTCTGCCGGACGGTGTCGGGACCGTCCCCTGCGTCGCTCACACGCAGGCTGAGGTCGTCGGCGGTGGAGTTGCCGGTGTAGCCGTGGTCGGCGTCACAGTTGGGGTCGCCGCAGGCGGCGGGCTCCAGGTCGATCCGGGAGACGGCGCCCCAGCCGATGGTGAGGACGACCTCGCGGGGCAGGGTGCCCGGCGTGTACGACTCCGGATTGGCGACCACCCGGCTGACGACGACCGACGAGATCCGGTCGAGCTTCACGGACTCGGTGGAGGTCGTGGCGTACGGCGTCGGAGAGCTGGTGTCGGCGGCCTGCTCGTCGGTGTGACTGACGATGAAGCGGTGCGGTGTCAGGACGAGGACGGTGACGTGCCGCCGGACCTCGTTCGCGTCGAAGGTGGTCTCCTGGTGCACCACGTACGACGCGACGGCCTCACCGCCGACAGCGGCCTCCACCGCCTCGGCCACGAGGGCCGGGTAGTAGCCGCTGCGCTCGATCGCCGCGCGCAGCCCCTGGGTCGTCGTACCGCTCTTTGCCATGGACTCCATCCTAATCCGTATGCAAGGACCGCTTGGCCGATTGCGAAGGGCACCGGGCGGTTCGGGAGCGCGGGGGCTGTGACATCTGACTCCATCGGGGCGGGACGGCACCGCCCGCAGGGCTCGTCGCACCACTCGAACCGGTCGGCGGGCGCTCCGGTCGACCTGCTCGGCAGCCGTGGCCGAGGCCGGTGCACCTCGTCGCCGTGCCCCACGGACATCACCCGTCCGCGGCCCGTCAGTAGTTCGGCAGGCTGCGGGGCCCGAGGTCGGTACGGGGTGACGGTGGGGCCAGGCGGACGGTGGCGCCGAGGACGGAGAGTCCGCGGGGAGCCACGACCACCGGTTCCAGCGAGACGGCGATCACCTCGGGGTGGTCGTCGACGAGCCGGGAGACCCTGAGCAGGATCTCCTCCAGGGCCGGGGTGTCGACCGGGGCGGAGCCGCGCCAGCCGAAGAGCAGCGGTGCGGTGCGGAGGGAACGGACCAGTTCGGCGGCGTCCCGGTCCGTGGCCGGAACCAGTCGGTGGGCGACGTCACCGAGCAGTTCCGACGCCGCGCCCGAGAGTCCGAAGGAGAGGACCGCGCCGACGGCCGGGTCGATCGCCGAGCGCACGACCGTGTCGACGCCCCGGGGCACCATCGCCTGGACGACCGGCTGGAGCTCCTCCGGCTTTCCGAGGACCTCGGTCAGCTCCGCGTACGCCGTGCGGAGCTGTTGCTCCGTCGCCAGGTCCAGCCGCACGCCGCCGAGGTCGGGGCGGTGGCGGAGATGCGGGGCGGTCGTCTTGAGGGCCACCGGGTAGCCGAGCCGGCCGGCCGCGGCGACCGCCGCGTCGGGGGTCGGCGCGGGCAGCGTCGGCAGGACGGCGATCCCGTACCGCGCGAGCAGTTCCCCGGCCTGCTCGGTGCCGAGGGTCACCCCCCGGGCGTCGGCCTCCGCGCCGCCGAGCACCCGCTCGATGAGGGCGGCGGCCCCGGCCTCGTCGATGTCCTCGTACTCGGGCACCCGCCCCGGCTCGGCCGCCTGCCGCCGCCACTGCCCGTACCGCACGGCCTCGGCCAACGCCCGCACGGCCCGCTCGGCGGCGGGGTAGGCGGGGATGGTGGCGGGGGGCGGGGTGGGGTGCGGGACGGCATCGCCCGACGGCTCGGCCGTCGCCGGGCCGGGGCCGGCGGGGGTACGGCCGGGGCTGGGAGGTGCATGGCCCCGGCCGGAGCGCGCCTGGTCGGGGCCCGGCCCCGACTGGTAGGGGCCGGTGGAGGCCCTGTCCGGACCGGACCCCGCCCGCACCGG
Organism: Streptomyces sp. NPDC001728; assembly: GCF_040297565.1. Taxonomy (NCBI): domain Bacteria; kingdom Bacillati; phylum Actinomycetota; class Actinomycetes; order Kitasatosporales; family Streptomycetaceae; genus Streptomyces; species Streptomyces sp. NPDC001728. Next base: position 40,874 of record NZ_JBEOZK010000013.1, read on the forward strand.
CGTCGTCGTCGGCGGCGGAGTCACTGGCTCCCCGGTCCCGGCCGTAGCCATAGCCCCGCCATGCGACGGCGGCGTGGCGGAGCGCAGCCCCGTCACCGCCCCCACAGCCCGTCCCGGCTGCACCGGCCGCGTGCTCGTCGCGACCGCCAGGGCCTCCGCGAGGCCGCCCATCTCGACGTGGACGACGACGACCGGCTTCGTCGGAGCCGGGGCGGAGGCGACCGCCTCCCGGAGCGCGGCGGCGAGGACCTCCCCGTCGCCGAACTCGGTGGCGCCGTTCTCCCCGACCCAGGGGATCGCGTTCACGACGACCGCGTCCGAGGTCTCGTCGGCCAGCGCCGCCGCGAGCGCGTCCCGGAAGTCCGCGGGCTCCGCCGCCGTCGTCAGGTCGAGCGGCCTCAGCGGGCGCAGCCCTTCGGTGAGGCAGGCGTCGTACGTGAGGAGGCCGAGGGACTCGGAGTTGCCGAGGATCGCGACCCGGGGCCCGGCGGGCAGCGGCTGGGCGGCGAGGAGCAGCCCGGCGTCGACCAGCTCCGTGACGGTGTCGACGCGGATGACCCCCGCCTGGCGGAGCAGCGCGGAGACCGTGGCGTGCGGGATACGGGTGACCGGGACGCGGTGGCCGGGCGGTGCGCTGCCGCTGTGCCGGGCGCCCTTGACGACGACGACCGGCTTGACGGCGGCGGTACGGCGGGCGAGGCGGGTGAACTTCCGCGGGTTGCCGATGGACTCCAGGTAGAGGAGGACGACGTCGGTCCCGGGATCGTCGTACCAGTGCTGGAGGAAGTCGTTGCCGGAGACGTCCGCGCGGTTGCCGGCCGAGATGAAGGAGGAGAGGCCCGCACCCCGCCGGTGGAGCCCGGCGAGGAGGGCGATGCCGATCGCGCCGGACTGGGTGAAGAGCCCGATCCGCCCGGCGGCCGGCATCTGCGGGGCGAGGGAGGCGTTGAGGCGGACGTCGGCGGCGGTGTTGATGATCCCGAAGGCGTTGGGTCCGATGATCCGCATTCCGTACGAACGTGCCTGGCGTACGAGCTCACGCTGACGCTCGCGTCCGGCGGCCCCGCTCTCGGCGTATCCGGCGGAGAGGACGACGAGGCCGCGCACCCCGTGCTCGCCGCAGTCCGCGACGGCCTCCGGCACCCGTTCGGCGGGGACGGCGACGATCGCGAGGTCGACGGGTTCCCCGATGGCGCCGACGGAGGGGTACGCGGGGACGCCGTCGAACTCCACGGCACCGGCTGCGCTCCCGCCGCCCTCCCCCAGCGCAGCGTTGACCGCGTACACGCGTCCGGTGAATCCCGCGCCGAGGAGGTTGCGGAGTACGGTCCGGCCGACGCCGCCCGGGGTGCGCCCGGCGCCGACGACGGCCACGGACCCGGGGTTGAGGAGTCGTTGTACGGAGCGCGCCTCGGCCCGCTGTTCCCGGGCGCGCTGCACGGCGAGGGAGCGGTCGGTGGGTTCGAGGTCGAGGTGGAGCCGTACGGACCCGTCCTCGAAGCTGCGCTTCTGGGTGTAGCCCGCGTCCGTGAAGACCTTGATCATCTTGGTGTTGGCGGGGAGCACCTCGGCGGCGAAGCGGCGGATGTCCCGCTCGCGCGCGACGGCCGCGATGTGTTCGAGCAGGGCGGAGGCGACTCCGCGCCCCTGGTGGGCGTCCTGGACGAGGAAGGCGACCTCGGCCTCGTCCGCCGGGGCGGAGGCGGGCAGTCCGCGGTCGTCGATGCGGTCGTAGCGCACGGTGGCGATGAACTCGCCGCCGACGGTCGCCGCGAGGCCCACCCGGTCCACGAAGTCGTGGTGGGTGAAGCGGTGGACGTCCTTGGCGGAGAGCCGCGGGTAGGGGGCGAAGAAGCGGTAGTACTTCGACTCGTCCGAGACCTGCTCGTAGAAGCTGACGAGCCGCTCGGCGTCGTCGGCCGTGATGGGCCTGATGCGCGCGGTGCCTCCGTCGCGCAGCACCACGTCCGCTTCCCAGTGGTCGGGGTAGCTGTGGTCCGGCTGGTCCGCCGCTTCCGACTGCTCCGACGCGCTCTGCATGGGGTCAGCCTAAGGCCGCGACACGGCCACGGCACCGGCCACCGCACCGGTCGCGGCACCGGCCCCGGCACCGGTCACGACACGGTCGCGACACAGCGGCGACATCGGTCGCGCGGCGGGGGTGCGCCGTGCAAGGTAGGAGCACGCCGGGCGCGGCACACAAGGGCCGAAAGGCGGTCCGATCCGGGTCCGAGGTCGGCGTGAGCACGGAGCATCCCGTGAGAGACTGGTCTAGACAACCGCTTAAGACTTGAAGGGCAACACCATGGCTGAGCGCCGCGTCAACGTCGGCTGGGCCGAGGGCCTGCACGCCCGCCCCGCGTCCATCTTCGTCCGTGCCGCCACGGCTTCCGGCGTTCCGGTGACGATCGCCAAGTCCGACGGCACGCCCGTGAACGCCGCCTCCATGCTCGCGGTGCTCGGTCTGGGCGCGCAGGGCGGCGAGGAGATCGTCCTCGCTTCGGAGGCCGACGGCGCCGAGGTCGCGCTGGACCGCCTGGCGAAGCTGGTCGCGGAGGGCCTGGACGAGCTCCCCGAGACCGTCTGATCCGGGTCCACCCGACCCACCCGTACGACGAAGGGCCGTGCCCGCCGGAACCCCGGCAGGTACGGCCCTTCGCTTTCCGCCGGACTTTCACGCGCCCTCTTTCGCCCTCTCGTGCCGCCCGATTCCCCGGCAGCACAAAAGGACGGACGGCAGCAAGAGATAATACGGGCACCCCGAAACACCCCCGCCGAATTCCCATTCCTTGTATACGGCGCCCGCGTTAATTCCGGGCACTCGCCGTGTTGACGACATGTTGCGAAACCCTCACACGGCCCCGGTCCGGCCTCTTGAGCCGGTGCAGCGCCTGCGAGCGTTCCGCGTGCAGCGCCGTCAGCGCCCTCGCCCGCTCGGCGTCGCCGCGCGCCACGGCGTCCACGATCGCGCCGTGCTCGGCCCAGGCCTCCACCGGCCGTTCGGGCTGCTCGACCACGTACATCCAGGCGATCTTGTGCCGCAGCTGGGTCAGCAGCGCCGTCAGGGCGGGGCTCCCGGAGGCCTGCGCGAGCGTCTCGTGGAACCAGCCGCCGAGTGAGCGCAGATCCTCGCCCTGGCCGCGCCTGGCCCGCTCCTGACCCAGCCTGACCAGGCCGCGGAGGACCTTGAGATGCGCCTCCGTACGCCGCTGGGCCGCCCGCGCCGCCCCCAGCGGTTCGAGCAGCGCCCGCATGTCGAGCAGATCGGCCGCCTCCTGCTCGGTGGGCTCGGCGACCTGGGCGCCCGCGTGGCGGCGGGTGACGACGAAGCCCTCCGACTCCAGGGTGCGCAGCGCCTCACGGACCGGGACGCGGGAGACCCCGTACCGACGGGCGAGCTGGTCCTCGGTCAGCCGGCTCCCCCGCTCGAAGACGCCGGAGACGATGTCGTCCCGGATCGCCGTGCACACCGAGTGCGCGGGAATGCGCATGTCCGACCTCCGCCTTGGTCGCGCGAGACAATTCGATCGGCGCCTTTCCGCGCCCGGCCTCCGACTCTATTGCAGCCCGTGGGTATTTCCGATGGCCGCACGGAATGTGAAGGGTTTTCGACCGACGAAAAGCCCCGGCTCAGCACGAGCCGGGGCTTTTGTGATGCGTGCCGCCGGTGTCAGACGTTGACGCCGCGGGCGCGCAGGTAGGACAGCGGGTTGATGTCCGAGCCGTAGTCGGGGCTCGTGCGCGCCTCGAAGTGGAGGTGCGGGCCGGTCGAGTTGCCGGTCGAGCCGGAGACGCCTATGTGCTGGCCGGGCTCGACGCTCTGGCCGACGTACACGTCGATGGAGGACAGGTGGCCGTACTGGGTGTACGTGCCGTCGTGCATCCGGATGACGATGTTGTTGCCGTACGCGCCGCCCCAGCCGGCCTCGACGACGGTGCCGGAGCCGACGGAGACGACGTTGCTGCCGTAGGCGGCGTGGAAGTCGATGCCGGAGTGGCTGCCGGAGGACCAGAGCGAGCCGCCGGTCTTGTAGCCGGTGGACACGTAAGAGCCGTCGACGGGGAGCTGGAAGGAGGCCAGACGACGGCGCTCGGCCTCGCGGGCGGCGCGCTCCTTGGCCTGACGGATCTCCTTGGCGCGGGCCTCGGCCTTGCGCTTCGCCTCGGCCTGGGCCTTCGCCTTGGCGGCGGCCTCGAAGGCCTCCCGGTCCTGGGCGTCGGCCTGGGCGTTGAGCCGGTCCGCGAGGGAGTCCTCGGTGATGACCCGGGTGAGGCCGGTGTCCTCGACGGAGCGGTTGTCCGTGTCGGCGGCGAGCGCCGGGGAGGCGAGGGTTCCGATGACGCCGGTGGTGGCGAGCGTCGCGACGCCGGCGATGCCCGCCGTGCGGCGCACCGTCCGGCTCGGAGCACGATGCTTCCCGGTGGCACGGGTGAACGCCATGGAGGGGCTGGTCCTTTCCTTCCTTCTCGCCTACCGGGTTAGCTGACGGGTTCGGAGCAGGAAGGTCTCCTACGAGCCCCTCCGTACGAGACGAAGGCGCCCGATTCACCCCAGGGACTACGCGTGGGTCCCCGGCTCCCCAGGCTCGCGCCTGACGGGGACTCGGCGATGACTGTCCGATGCCGCGGATGCGGCGCGTGCAACTGGCGAACAGCCGCACCGACGCTATGCGGATCGCCTGTCGATCACCAACCAGACGCGCTTTTTGTAAGACATGCCACAGGCCATACGATGAGACTTACCGTCAATACGGACAAAGCGGAGAACCCCGACGAACTATCCCGTCGGGGTTCTCCGTTGCCGGTTCGGCGACCGGAATCAGCCGGTCACGACCGTCACTTCACCGATGCCGAGCGCGCGCACCGGCTCCGCGATCTGCGCCGCGTCGCCCACCAGGACGGTGACGAGCCGGTCCACCGGGAAGGCGCTGACCACGGCCGCGGTCGCCTCGACCGTGCCGGTCTCGGCCAGGCGCGCGTACAACTGCGCCTGGTAGTCGTCCGGGAGGTGCTGCTCGACCTGGTCGGCGAGCGTCCCGGCGACCGAGGCGGCCGTCTCGTACTTGAGCGGCGCGACGCCCACCAGGTTCTGCACGGCCGTCTCGCGCTCCGCGTCCGTGAGCCCCTCGGCTGCCAGGGTGCGCAGCACCCTCCACAGGTCGTCGAGAGCCGGGCCCGTGTTGGGGGTGTCGACGGAACCGCTGATGGCGAGCATCGCGGCGCCGTTCCCCTCGGCGTCCGAGCGGAGCACCTGCCCGAAGGCCCGCACGCCGTAGGTGTAGCCCTTCTCCTCGCGCAGGACCCGGTCGAGTCGCGAGGTGAGGGTGCCACCGAGGCAGTAAGAGCCCAGCACCTGGGCCGGCCAGACGCGGGCGTGCCGGTCGGCGCCGATGCGGCCGATCAGCAACTGGGTCTGGACGGCGCCCGGACGGTCCACGATGACGACCCGTCCGGTGTCGTCCGCGGTGATCGGCGGCATCGGGAGCGGCTCGGCCGGCTCGCCGGTCCAGGCACCCAGGGTCTCCGCGAGGACCTTGTCCAGGTCGACGCCGGTCAGGTCGCCGACGACCACGGCGGTGGCCGTCGCGGGCCGGACGTGCGCCTCGAAGAAGGCGCGGACGGCGGCGGCGTCGATCGCCTCGACGGTCTCCTCCGTGCCCTGGCGCGGCCGGGACATCCGGGACTCGGCCGGGAACAGCTCCTTGGAGAGCTGCTTGGCCGCGCGACGGGCCGGGTTGGCGGTCTCGTGCGGGATCTCGTCCAGCCGGTTGCGCACCAGACGCTCGACCTCGGTGTCCAGGAACGCCGGGGCGATCAGGGCCTCGGAGAGCAGCCCGAGCGCCTTGTGCAGCCGGGAGACCGGGACCTCCAGGGAGACCCGTACGCCCGGGTGGTCCGCGTGCGCGTCGAGCGTGGCGCCGCAGCGCTCCAGCTCGGCCGCGAACTCCTCGGCACTGTGCTTGTCGGTGCCCTCGGAGAGCGCGCGGGCCATGATGGTCGCGACGCCGTCGAGCCCGGCGGGCTCGGCGTCCAGCGGGGCCGGCAGGAAGATCTCCACGGCCACGACCTGCTGGCCGGGACGGTGGCTGGTGAGCAGCGTCAGACCGTTGTCCAGGGCGCCGCGGTCCGGGGCCGGGAAGGCCCAGGGGCGAGCGACACCGGGCGCCGGCTGCGGGTGGAAGTCCATGCTCGTCAAAGACGCGGCAGTGTCGGTCACTGGTCCGCCCCCTCTTCCTCGTCGCTGTCGCTCTCGCTCTGTTCGGTCGCCAGGGGCTCGTAGACCAGCACCGCGCGGTTGTCGGGGCGCAGCTTGGCCGCGGCGGCGGCCTGCACCTCCTCGGCGGTGATGTCCAGGACGCGGTCCACGGCCGTCAGGGCGAGCTGCGGGTCACCGAACAGCACGGCGAAGCGGCACAGTTCGTCGGCGCGACCCGCGACGGTGCCGAGGCGGTCGAGCCACTCGCGCTCCAACTGCGCCTGGGCGCGCTCCATCTCCTCGGGCGTGGGGCCCTCGGCGGCGAAGCGGGCCAGCTCCTCGTCGACGGCCGCCTCGATCTGCGGGACCTCGACGCCGCCGGACGTCTTGACGTCCAGCCAGCCGAGCGACGGCGCCCCGGCGAGCCGCAGCAGGCCGAAGCCGGCGGCGACGGCCGTGCGGTCACGGCGGACCAGCCGGTTGTGCAGACGGGAGGACTCGCCTCCGCCGAGGACCGTCAGGGCCAGGTCGGCGGCGTCGCACTCGCGCGTGCCGTCGTGCGGCAGCCGGTAGGCGGCCATCAGCGCGCGGGCCGGGACCTCCTCCTCGACGACCTCGCGCAGCTGCTCTCCGATGACCTCGGGGAGGTCGCCGGGGCGCGGTGCGGGCTTGCCGTCGTGGCCGGGGATGGAGCCGAAGTACTTCTCGACCCAGGCGAGGGTCTGCTCCGGGTCGATGTCGCCGACGACCGACAGCACCGCGTTGTTCGGGGCGTAGTACGTGCGGAAGAAGTTCCGCGCGTCCTCCAGGGTCGCCGCGTCCAGGTCGGCCATGGAGCCGATCGGGGTGTGGTGGTACGGGTGGCCCTCCGGGTAGGCGAGGGCGGTCAGCTTCTCGAAGGCCGTGCCGTACGGCACGTTGTCGTAGCGCTGGCGGCGCTCGTTCTTGACGACGTCCCGCTGGTTCTCCATGGACTCGTCGTCCAGGGCGGCGAGCAGCGAGCCCATGCGGTCGGCCTCCAGCCAGAGCGCGAGCTCCAGCTGGTGCGTGGGCATGGTCTCGAAGTAGTTGGTGCGCTCGAAGCTCGTCGTGCCGTTGAGCGAGCCGCCGGCGCCCTGCACCAGCTCGAAGTGCCCGTTCCCGTGGACCTGCTTCGAGCCCTGGAACATCAGGTGCTCGAAGAGGTGGGCGAGGCCGGTGCGACCCTCGACCTCGTGGCGCGAGCCGACGTCGTACCAGAGGCAGACCGCGGCGACCGGGGTCAGGTGGTCCTCCGAGAGCACCACGCGCAGGCCGTTCGCCAACCGGTGCTCGGTCGCTGTCAGGCCGCCGGAGCCGGCCTCGGCCGTGGCCGTGTGACCCATGGGCATGTACGTCCCTTCGATCGCGATGTGAAAAAGTCCTGCCACTGTATGCAAGCGCGCCGACACCTGGCGAAGTTCCCGCCCGTTCGAGATGTCCCTCTTCCGGGTCGCGGTCGGCGTTGTCGGTGGCACGGTCCACAATGGTCCGCGTCAGATCAACCCTTGTTGGTGAAGGAGCCGCAGCCGCGATGGCCCGCCGCAGCACGAAGACACCGCCGCCGGACGACGCGTTCGAGGAGCGAATCCTCGACATCGACGTTGTCGACGAGATGCAGGGCTCCTTCCTCGAGTACGCGTACTCGGTGATCTATTCGCGTGCCCTGCCCGACGCCCGGGACGGCATGAAGCCCGTCCAGCGCCGTATCGTCTACCAGATGGGCGAGATGGGGCTGCGCCCCGACCGCGGCTTCGTCAAGTGCGCCCGTGTCGTCGGCGAGGTGATGGGCAAGCTCCACCCGCACGGCGACGCGTCCATCTACGACGCGATGGTCCGCATGGCGCAGCCCTTCTCCATGCGCCTGCCCCTGGTCGACGGCCACGGGAACTTCGGTTCCCTCGGGAACGACGACCCGCCGGCCGCCATGCGGTACACCGAGTCGCGGATGGCCCCGGCCGCCCTGCTCATGACCGAGTCCATCGACGAGGACACGGTCGACTTCACCCCGAACTACGACGGCCAGGAGCGGGAGCCGGTCGCGCTGCCCGCCGCGTACCCGAACCTGCTGGTCAACGGCGCGTCGGGGATCGCGGTCGGCATGGCGACCAACATGCCCCCGCACAACCTCGGCGAGGTCATCGCCGCCGCCCGCCACCTGATCCGGCACCCGGCCGCCGACCTCGAGACGCTGATGCGTTTCGTGCCCGGCCCCGACCTGCCGACCGGCGGCCGGATCGTCGGCCTGTCCGGCATCAAGGACGCCTACGAATCGGGCCGCGGCTCGTTCAAGATCCGCGCCACGACGAGCGTGGAGACCGTCACGGCGCGCCGCAAGGGCATCGTCGTGACCGAGCTGCCCTTCACGGTCGGCCCCGAGAAGGTCATCTCCAAGATCAAGGACCTGGTCGGCTCCAAGAAGCTCCAGGGCATCGCGGACGTCAAGGACCTGACCGACCGCAGCCACGGCCTGCGTCTGGTCATCGAGATCAAGAACGGCTTCGTGCCCGAGGCGGTCCTCGAACAGCTCTACAAGCTGACGCCGATGGAGGAGTCCTTCGGCATCAACAACGTGGCGCTGGTCGACGGACAGCCCCTCACCCTCGGTCTCAAGGAACTCCTCGAGGTCTACCTCGACCACCGCTTCGAGGTGGTCAGGCGCCGCTCCGAGTTCCGCCGCACGAAGAAGAGCGACCGGCTCCACCTGGTCGAGGGCCTGCTCGTCGCGCTGCTGGACATCGACGAGGTCATCCGGCTGATCCGGGAGAGCGAGAACTCGGCACAGGCCAAGGAGCGCCTGATCGAGCGCTTCTCGCTGAGCGAGATCCAGACCCAGTACATCCTGGACACCCCGCTGCGCCGCCTCACCAAGTTCGACCGTATGGAACTGGAGAGCGAGCGCGACCGGCTCAACGGCGAGATCGACGAGCTGACCGGCATCCTCGACTCCGACGCGGAGCTGCGCAAGCTGGTCTCGGCGGAACTGGCCGGGGTCGCCAAGAAGTTCGCCACGGACCGTCGCACGGTCCTCCTGGAGTCGGCGGGCGCGCCCGTCGCGGCCGTCTCCCTGGAGGTCGCGGACGACCCCTGCCGGGTGCTGCTCTCCTCCACCGGACTGCTGGCCCGTACGGCGACGGCGGAACTGCCCGCGGTCGACCCGGAGGCGCCCCGCGTCAAGCACGACGTGATCCTCTCGGCGGTGGCCGCCACCCAGCGCGGCGACATCGGCGCGGTGACCTCGACCGGCCGGCTGCTTCGGATCGCGGTGATCGACCTGCCACAGCTACCGGACACGGCGAGCGCCCCGAACCTGGCGGGCGGCGCGCCGCTCTCCGAGTTCCTGTCGCTGGAGACGGACGAGACGGTGATCTGTCTCACGACGCTCGACGAGTCGTCGCCGGGGCTCGCCCTCGGCACGCTCCAGGGCGTGGTGAAGCGGGTGGTCCCGGACTACCCGGCGAACAAGGACGAACTGGAGGTCATCACCCTCAAGGAGGGTGACCGGATCGTCGGCGCGACCGAGCTGCGGACGGGCGAGGAGGACCTGGTCTTCATCACCTCCGACGCCCAACTGCTCCGCTACCCGGCCTCGCAGGTACGGCCCCAGGGCCGGCCGGCGGGCGGCATGGCGGGCGTCAAGCTGACGGCCGGCGCCGATGTGCTCTCGTTCTCGGCGGTCGACCCGGCGGCGGACGCCGTCGTCTTCACCGTCGCGGGCTCCACGGGAACCCTGGACTCCTCGGCGGCCACGTCGGCGAAGCTGACGCCCTTCGACCAGTACCCGCGCAAGGGGCGTGCCACCGGCGGTGTCCGCTGCCAGCGCTTCCTGAAGGGCGAGGACGTGCTGATCATGGCCTGGGCGGGCACCACCCCGGCCCGCGCCGCCCAGAAGACCGGCACCCCGGTGTCCCTCCCGGACGTGGACCCGCGCCGCGACGGTTCGGGTACGCCGCTGTCGCAGCCGGTCGACGTGGTGGCGGGCCCGGCGAGCTAGCCCGGACCGGAGTCGGAGGGGAGTCGGGGCGTCAGGACGCCTCCGGCTCCTCCTCCGTCCGCCGCACATACCGCAGGACGCCCCACATGCCGTGTTCGTCGGGGTCGTCCTGCGGGCCGTTCAGCTCGCAGGCGGCGAGCTCCTTGCGCAGTCCGGCCGCGTCGACGCCGGAGCCGATCAGGACGAGCTGGGTGAGGCGTTCCTCGCCGTCGGGCCAGGGCTCGGGGTAGAAGCGCAGGAAACGCCCGACCACGTGCACGGTGTAGCGGTTCTCCGGGTCGGCGGGGCCGAAGTCGAGGAAGCCCTTGATCCGGTAGAGGCCCTCGGGGCGCGAGTCGAGGAAGGTCATCAGACGGCGCGGGTGCAGCGGCGTCGAGGCCGTCACCGACAGGCTCTCGTAGGCCGCGTGCGGATGGGCCTCGCCGTCGTCCTCGGAGCCGTACAGGATGTCCTCGATCGACATCTGGCCCTCGATCTCCCCTTCCGGTGCGACCCGGTCGAAGAGCAGCTCCGGATCGACCCGCCCGTGCGAGGCCTCGACCACGGCGGCCCGCCCGGCGAGCCCGGCGACCGTCTCCCGTACGCTCCGCAGCTCGTCCGCTTCCACCCGGTCGGCCTTGTTGACGACGACGAGGTCGGCGAGGGCGAGGTGCCGGTCGGTCCCGGGATGTCGCTGCCGGGTGGCGGAGAATTCGGCCGCGTCGACGACCTGGACGAGCCCTCCGTACACGACCCGCTCGTTCTCGCTGGCCAGCACCATGCGGACCAGCTCCTCCGGCTCCGCGAGCCCGCTCGCCTCGATCACGATCACGTCGAGCCGGGACTCCGGGCGGGTGAGCACCTCCAGGTACTCGTCCAGTTCGCTCGCGTCGACGGCGCAGCACAGGCAGCCGTTGCCGAGGGAGACGGTGGAGCCGACCTGGCCGGCGACGGTCATCGCGTCGATGCCGATGTCGCCGAAGTCGTTGACCATGACGCCGATACGGGTGCCCCGGGCGCTGCGCAGCAGATGGTTGAGGAGCGTGGTCTTCCCGGCCCCGAGGAACCCGGCCAGGACGACGACGGGGATCTGCTGCGTGGTCAAGGGACGTGCCTCCGGTTCCTTCGTGCCCACGGCCGTGGGAAACCCCCAGAATAGGCACGCGGGCGAACGGCTCGGGGCCCACGGCGGCCGGCTCACGGTTCCCGGTTCCTCGGCTTGCGGGCTTGCGGCTCGCGGCTCGCGGCTGCTTGTCGCCCCGCTCCCGGCCGCCGCCCCAACCGGCCGCTCCTCCACCCCACCCGCCGGAGCGGCGCCCTTCCGTCGCTGGCCGCCCCGCACCATTTCCGGTCACGGGGCGCGGCCCCTTACCGTTTCCGGCATGAGCCCCGCACAGACCAGCCCCTCGCGCCCCCTCGCGCGCCGTCGGCGGTTCGGCTGGCCGCGGCGGGTGTTCTCGCAGGTCCTGCTGATGCAGCTGGCCATCGCCACCGGCGTGACCGTACTCGCGACCGGCCTCTTCCTGGCCCCGCTGAGCGCTCAGCTCGACGACCAGGCCATGCGGCGGGCCCTGGCCATCGCCGGCACCACCGCGTCGCCCCGGCTCGCCGCGGACCTCACCGGCACGCCGCCGTCCGCGCGCGGACCGGTGCAGACGGAGGCCGAGCGGATCCGTACCTCCACGGGCGCCGAGTACGTCGTGGTCATGGACACCCGAGGAGTCCGCTGGTCACACACCGATCCCCGCGAGATCGGCAGGATCGTCTCCACCGACCCGAGCGACGTCCTCGCCGGCCACGAGGTGATGGAGATCGACAGCGGCACCCTGGGCCGCTCGGCGCGCGGCAAGGTGCCGCTGCGCGACGCCGACGGGCGGATCGTCGGCGCGGTCTCGGTCGGCATCGAGTACGACAGCGTCCGGGACCGGCTCCTCGCCGCGATCCCCGGTCTCCTCGCCTACGCGGGCGGCGCGCTCGCCGCGGGCGCCCTGGCCGCGTACCTGATCTCCCGGCGTCTCCAGCGCCAGACCCACGACCTGGCCTTCTCCGACATCTCCGCACTGCTCACCGAGCGCGAGGCGATGCTGCACGGCATCCGCGAAGGGGTCGTGGCCCTGGACCGCAACGGCTCCGTGCGGCTCATGAACGACGAGGCACAGCGGCTGCTCGGCCTCGGCCCCGAGGCCGCGGGCCGCCCGCTCGAGGAGCTCCTCGGACAGGGTCGCACCGCGGATGTGCTGGCGGGCCGGGTGACCGGCGAGGACCTGCTCACCGTCCAGGGGCAGCGGGTGCTGATCGCCAACCGCATGCCGACGGACGACGGCGGTGCCGTCGCGACCCTCCGCGACCGCACCGAGCTGGAACGTCTCGGGCGCGAGCTGGACTCCACCCGGGGCCTGATCGACGCCCTCCGCGCCCAGGACCACGAACACGCCAACCGGATGCACACCCTCCTCGGTCTCCTCGAACTGGAGATGCACGAGGAGGCCGTCGAGTTCGTCACCGAGGTGGTCGGCGTGCACCGGGCCACCGCCGAGCAGGTGACGGAGAAGGTCCACGACCCGCTGCTCGCCGCACTCCTGGTCGGCAAGGCCACCGTCGCCGCCGAACGCGGCGTCTCGCTGCGGCTCACCCCCGACTCGCTCCTGCCGGACCGGCTCGTCGACCCCCGCGAGCTGGTCACCGTCGTCGGCAACCTCGTCGACAACGCCCTGGATGCCGCCGCCGGCACCCCCGGTGCCCGTATCGACGTCGCCTTCCGCACCGACGGCCGTACCGTCGTGCTGCGGGTCACGGACAGCGGCCCGGGTGTCCCCGAGAACCGCCGCGAACTGATCTTCACCGAGGGCTGGTCGACGAAGGCCCTTCCGGCACACGGGAAGCGGGGGCTCGGCCTCCCCCTGGTGCGCCGGCTCGCCGAGCGCCGGGGCGGCGCCGCGGGGGTGGCGGACGGACCCGAGGGCGGCGCCGAGTTCACCGTGGTGCTCCCGGACGCCCTGACCGAACCGGAGCCGACCACCGAACCGAGTACGGGGCGGGTCACGGCCCCCCTCGGCGAGCCGCTCGCGGCTCCGAGGCCCGTCGAGGAGACACGATGATCGACGTGCTCGTGGTGGACGACGACGTACTGGTCGCCCGGATCAACGCCGCCTACGTCGCCAAGGTCCCCGGCTTCCAAGTCGCCGCCACCGCCCACTCGACCGCCGAGGCGCTCGCCGTCCTCGCCGAGCGGCCGGTGGACCTGGTCCTCCTCGACCACTACCTGCCGGACGAGAACGGACTCGCCGCCGTACGGGAACTCCGCGCCCGCGGTCACCAGTGCGACGTGATCATGGTGACCGCCGCCCGCGACGTGGCCACCGTGCAGGCCGCGATGCGGCACGGCGCCCTCCAGTACCTGGTCAAGCCGTTCAACTTCGCCGGACTGCGCTCCAAGCTGGAGGCGTACGCGAAGCTCCGCCACGCCCTGGAGAGCGGCGGCGAGGCGGAACAGGCCGAAGTGGACCGGATCTTCGGCGTCCTGTCGGCCGGCTCCGTCGCCCCCGACCTCCCCAAGGGGCACTCCCCCACCACGGCCGAACTGGTCCGGCAGGTACTCCTCGCCGCCGACGGCCCGCTGTCCGCGCAGGAGATCGCCGAACGCGCGGGCGTCAGCCGCCAGACGGCCCAGCGCTATCTGAAACTCCTCGAACGCACCGGCCGGGTACGCCTCTCCCTCCGCTACGGCGAGACCGGCCGCCCCGAACACCGCTACGCCTGGGCGGCCTCCCCACCCCCCACCGGCTGAGGAACTCCACCCGGGACCCGGACGGGGGCCCGGGTCCGTCAGACGGCTCCCGCCCCGGTCAGCGCCCTCACCTCGGTCTCGGCATGCCGTGCCTCGTCCGGCGGCTCCGTCGACATGACCGTCCCGATCCAGCCCGCGAGGAACCCGAGCGGAATGGAGACCACCCCCGGGTTCTGGAGCGGGAAGAGGTGGAAGTCGACGCCCGGGAAGAGGGCTTCGGGACTGCCGGAGACGACCGGCGAGACCAGCACCAGCAGCACCGCGGGGATCAGACCGCCGTACACCGCCCAGACCGCGCCCCGGGTCGTGAACTTCCGCCAGAACAGCGAGTAGAGCAGCACCGGCAGATTGGCGGAGGCCGCCACGGCGAAGGCCAGACCGACGAGGAAGGCCACGTTGAGGTCGCGGGCGAGCAGCCCGAGTCCGATGGCGGCCGCGCCGATCCCCGCCGCCGCGATCCGTGCCACGGTCACCTCGCTGTACTGCTTCGCGTGCGGGCGGCGCAGCGAGGTGTAGAGGTCATGGGCGACGGAGGCCGAAGAGGCGAGCGTGATCCCCGCGACCACGGCGAGGATCGTGGCGAACGCCACGGCCGCCACGACCGCGAAGAGCACCGTGCCACCGGTGGAACCCGCACCGCCACCAAGGTCGAGGGCGAGCAGCGGAACGGCCGTGTTCCCGGACGCGTTGGACGCGCGGACCTCCTCGGGGCCGATCAGGGCCGCCGCGCCGAAGCCGAGCACGATGGTCATCAGGTAGAAGCTCCCGATGAGCCCGATGGACCAGACGACCGACCGACGCGCGGCCCGCGCGGTCGGCACGGTGTAGAAGCGCGACAGGATGTGCGGAAGGCCGGCCGTTCCCAGGACCAGGGCGAGCCCCAGGCTGATGAAGTCGAGCCGGGCCGTCCAGTCCCCGCCGTACCGGAGTCCCGGCGCGAGGAAGCCCCTTCCATGACCGCTGCGTTCGGCCGCGGTGGACAGCAGGTTGTTCACGTCACCGTGGAAGCGGAGCAGGACGAGGACGGTCAGCGCGATCGTGCCCGCCATGAGCAGGACCGCCTTGACGATCTGGATCCAGGTGGTGGCCCGCATGCCGCCGAGCGACACGTAGATCACCATCAGCGCGCCGACTCCGACCACCGTCCAGGAGCGGGCCGCCTCGCTGGTGCCGCCGAGCAGCAGCGCGACCAGGCTTCCGGCGCCCACCATCTGCGCCACCAGGTACAGCACGGAGACGGCCACCGAGGACGTCCCCGCGGCGATCCTCACCGGGCGCTCGGCCATCCGCGCGGCCACCACGTCCGCCAGGGTGAACCGCCCGCAGTTGCGGACCAGTTCGGCCACCAGCAACAGCACGACCAGCCACGCGACCAGGAATCCGACGGAGTACAGCATGCCGTCGTAGCCGTAGAGCGCGATCAGCCCGGAGATCCCCAGGAACGAGGCCGCGGACATGTAGTCGCCGGCGATGGCGAAACCGTTCTCCAGGGGGGAGAACAGCCTGCCCCCCGCATAGAACTCCTCCGCCGAACCATGCCTGCTGCGACTCACCCAGGTGGTGATCCCCAGCGTGACAGCGATGAAGACGCTGAACAGGAGGAGCGCCAGCGTCTGATGGTCCCGGGTCACGGCTGCACCACCCCTCGGGTCATCTCCTGCGTGTCCCAGCGCAGCTCCAGCGCCGCCCGATCCCTGCGCAGCCGCGCGTGCCGCGCATAGGCCCAGGTCAGCAGGAAGGTGCTGAGGAACTGCCCCAGCCCGGCGATCATCGCCAGGTTCACCGCCCCGGCCACCGGCCGGGCCATAAGGCCCGGCGCGGCGGTCGCCGCCACCACATAGGCGAGGTACCAGAGCAGGAACGCGAGGGTGGCCGGGAAGACGAACCTGCGGTAGCGGCCCCGCACTTCCTGGAAGGCCGGGCTTCGCTGCACCTCCAGATAGATCTCCGCCGCGCTGTGGACCCGCTGCCGCGGCACCGCGTCCGGCCGCCCCGGGCCGCCCGGACCGACCTCGCCGGGCACCCCCGGATCCTGCCCGTCCTCCCAGCCGGAGGCCGTCGCGTCGTACCAGGGGTCGTCGACCCGCATCGCCGAGGCGTCGAGCCCCTCCTGCTTGTCCACCTGCTCCACCGACCAACTCTCCTTGTCAGCGAACCGTTTCGGCCGCGTGCCCAAGGATGGACAGAGCGGGAAGATCCAGGACTCTTCTCCTCCCTCTCTTCACCCCATCAGGTGACTCTTTTCCCAGGTGCCCTGACCAGACCGTGCTGATATGCATACCGCACCGCCTGCGCCCGGTCCCGCACCCCCGTCTTCGCGAAGAGGTTGTTGATATGGGTCTTCACCGTGGCCGTGGAGATCCGCAGCCGACTCGCGATCTCCTGATTGGAAAGCCCGTCCGCGACCAGCGCGATCACCTCCGTCTCCCGCTCCGTGAGCCCGTCGACCTGCGAAGCGGCAACCCCACCGCCGCCCGCCCGCGTCCCCCCTGCGCCCTCCCCGGGCCCCCTCGGCGCCCTCGAATCTCCCGGCGCCCCTGAGGCTCCCCGTGACCCCTGCCTCGGCCCGCGACCAGACCCGGGACCGCCGCCCTCCGACTCCCCCTCGGGCCCCGCCCCGCGCTCCAACAACTGCTCCAGCAGCCGCCGCTGCACGCCGGGCGACAGCCCCGCCCTCCCGTCGGTCACGTCCCGCAGGGCCCGCACGATCTCCTCCCCGCCCGCGTCCTTGGTCAGGTACCCCCGCGCCCCCGCCCGCAACGCGGGGAACAACGAGTCGTCGTCCGCATACGTGGTGAGCACGACGACCTCCGTCCCGGGGTGCTGCTCCCGGATCCGAGACGTGGCCTCCACCCCGTCGCACCGGGGCATCCTCAGATCCATCAGCACCACATCGGGCCCGAGTTCCGCGGTCAGCGCGACCGCCTCGTCCCCGTCCCGGGCCGCCCCCACGACCTCGACCCCGGGAAGCAGCCCCAGCAGCATCACGATCCCCTCCCGCACCACGGCCTGATCGTCAGCCACCACCACCCGCACAACAGGACCGGACACCCCCTCCGCCCCACGCATCCCCTCCGCCCCCAACACTCCCTCCCGAACCATCAGCCCCTCCCCATCGGCCGGCCCTCCCTGAACCAGCACGACCTCCCCGACAGCCACGCCCTCCTCACCCGGCAGGCTCTCCTCGGCCGACAGTCCTCTCCCAGCCGGAAGATTCACCTCGGCCGGCCGGCCTTCCCGGTGATGGCCCTCGCCCCTCCCCGGGGCGCTCATGCCGGCACTCGCAGCCGCACCGCGAACCCCGGGCCCTCGGGTCCCGCGTCCAGGCTGCCACCGAGCAACTCGGCCCGTTCCCTCATGCCACGCAGCCCGTATCCGGAGCCCGAGGAACCAAGCCCGTGCCCGTCCCTGCCGTCCTCGGCCGTCGGCGGCGGCCCGGAGTCGCTTATCTCCAGAGAGACCTGGCCCGTCTCATAGGCGAGCCGGATCCGCGTCCGGGCCCCCGGGGCGTGCTTGAGGACATTGGTGAGGGCTTCCTGCGCGACGCGTCGTACCGCCTGGGAGGCCTCGGCGGGCAGGTCGCGGCGTCGGCCGGTGACGTCGACCTGAGCCCGGCCCTCCCGTGCCAACTCCCGCAGATAGTCCTCGACGGGCACCATGTCGCCGCGCAGCGCCGACAACGCGTGCCGGGTCTCGGCCAGGCCCTCCCGCGCCATGGCGCGGGCCGAGGTCACGAGCTTGAGGATCTCCGCGCGCTCCGCCCCCGACTCGATCTGGAGCCGTGCGACCTCCAGGTGCACCATCTGCGCGGAGAGGCTGTGGGCGAGCACGTCATGTATCTCGCGGGCGATCCTGGCCCGCTCGGCAAGCGCTGCCGATTCGGCCTCCGCCTCGCGGGCGAGTCGCTCCTGGGCGAGCAGCTGGAACCCCGCACCCCGCGCCTGGGCGTCCAACCGTAGCGAGTAGCCCGCGAGGAGTACGGCCACGGTGGTGATGCCGGCTCCGAGCACCCCGGTCTCATCGGCCTCCACGAAGCCGGTGACGAGCACTGCCACGGTGGCCAGGCCCATCGGGAGCGGCAGCCGCTCCATGGCCATGACCGAGACGACTATCCACAGCACGGTGGCGGACGTCGGGGCACCGGCCGCGTAGGCCCCCAGGCCGCAGAGGGCTATCACCGAGAGGAGCCCCAGCGACGCCGCCACTCGATGATCGAGGGTCGTGTGGTGATAGCGCAGGGCCGCGACCACACAGAGTCCGAACCCGACCGGAGGCACGGGCACGTACCAGCCGTGGAACGCCCCCGAGGTGTAACAGCCGGTCAGCACCAGCACACTCAGGCCGGCGATCATGAAGTAGTCGAGGACGATCCGTCCCCGGGGCACTCCCAGGCGGGTGAGCGCCTCTCGTGAAGGCCAGGCTCCCCAGGAACCCCCCAGAGCTGCCCCACTCCCCGCTCGCGCCAGGCCGCGCGTCTCCTCCATGTCCGTCCCCCTCCGTCACCCCAATGCTACGGAGAGTCGGAGACGCTGTGATCGACCCGTGGGTGGAGCGTCCGGCTCCACCCACGGGTGGAGAGCCTCAGGCGTCGATGCGCGAGCGGTCGAGGGTCGCCGCCGAGCCGGTGATGAACTCCTTACGGGGCGCCACGTCATTGCCCATGAGGAGGTCGAAGACCTGCTCCGCCGCGTCCAGGTCACCGATGTTGATCCGGCGCAGGGTGCGGTGGCGCGGGTCCATCGTCGTCTCCGCCAGCTGGTCGGCGTCCATCTCGCCCAGACCCTTGTACCGCTGGATGGAGTCCTTGTAGCGGACGCCCTTCCGCTGGAACTCCAGCAGGGTCTGCCGCAGCTCGTTGTCCGAGTAGGTGTAGACGTACTTGTCCTGGCCCTTCTTGGGCTGGACGAGCTCGATCCGGTGCAGCGGGGGCACGGCGGCGAAGACCCGGCCGGCCTCGACCATGGGCCGCATGTAGCGCTGGAAGAGCGTCAGCAGCAGGCAGCGGATGTGCGCGCCGTCGACGTCGGCGTCGACCAGGAGGACGATCTTTCCGTAGCGGGCCGCGTCGATGTCGAAGGTACGGCCCGAGCCCGCTCCTATGACCTGGATGATCGCGCCGCACTCGGCGTTCTTGAGCATGTCCGAGACGGACGACTTCTGAACGTTGAGGATCTTGCCGCGGATCGGCAGCAGGGCCTGGAACTCGCTGTTCCGGGCCAGCTTGGCCGTACCGAGAGCGGAGTCCCCCTCGACGATGAAGAGCTCGCTGCGCTCCACGTCGTCGCTCCGGCAGTCGGCGAGCTTGGCCGGCAGCGAGGAGGACTCGAGCGCGGTCTTCCGGCGCTGCGCCTCCTTGTGCTGGCGCGCCGCGATCCGGGTGCGCGCGGCGGCGACGGCCTTGTCCAGCACGGCGCGGGCCTGCGCCTTGGCGTCCCGCTTGGTCGAGGTGAGGAACGCCTTGAGTTCCTTGGCGACCACGTTCGCCACGATCCGCCGGGCGGCGGACGTGCCGAGGACCTCCTTGGTCTGGCCCTCGAACTGGGGCTCGGCGAGGCGGACGGTCACGACGGCCGTGAGCCCCTCAAGGGCGTCGTCCTTGACGACGTCGTCCTCGGCGACGCGCAGCATCTTGGCCGAGCGCAACACTTCGTTCACCGTCTTGGTGATGGCCTGTTCGAAGCCGGAGACGTGGGTGCCGCCCTTGGGGGTGGCGATGATGTTGACGAAGGACTTGACCGTGGTGTCGTAACCGGTGCCCCAGCGCAGGGCGACGTCGACGGCGAGCTCACGGGTGACCTCGGTCGGGGTCATGTGACCGCGCTCGTCGAGGACGGGGACGGTCTCCTTGAAGGTGCCCTGCCCGGTGAGCCGCTGGATGTCGCAGACGGCCTTGTCCTGCGCGAGGTACTCACAGAACTCGCTGATACCGCCGTCGAAGCGGAAGGTCTCCTCGCTCTTGCCGATCCCCGCGAGGTCTCGCTCGTCACGGACGACGATGGTGAGGCCAGGCACGAGGAAGGCGGTCTGCCGGGCACGCTGGTGCAGCGTCTCCAGCGACAGCTTGGCGTCCTTGAGGAAGATCTGCCGGTCCGCCCAGTAGCGGACGCGCGTGCCGGTGCGGGTCTTGGGGACGCGCTTGCCCTTGCGGAGGCCGTTGCCCGGGTCGAAGGGGCTGTCGGGGCCCTGCTCCGTGAAGATGCCCGGGACACCACGGCGGAAGCTGATCGTGTGCGTGGCGCTGTTCCGGTCGACCTCGACGTCGAGGCGGGCCGACAGGGCGTTGACCACCGAGGCGCCGACGCCGTGCAGACCGCCGGAGGCCGCGTACGACCCGCCGCCGAACTTACCGCCGGCGTGCAGCTTGGTCATGACGACCTCGACCCCGGAGAGTCCGGTCTTCGGCTCGACGTCGACGGGGATGCCCCGGCCGTTGTCCCGGACCTCGACGGAGCCGTCGTCGTGGAGGATGACATCGATGTGGTCGCAGTAGCCACCCAGGGCCTCGTCGACCGAGTTGTCGATGATCTCCCAGATGCAGTGCATCAGACCGCGGCTGTCGGTGGACCCGATGTACATGCCGGGGCGCTTGCGGACCGCTTCGAGCCCTTCGAGTACGAGCAGGTGCCGCGCGGTGTAGTTGGAACCGTCACGGTCTGCGGTCAGCACTGCACTGGACGGCACGGACGTTTCGGCGGTCACGCGGTTCGCTCCTCGCTGAATTTGAAATCGGGCCCGATGGGGTAAGGCCCGGCGTCGGTCACGGGTCAGAGGGTACCGATGCCTGGTAGAGCCGTTGTAACGCCACCCTCCCCGTTTCCTCATGCTAGTCCAGGGTCGCATGGATGTTCGATCCCTCGATGGGGTGACGCGAACATCACGTTCCCTTCCAGGCATGAACCATTTAGGCTCCGGGCACGTCCTCATCAACAACCGGCAACCACGCCGGGAGGGCTAACCGACACAAGCAACGCGAAATCCGTAGAGCGACGCAATACGGCTCATTCGCCGCCAACCGGCAGCAAACAGCCACCTAGGAAGAAGTTTCAAGGAAAAGCCGCGAGCGGGAACGTTTTCGGCCTGGTTGGATGTTGACCCTGGTACGACAGCTCGTCGAGCTAGAGAAGAGGCGACGTGACTACTGTTCTGACCCCCGCGAGCCCCCTGACGGCCGCTGACCGCTGCGACCGCTGCGGCGCCCAGGCATACCTGCGTGTCGTCCTGACCAGCGGAGGTGACTTGCTCTTCTGCGCCCACCACGGCCGCAAGTTCGAGCCGGAACTCAAGAAGATCGCCGTTGAGATACAGGATGAGACGGACCGGCTGACGGACGTGCCGGCGCGCACTGTGGGCGACGAGCACTGACGCCTCGCATCCACGACGAGCCCAGATCCGGCCACTGAGACCGGACGGCGGGCGGCCATCCCCGCAATCCCAGGGGGGTGGCCGCCCGTTCTCGTACCCTCCGCGAGGACCGGGACTTCGGCCCCGTCAGAAGTGGGCCGGCAGCACCGCCGATACGCGCGTGTAGACGCCCGGGTTCTCCGCCTGTCCGCAGCCGCTGCCCCAGGACACCAGGCCCACGAGGAGCCCCTTGGCCACCAAAGGGCCCCCGCTGTCCCCCTGGCACGCGTCCTTGCCGCCCTGCGGGTCGCCCGCGCAAAGCATCGTGTCGTTCCGGTACGCGACACCGAAGCCACCCGGGTACGCCCGCCGGCACGCCGTATCCGGCAGCACCTGCACCCGTGCCGTCCGGAGCGCGGAGGCATAGGCCCCGTTGCCGGTCGTGTCGCCCCAGCCGTAGACATCCGCCTCGGTCCCCGCGGCCTCCGCCGTGTCTGCGGCACGGGCGACGCCGATCACGTACGACTGCGGCAGCGCGCTCACCAGGGTCAGCACCGCAAGATCCCCCGAATTGCTCGTCGGGTCGTAGTCGGGGTTCACCCAGGTGTCCGAGATCCGCATCTCCCGCCCGCCCTGCCCGCTCAGTGCCGCCCGGCCCGCGATGACGACGAAGTCACGCACCTCCCAGGGCTCGCCTCCGAGCGCCTCACGGCCCACGCAGTGGGCCGCCGTGAGCACCTTGTCCGGGGCGACGACCACGCCCCCGCAGAACTGCCCCGCGCGCGTACCACCGAACCGGTCACGGCTGGACAGCGCCACGACCCACGGCGCGTCCCCGATCTGGACCTGGCGGCCACCCACCACGACGCTGTCCGCGACCACGGGGGCGGCGGTGGCCAGCTGCCCCGCCGCCGCTGCGATCAGGCCCAGGGCACCCGTCAATGCTCGGGTGAGGGAACCACGCATGAAGCCTCCTGACTCTCCGGTGATGTCGGTTCACCCAGAGTCCATCACGCGCCGCCCCTGTGCACCCGCGCACAGCCGGAGGGCCCGGCTCCCCCTCGGGGAACCGGGCCCTTCCGCGTACCTCTCCGCGCCTCGCGTCAGCGAGGCGTGCGGATCAGTCGAGGTAGTCGCGCAGCACCTGCGAACGCGACGGATGGCGCAGCTTCGACATCGTCTTCGACTCGATCTGACGGATCCGCTCACGCGTCACGCCGTAGACCTTGCCGATCTCGTCCAGCGTCTTCGGCTGGCCGTCGGTGAGGCCGAAGCGCATCGAGACGACGCCCGCCTCACGCTCGGAGAGCGTGTCGAGAACGGAGTGCAGCTGCTCCTGGAGGAGCGTGAAGCTCACCGCGTCGGCCGGGACGACCGCCTCGGAGTCCTCGATCAGGTCGCCGAACTCGCTGTCGCCATCCTCACCCAGCGGGGTGTGGAGGGAGATCGGCTCACGGCCGTACTTCTGGACCTCGATGACCTTCTCAGGGGTCATGTCGAGCTCCTTGGCCAGCTCCTCCGGGGTGGGCTCACGGCCCAGGTCCTGGAGCATCTGGCGCTGGACGCGCGCCAGCTTGTTGATGACCTCGACCATGTGCACCGGGATACGGATGGTGCGGGCCTGGTCGGCCATGGCGCGGGTGATCGCCTGACGGATCCACCAGGTGGCGTACGTGGAGAACTTGTAGCCCTTGGTGTAGTCGAACTTCTCGACAGCGCGGATCAGACCGAGGTTGCCCTCCTGGATCAGGTCCAGGAAGAGCATGCCGCGGCCGGTGTAGCGCTTGGCCAGGGAGACCACCAGACGGAGGTTGGCCTCCAGGAGGTGGTTCTTGGCGCGGCGGCCGTCCTCGGCGATGATCTCCAGCTCGCGCTTGAGCTTCGGAGCGAGCTTGTCCGAGTTCGCGAGCTTGTCCTCGGCGAACAGGCCGGCCTCGATGCGCTTGGCGAGCTCGACCTCCTGCTCGGCGTTGAGGAGCGGGACCTTGCCGATCTGCTTCAGGTAGTCCTTGACCGGGTCGGCGGTGGCACCGGCGACGGCGACCTGCTGCGCCGGAGCGTCGTCCTCGTCCTCGTCGGACAGGACGAAGCCCTTGCTCTCGCCCTCGGTCTCCTCCTCCTCGCCCTTACCGGGCGCGACGTCCTCAAGGAGCTCTTCGCCCTCGGCGAGTTCGTCGGCGTCCTTCTTGGACGCGGTCTTCTTGGCCGCGGTCTTCTTGGCGACGGTCTTCTTGGCGACGGTCTTCTTGGCGACGGTCTTCTTCGCGGCCGCCTTCTTGGCGGGCGAACCGGCCTCGTCGGCCGGGTCCTCGCCCACGGCCGCGCCGGCCGTTGCGGCCGAGACGGTGGTCTTCGTCACGGTCGTCCTGGCGGTGACGGTCTTGGTGGCGGTGCGCTTGACCGGGCTCTTCGCTGCGACGCTCTTGCGGGCGCGCTTCGGCGACTCCGCTGCACTGACCATCAGCGTCACACCCTCTTCCTCGAGGATCTGATTGAGGCTGCGCAGAACATTCTTCCACTGGGTTGGCGGAATCTGGTCAGCCTCGAAGGCCCGACGCACGTCATCGCCGGCGATCTGCCCATCAGCCTTTCCCCGCTCGATGAGCGCCATCACAGACTCGGACTCGGCGATCTCCGGCGGGAGCGTACGGGATGTGCTGGCCGACACGAACAACCTCTCGGAACGATGGAAACGGCTTCCGGCCCCGCCCTGGATGGGGCTGGAGCCGACGACCGTCGACGGGGAGTGTGCCGACGGCGCGGGCTGGACCGGGGAACTGCACAGCGCCTCCATCGGCTGCTGTATTCCTTCCTCGACCATCACCTCTTACGTCATCGCATGGCTCGGAGGAGTGTTACGCCCAATCTTCGTGGCCCGAGTCACACCCCATGTGCGGCAAAACGACGCAGAGGAGTAGATCAGCGTACATTCCCGCCGCCGGAATCCTGGCGGCACCCGGGGAACCCTCAGGGTTCCCCGGGTGCCGCTCGGACCCGGCGGCGCGCGATGCCCGCGCCTGCGTACTCCCAGCCACGGCCCGTGCGTCAGTGTTCGCGGGGGGCGGGAACGACGCGCTCCACCTCGGGGTGGACCGTGAGCAGCTGGCGCATGGCCGACTCCGCTCCGTGGGCGTCCCCTGCGGCAAGCGCGTCCACGATCCGGGCGTGGTGCGAGAGGGAGGCCTCGCTCGGCCGGTCGCAGCCCGTGACGGGCCCGCCGGAGACCTGGAGTGCGGCGGCGACGATCCCGGAGAGGTGCTCCAGCATCCGGTTCCCGGCGAGCTGGATGAGCAGGGAGTGGAACTCCGCGTCGGCCCTGGAGAAGGTGATCCCGTCCCCCTGCGCGAAGGCGTGGCCCATGATCTCGACCATGTCGGAGAGGCGCTGCTGGACGTCCTCACGACCGTGTCCGGCAGCGAGGCGGGCGGCCAGGGGCTCGATCGTCCAGCGCAGCTCGTTGAGCTCGCGGCGCTGGTCGTCGCGCTGGGGGCCGAAGGCACGCCACTCGATGATGTCCGGATCGAGCAGGTTCCAGTCGCTGACGGGCCTGACCCGGGTGCCGACGTTCGGACGGGCGCTGACGAGACCCTTGGCCTCCAGGACTCGCAGGGACTCGCGCACGACGGTGCGGGAGACCTCGAACCGCTGGCCGATCTCCTCGGGGACGAGCGGGCGGTCGGCACCGAGGTCCCCGGAGACGATCATCTGGCCGAGCTGCTGGACGAGCTGGCCGTGCAGCCCGCGCCCCCGGCTGCCGTTGCTCCGGCGGCCGACGCGGCCCAGGTCCGTATCCACCCCTTCCCAGGAGGGCGGGCCCACGCGGCCGGCGGCGGGCGCCTCGGCGTAGGGGTAGCGGTCGAGATCGCCCGGGGCGCCGAGGCCGGAGTCGACGGAGCGGGCGGCGGTCATCGTGGTGTGCGCAAGGGTACTCACGCATCCTTTGTCGGCGTTGCCCCCGTGACCCTTGAGGTCTTTGGTGAAAAGCACACGAAAGGGTGATCGGCACCCCCTACACAATTGACGATCAATCAGACATACTTCGCAAACCTCAAGGGAGTTGACCTTGAAGCGGAACGTTTCGGTCCATGCTCGGTCACCAACGGGCCCTACGACGAAGGCCCGTGAACACATAGGCACAGAACAGCCCCGTCAACGTGAGCGAAAGCGCCACCCCGGCGGGCTGCCCGAGCACCCGTAGCACCCCCGTCAGCCAACGGTCCACGACCGGGGACCACTGAGGCCCGGCGAACTCACGCAACCGCGCCGGGAGTCCGGCGGCCGACCGCGCCGACGGCCCCGACAGCACCTTCTGCAGCAGTGGCACGAAGGCGACCGGCACCGCGAGCACCGCGGCCACTCCGGCCGCCGCGGCACGGAACACCCCCGCACCGAGCACCCCTGCCCAGGCGCAGCCGACGAGGAGTCCCAGCCAACTCGCGCAAAGAGTCGGCCAGTTCTTCGGTACGGAGATCAACTCGGGTCCGTAGACCAACCGCAGCACCTCCAGATCGACCACCACGACGAGTGTCCCCAGCACCAGCGCCACGGTCGCGGCCACCATGAGTTTGGCCAGCAGCAGGCCGGGCCGTCGGGGCACGGCCCCCCGTCCCGTGGTGAGCGCGGGATAGCGGTACTCCTCGCCGAAGGAGAAGGCGCCGAGCAGCCCCGCCCCGAGAGCCGAGGGCGGCAGTGGGGAGATCGCCGGCCAGCCCGCCAGAACGGCGGGCAGCGCGACGCGACCGCCCCGGCCGAGCAGCAGGGCAATCGTCACGGACGCGAGCACGACGACGCCGACGACGAGCGGCGTGGACGGCACGCCCAGGAGCCGATGCAGCTCATACCGGAGCGGGCGCAAGGGTGAGCGGGCCGGACGCCGGGCGCGGGGCGTCACCTCCGGCGCGTCGAGGGCCACGGCCACAGGGGCCTCTCCGGGTGCCGACCTCGTTTCCGTGGTCGGCGGCCCGGAGACCGAGGTAGCGACGGCACCCGAGTGGGGCGGATCGAGGGCGAGCGCTCCGGAGTCGGCCGTGGCGGGAGAGGGTCGGCGGGGGCCCATGTCACCCGTCTCGGCGGTGAGCCGGTGGATCGGCACACCGTGGCGGAACGCCGTGTCGCCGACCGCCGCGCAGTCGGTCCCGTAGACGGAGAGCCGGTTACCCTCCTCCGCGACGACCTCCACGGGGCGCCGGGCCGCCCTGGCCTCCTGGGTCACGGCGGCGGCGAGCCTCGCGGCCTGGGGAGTCCGCACGGCCACACGGGGGCGCAGCCGGGTGCGGGCGAACTCGGTGACGTCCTGGTCGGCGAGGAGTCGGCCGCCGTCGATCGTGACGACCCGGTCGGCGTTGCGGGCCGCGTCCTTGGGGTCCGCCGTGCTGTAGAGGACCGTCCCCCCTCCGGCCGCGTGGGCGCGCAGGCGCTCGTACAGCCACGCGCTCTCGGATACGGAGAGGCCGGCGCCCGGCTCGTCGAGCAGGAGAGTGTGGGGGGCGCCCAACAGGGCGGAGGCGAAACCGAGTCGACGGTCCGCGCCGATCGGGAGGGTGCCGATCCGTCGGTGCTCCAGACCGGCGAGGCCCACGGTCCGCACCAGTTCCTCGGCCCGCGAGGCGGGAACTCCCGTGGCGGCGCAGAGCATCCGGAGCTGCCCCCGGAGCGTGCGGGAGGGATGTCCGGGGATGTCGCCGAGGAGCACGCCGACCTCGCGCGGGGGGTGGGCGATGCGGTGCAGTGGCCGCCCCCGGAAGTACGTGATACCACGGCCCGGCTCGAGTTCGAGCATGAGCCGGAGGGCCGTGGTCTTGCCGGAGCCCGCGGAGCCGAGGAGAGCCGTCACGGCACCCGGCCGGGCCTCGAAGGTCAGATCGTCCACGGCGGGCGGGCGATCGCGGCGGGGGGTGCTGGTCAGTCCGATTGCCTGGAGCATCGCTTCTCTCGCGGTAGGTGACACCGCTCCGCGGCAGGGCGGCGCTACCGCAGCAAGATAACGCTACATTTCGGACTTTCGGCGCAGGGCTGCCACTCGGGGGTGCCGGATGCGGTCGCCCGTCAGACCTCGGGGCGCAGCATCGGCGGGTTGAGAAGGGTGGCCCCACCTGCCCGGAAGAGCTGGGCGGGGCGCCCGCCCTGACGGGTCGTGGTGCCACCGGCCGGAACGAGGAAGCCGGGCGTGCCGGTCACCTTCCGGTGGAAGTTGCGCGGGTCCAGGGCCACGCCCCAAACGGCCTCGTAGACGCGTCGCAGCTCTCCGACCGTGAACTCCGGCGGGCAGAAGGCGGTGGCGAGCGAGGAGTACTCGATCTTGGAGCGCGCCCGCTCCACCCCGTCGGCGAGGATCCGGGAGTGGTCGAAGGCCAGCGCGTCCGGACCTTCTCCACCGGCTCCGATCCCGGCCCAACCTTCGGCCTCTGCTCCCATGCCGGCTCCGGCTCCCGCGCCGCCCCCGGCCGCCCCGGCGAGCGCGTCTGCGCCGAGCAGTTCCTCCACGGGAGCCCAGCGGGCGCTGTTCGCGTCCCCGCCGGCCCTCGGCGCCGGAAGATCCGGGGCGAGGGCGAGGTGCGCGACGCTCACCACCCGCATGCGCGGGTCGCGGTCGGGCGCCCCGTACGTGGCTAGCTGTTCGAGATGAGCGCCGTTGCTCGGTACGGGGGTGGGAGCGGCAGGGTCATGGGCGCGGAGACCGGTCTCTTCGACCAGCTCGCGCGCCGCCGCCGCGCCGAGGTCCTCCTCCTCGCGCACGAAGCCCCCGGGCAGTGCCCAGCGCCCCTGGTACGGCGCTTCCCCTCTACGTACGACCAAGGTGCAGAGCGCATGGCGCCGCACGGTGAGCACGACCAGATCGACGGTGACGGCGAAGGGTGGAAAGGCCGACGGGTCGTAGGGAGGCATGCCGCGATCATAGTCGTCTTCCTGACGATAAACACGCCCCGCGGAAGCATCGGCAACCACTTCCTCACCGCGCCGCGAGGCTTCCCTCGTGTCTGCGCCCGGCATCCCGTCACACCCCCAGCTGAAGGCCCGCTGCGGCCTCCTCGACCATACCGAGACCGAGTCTGCCGACCCGCACGGCGAACGGCTCCCCCGCGACCACGAGGCCCGAGAACCTGATCGTTCCCAGCGGGGCCGACCGCATCGGGTGCGCCGACACGGACCGGCCCGGCGCGTCGGGCCGGATTCCGGCGAGGGCGAGCAGGGCGTGCACCGCTCCGGCGGCCGCGACGGCCGCCGGCCTGCACGCGGCCGGGTGCGGCACGGGCCGTCCACCCGCCGTCCGCTGCTCCCCCGCGTACATCTCGGGCAGTCGATGGTCGAAGGCCTGCGCCGCGTCGAGCAGCCCGGACAGGAGGGCCGCGGCCTCCTTCTCGTGGCCGGAGGCGGCAAGTCCGGCCACGGCGACCGCCGTCTCGTGCACCCGCACCGCCCCGGCCCGGTGGCCGAAGGGGTTGTAGCCCGGCTCCTTGGTGCCGAGACCGCGCAGGCCCCAGCCCGAGTCGAGGGCAGGGGTGCCCAGCAGTCTCGCCACCTGACCGGTCTCCGCCCCGTCCAGGAGGCCCTGGGCGTGCAGCCCGCCGCCGAGCAGTCCGGTGTCCAGCAGGTGTGCGGCCCAACCGCCCAACTGGGGCCGGGCCCTGCCGTCGGGTGAGCGGGCGATGGCGGGGCGGCCCCCTGCCGGATCGTCGCGCCAGAACTCGCGGCGGAAGCGCTCGCGCAGTCTGCCCGCCGCGTCACGCAGCGCGTCTGCGCCGGGTCTGCCGCAGGCGTCGAGCAGGTCCGCGCCGAGGAGGGCCGCGCGATGCGCGTGCGCCTGGGTCTCGGCCCGCCAAGGTCCGGTGGGTCCCGGGTCCGGCACGAGCCCGCTTCCTTCCGCCACTCGGCGCAACCAGCCGAGGCAGCGTTCCGCCACCGGCAGGAGTTCCTCCAGGTCCGCGGACGGCAGCCCCCAACGGCGGGCCTCGGCGAGCACGGTGGGAAAGGCGAGGGTGGACTCGACGCCTGTACAGCGGGGCGGGAGGAGCGGCCCCGCGTCCCTGAGCGGGCCGGGGATGCGTCCGGACTCGGGTCCGTCACCGGAGAGTTGGGTGCGGCCGAGGGCGCGCAGGGTGGTGGCGGCGAGTCGGGTGCCCAGCGGGAGAGCCATCCGCGCGGCCCAGAGCGCCTCGGCGGTGACCGATCCGCAGCGCCAGGGGACTCCCGCCGCAAGATGGACGTCAGCGGGGTGCCCGGGGTCCCGCTGGAGCAGGGCCCGCAAATCCTCCACCGACGTCCGCAACAACTCCCCGGGGCGCGGGTCATCACACTCGGCGCTGGCTTCCGCGAGGAGATGCCCGCCGGGCCTTCCGGGGCCGGCCCACGCGGTGGCAGGTCGGCCGGGCGAGTCGCCTCGTATCCGCAGCTGGATCGTGAACGTGGCTCCCGGGGCCAGTTCCACCTCCCAGCGCAGGACTCCGGCTGCCGCCAGGGCGTCCATGGGCGGCGGGTCCGCCGTGACGGCGACGGATCGCCCGTCGGCTCCGGTCCAGCGCAGACCGGTTCCGTGGACGGTCGCGGGCAGTTCGGGTCCGGGGCGGCCCGACGCCACCGCCCCCAGGTCCGTGAGATCCGTCCCCAGAGCGATTTCCACGGGGACCCGGAAGGTACGGACGGCGGCGCTCCGCAGTGTGATCCGCTCGGTTCCGTCGGCGCTCCGGGTACGCTCGACGGTGATTCCGGGGTCGGGACCCGTTTCTCCTGGGACACGGACGACCCCGAGGAAGACCGCCCGGTCCGCCGTCGCCATACGCCCCTGAAGGGCGACCGGCTCACGCCCCGCCACCCGCAGAAGGCATCTGGACAGAAGCCTTCTGCCCGCCGCGTACACGCCTTCGGGGCCCTCGCCGGTGAGCTGGCCGTGCTCTGCACAGACGGCGAGGGCGGGCAGGGCGACGCAGAGGAGCGCACCGTGCACCGAAGGGAGTTCCGCCGGGGGCGCCGCGCGGGGCGGCGCGGCGCCGGGGCCCGAAGGACGTCCGGGCGGGAAACCGAGGAGATGACCAGTGGGGCGGCCGGGGGCCGGGGCGGGGCTGAGGGCCATGGCGGGTACGGGGTGCTCTCTGTGCGAACCGGGCGGCCGGCGGGGTGTCGGCGGGAGGGTTCGGACGACTCCGCCAGAGAGCTGAACGCGTGCGCGGGCGGCCTGGTCACGGTCGTCACCGTCCGCTCCTGCTGCCGCGCGGCCCGCCAGGCCTCGGGGCCCCGCTTCCCGGCCGCCCCGCAGCGGGCCCGCTCGGCCGGACTCCGGCCGTGGGCCGGCGCTCCCCGCCGGTCTGGCGGCCCGGCTTCCTGAGTGCCTGCCCGGTGCCCTGCGGGCGGTCGGTACGCATCCGAACCCGTGGGGTGGGTGACGGAACGACCTCTTCCGGGACGGCCCGGGAGTCCCGTTCGGTCCGCAGGCAGGAGCGGAGGGATTCCGGGTCGAGTCCTTCGTTGCACGCCTGGTGGAGCAGTCGGGCGAACACGTACTCGGGGTCGGCGTCGAGGGCGAGTCCGAGGGCGACCCGAGCGGTGGGTTCGTCGCCGGTGGACCAGGCGGTCCAGCCGGCGAGGGTGAGCGGGGCGGCGGCGTGCTCCTGATAGGGGGTGACGCAGCGCCGGGCGAGTACGCGCCAGAGGCGCAGCGCGGCGGTGCCTTCCCAGCCCTCCATCCATTCGGCGGCGCGGTCCCGGGTGACGCGGTCCTGGAGGCCGAGAATCAGCGCGGCGGCCTCGTCGGTGCCGATCAGGGCGTCGTCGGCCCTGTCCCTCTCGGCCGTACTGCCGGCGGCCTTCCCAACGGTCACCGCTCCGGTCGGGCTCGGCTCGTCCTTCGCCCCGGTCGGACCTGTCCGCCTCTTCGGGTTGGCGAACCGGCGAAGGATCTCGCGGGCGAGGCGGATCGTCGTCTCGCGGATCTCCTCCCGGCCCTTGCCTTCCGCGTCCTCCAGGATCCGGGGGACGATCGCGGCCGCGGTCTCGTCGAGTGCCGCGCGCTGCGGCTCCTCCCGGGGCCCTGCCGACGGCTTGAACCGGTTCTCCATGTCCCGGAGGGAGCCCCTCACCTGTACCCCGGCGTAGGTCGCGGCCGCCGCCATCACCGACGTGCCGCTGAGTGCGAGTGGCGTGCCGTCGGGCGGGCAGCAGCGGGAGTCGGGGCAGCAGTAGGAGAAGTAGAGGCCGTCGGAGATGCAGAGGGCCTCGTACACGGGGATGTCGAGGGCGCCGCAGGCGGTGCGGAGTCGCTGGGCGAAGGGGCGGAGGCGCTCCATGACCCTTCTGCCCGTCTCGCCGGGTGCGGGGTCCTGGCAGAGGAAGACAACGATGCCGTCCGGTCGGGTGCCGCCCCTGGTGTCCCCCTCGACGAGGCATTCGGCGAGGTGGTCGGCGGTGGACTCCCATTCGCCCGGCGAGCTGGGAATGCCGAGCCTGACCCGGCCGCCGAAGCGACCGCGCTCGCCGTGGAGGGCGACCAGGACGACGGAGTCGGTGGGGTGGAAGCCGAGCACGAACGGAAGGGCGTCGGCGAGTTCCGCCGGGCCGCGCAGGGTGATCTGCTGGATACGGGAAGGTCCGTTGGTTTCGTGGTGATTCGCGTTCATGGTCAGGACGGTCTCGTGATCTCCCGAATTCCGAAACCCCTGTGGATAACTCCCGGAACGAGGCATCCGTCCGACCGTCGAGTTGTCCACAGGTTCGGTGCCTCGTTCGCGTGATGTCCGAGGCATCAGGTTGCATGGAGGCATGACCCACGCAGATCCGCTCGAAGACCGTGCCGCGCTCCGGACCGCCGCCGACGCCGTGCTTGCCCGTCTCGTCTCCGACCCGACGGGCAGGGCGAGACTCCGCGAGGACCAGTGGCGGGCCATCGAGGCCCTGGTCGCGGACCATCGCCGGGCCCTGGTGGTGCAGCGGACCGGCTGGGGCAAGTCGGCGGTCTACTTCGTCGCGACCTCGCTGCTCCGCGAGCGCGGCAGCGGCCCGACCGTGATCGTCTCCCCGCTGCTCGCCCTCATGCGCAACCAGGTGGAGGCGGCGGCCCGGGCGGGTATCCGCGCCCGGACGATCAACTCGTCGAACACGGAGGAGTGGGACACGGTCCAGGAGGAGGTGTCCGCCGGCGAGGTGGACGTGCTGCTCGTGAGCCCGGAGCGGCTCAACAATCCCGACTTCCGCGACCAGGTGCTTCCACGCCTCGCCGCCGCGACCGGTCTGCTGGTGGTCGACGAGGCGCACTGCATCTCGGACTGGGGGCACGACTTCCGGCCCGACTACCGAAGGTTGCGCACGATGCTGGCCGATCTGCCGTACGGAGTTCCGGTGCTGGCGACGACGGCGACGGCGAACGCGCGGGTGACGGCGGACGTGGCCGAGCAGCTCGGTACGGGGGCGGGCACGGACGCGCTCGTGCTGCGGGGAGCGCTGGACCGGGAGAGCCTGAGTCTGGGTGTGGTCAGGCTGCCGGACGCCGCCCACCGTCTGGCCTGGCTGGCCGATCACCTCGGTGAGCTGCCCGGTTCCGGCATCATCTACACGCTCACGGTCGCCGCGGCGGACGAGGTCACGGCCTATCTGCGTCAGTGCGGGCACACGGTGTCCTCGTACACGGGCCGGACGGAGAACGCCGATCGGCAACAGGCGGAGGACGACCTGCAGGCCAACCGGGTCAAGGCCCTCGTGGCGACCTCCGCCCTCGGCATGGGCTTCGACAAGCCGGACCTGGGCTTCGTGGTGCATCTCGGATCGCCGTCGTCCCCGATCGCCTACTACCAGCAGGTCGGCCGGGCCGGACGCGGCGTCGAGCACGCGGAGGTGCTGCTCCTTCCCGGCCAGGAGGACGAGGCGATCTGGCGGTACTTCGCCTCGGTCGCCTTCCCGCCGGAGGAGCAGGTCCGCCGGACCATCGACGTGCTCGCGCAGGCCGGCCGTCCGCTGTCCCTGCCCGCTCTGGAGCCCTTGGTGGAGCTGCGCAGGACACGGCTGGAGACGATGCTCAAGGTCCTGGACGTGGACGGTGCGGTGCGGCGGGTGAAGGGGGGCTGGGAGAGCACCGGCCGACCCTGGGCGTACGACACCGAGCGGTACGCCTGGGTGGCGCGGCAGCGGGCCGCCGAGCAGCAGGCCATGCGCGACTACGCGGCGGCGACGGGCTGCCGGATGGAGTTCCTCCGGCGCCAGCTGGACGACGAGGAGGCCGCTCCGTGCGGTCGCTGTGACAACTGCGCGGGGAGCCGATTCGATCCGAAGGTGACCGACGCCGCGCTCGACGCCGCGAAGGGCGAGCTGGGCCGGCCGGGTGTGGAGGTCGAGCCCCGGAAGATGTGGCCGACGGGGCTCGCCGCGGTCGGGGTCGATCTGAAGGGCCGTATCCCGGTCGGCGAGCAGGCGTTCGGCGGGCGGGCGCTGGGGCGGCTCTCGGACATCGGCTGGGGCAACCGGCTGCGTCCGCTGCTGTCCGACGGCGCGGCGGACGGGCGCGTTCCGGACGATGTCGTGCAGGCGGTCGTGGCGGTGCTCGCCGACTGGGCCAAGGGGCCCGGCGGATGGGCCTCCGGGGCGCCGGACGCGCCGGCCAGACCCGCCGGTGTGGTCACGGTCGCCTCGCGTCGCAGGCCGCGGCTGGTGGGTTCGCTCGGGGAGCGGATCTCCGAGATCGGCCGGATGCCCCTGCTCGGCGCGGTGGAGTACGCGCCGGAGGCGGAGGAGGTGCGGCTGTCCCGGACCAACAGCGCCCAGCGGGTGATGGGGCTTCAGCGCTCGCTGACGGTCTCCGCCGAGCTGGCCGGACGGTTGGCCGAGGCCGGGGGGCCGGTGCTTCTCGTCGACGACCTGTCCGACAGCGGCTGGACCCTGGCGGTGGCCGCACGGTTGCTGCGCCGGGCTGGAGCGGAAGGGGTGTTTCCGCTGGTGCTCGCCGTCCAAGGGTGAAACAGGAGGGGAAACGGGGAGTGAACAATGGGCAACTGGGCAGGGATATGAGAGGCATACCCACGCATTCCCGTCAGCGGCCTCAATTGCTCGTTGCCGCCCGCGCACGGGCCAGCAAGAATTGGGAAACCGCCCCGTACGGCCCGTCAGCGGTCCGGAAGGACTGTGCCGTGGTGCGCGCTCACCCGACCTTGCCCGCTTCGCGGGCGCGTATCCGAAGGGAGGACCGTGACCCTCGGATTCGCTCCGCCCACAGCCACCTCGCTCAGATCTTCGTCCGAGTCCGCCAGCCGCCTCGCTCGGATGCTCGAACCGGCCGAGTGGGCCGCTGCGGGGGTTCCCCTGCTGCGCAATCCGCGTGAGGTCGTCAGCGGCCTCCACTCACGTCACACGCCCACGCCCTCCATGGCGGTCCTCGCGGTGCTCGACCACGAGGAACGACTGGCCGCCAGTGCCTCGTTCGTCCGTCGCCCCGCGCCGGCGGACGGCTGGGAGTTCCGCAACGCGCTGCTCGCACATCTGCGGCGGGTCATACCGCACGACCTTCGCAGACGGGCGCCGGTCAGGACCGCGGTACTGCTGTACTGCCGTGAGGGGGACGAGCGTTGGACCGAGGAGGACGGGGCCTGGATGTGGGGGCTCCGGGACGCCTGCACTCTGCACGGACTCCGCTGCGGGGCGTACATCACGCTGACCCGAGGGGGCTGGCAGGTGCTCGGAGAGGGCCGGGGTGGCCGGCGTCCGAGCTCCGACTCGCTTCCCCTGCCACTCGGTGACGGGCCCGCGGAGCTCGGTCGACTCACACCACGGACCGCGAGCGGCGCGGCCGAGCCACTGCGCCGGGCCGCCGCACGCTGATCGCGCGGGGCGACGTCGACCCCCGCCGGACCCGGTCCGGTCCGGCGGAGGTGCGGTCGGTCAGACGCCCGCGCCTGCTCCGAGGAGCGTCGTGACGCGCTGCGGGTCACCGCAGACGACGAGGAGTGCACCCGCGAGGGCCCTCGCCGACGGCAGCGCCTTGCCGGCCGTCTCGTCGTCGCCGCCGTTGAGGGCGACGATCACCACGGGCCGGGCGGAGGCCCGCTCCAGCGCGGTGGCGTGCGCGAAGAACACGTCGTCGCCGGTCTCCTGCTGGGCCCAGTAGGCGGCCTCGCCGAAGGACAGCTCGTGCGTGGTCCAGGGGTGCGGGTCGCCGGTGGTGAGGACCAGGACCTCGCCGGGTGCCCGGCCGCTCTCCAGGAGCAGGTCCAGAGCCTCTTCGGCGGCGTCGAGCGCGCCATCGACCGGGGCCGGGATCAGCTGGAGCTGCGGCGTGGACCGCTGGTCGGAACGATTTTCCGGGGTGTTCTCCAGAGTGGGCCCGACACCGGGGTGCGAGCTCTGAGCCGGTGCCGCGGGCCTGGCCGGACCGGGAACGGGGCGTCCGGGACGGGGAGAGGCCGCGGAACGCGGGCCGGGTACGGGACGGGGGGTCGACGCGGGACGGCCGGTGGCCGTGGTGGCGCGGGGACCCTGGGCGCTCTCGTGAATCTGAGGCTCCTCGGGGATGAGAGGCATGGGTGGATGTCTATCAAACGCCGCTGCGCGGAGCACCGGCGGGTGGGCACACATGTGCGCCCCGGTCGCGTGGCAGGCCGTTCGGCCGGGCCCCGGCGACCGGAAGTTCAGAAGTCGAAGCCGAGTTGGCCCCCGCTCTCCAGCGCGGCCGCCTCCGCGGAGAGGCGGACCTTTTTGAGGTGGCTCCACCTGGGCATCGCGTCCAGGTACGACCAGGAGAGACGGTGGTGAGGGGTGGGCCCCAGCTCTTCGAGCGCCGCTTTGTGGACCGGCGAAGGGTAGCCCGCGTTGGCGCCGAACGCGTACGCCGCGTACCCCCCGGACTCGACCCCGAGCTCCGCCATGACCGCGTCCCTGCGGACCTTCGCGATGACGGAGGCGGCGGCCACGGCGATGCAGGACTGGTCACCCTTGATCACCGTACGGACCTGCCAGGGGCTGCCGAGGTAGTCGTGCTTGCCGTCGAGGATCACGGCGTCGGGCCGTACGGGGAGGCCTTCGAGGGCCCGGACGGCCGCGAGCCGCAGGGCCGCGGTCATGCCGAGCTCGTCGATCTCCTGGGGAGAAGCATCGCCAAGCGCGTAGGCCGTGACCCAGCGCTCCAGCTCCGCGGCGAGCGCGGTACGGCGCTTGGGGGTGATCAGTTTGGAGTCGGTGAGGCCTTCGGGGGGCCTGCGGAGACCGGTGACGGCCGCGCACACGGTGACCGGGCCGGCCCACGCCCCGCGTCCGACCTCGTCGACTCCGGCGACGATCCTGGCGCCGGTGGTGGCTCGGAGCGATCGCTCGACAGTGTGGGTGGGTGCTTCGTACGGCATGGCGCCTGACAGGTTACGCCGCTCGGCACGGGGTGCGGTACCCGGTTTCCCCTCGGGCGCCCGGGGGGGCCTTCGCGGCGCGGTCGCCAAGGGTACAGCGACCGCGCCTCGGGGCGGTCCCGCCGGGGTCAGGCGCGCAGCAGCGGCACCATGATCCGGTCGATCAGATCGGCGATCTCACCGTCCGACCATTCACTTGCGCACACTTTCGAGCGGTACATCATCATGGCGGGGATGACATCGAGGACCAGGTCGTCATTGGCGTCGGCCCGCACCTCGCCCCTTGCGATTCCTTGCTTCACAACATCCCTGAAGAGGCGGGCAGAGGGCTCGGTCACCCCGGCGACGATCAGCTCATGGAACCGTTCAGCGGATTCCGCATCGCATTCGTGAAGTACGGCGCGAAGTGCGAAGCCAGGCTTGGAGTACATGACGTCACGGACCCGGCGGCACAGTTCGTACAGGTCCTCGCGCACACTGCCGAGGTCCGGCGCCTCCCCCAGAGCCGGCAGTCCGGCCTGGAGGGCGTCCGCGACGAGGTCTTCCTTGGACGGCCAGCGACGGTACACCGCGGCTTTACCCGTCTGCGCGCCGACCGCGACACCCTCCATGGTCAGACCGTTCCATCCGACGCTGCTCAGTTGCTCCAGCGCGGCCTCCAGAATGGCCCGCTCGAGTACGGGTCCGCGGCGTCGCAGCGACACCCCCGTCGGCCGGGCGGCGGCCTCGGAGCGCGAAGTAACCATCAGAATCTCTCCGTTGAGGCGAATTGTGTCGTCGGCGGTGCACAGTGAACGGTTGCGTTCACTGTGGGGGACTCACTACCGTGATGGACAGTGAACGGGTGCGTTCACTAATTCTTCCGTGGGGGATCCATAGTGACAACTTCTCCGGTGGACACACAGACCGAGGACGGCCCAGCGCGCGCCGGAGGCCGACCGGGCATCGCCCTGGCCGTCATCGCCGCCTGCCAGCTTATGGTCGTTCTCGACGCCACCATCGTGAACATCGCGCTGCCGCACATCCAGGACGCGCTCTCCTTCTCCACCACCGACCTGTCGTGGGTGCTCAGCGCCTACACACTCACCTTCGGTGGCCTGCTGCTCCTCGGCGGACGCGCGGGGGACATCCTGGGCCGCCGCCGGGTGTTCATGACCGGCATCCTGCTCTTCACCTTCGCCTCGCTCCTCGGAGGCTTCGCCCAGGAGCCCTGGCAGTTGCTCGCGGCGCGCGCCCTCCAGGGGGTGGGCGGCGCCATCGCCTCGCCCACCTCGCTCGCCCTGATCACGACGACGTTCCCCGAAGGTCCCCAGCGCAACCGGGCGTTCGGTGTGTTCGCCGCCGTCTCCGCCGGTGGCGGCGCGGTCGGTCTGCTCGCCGGCGGCATGCTCACGGAGTGGCTCGACTGGCGTTGGGTCTTCTTCGTCAACGTTCCGATCGGTCTGCTGATCGCGTTCCTCACCCCGCGCTACATCGCGGAGTCCCAGCGCCACCCGGGCCGGTTCGACCTCGTGGGCGCCGCCACCTCGACGCTCGGCATGGCCGCCCTGGTCTACGGGTTCATCCGGGCGTCCGAGAGCGGCTGGAAGGACGAGCTGACCATCGGCTCCTTCGTCGCGGCAGTCCTCCTTCTCGTGGCGTTCGCACTCGTGGAGTCGCGGGCCAAGGAGCCGATCACCCCGCTTCGGATGTTCGCCGACCGCAACCGCTCGGGCACGTACGTGATCATGCTCAGCCTCGCGGCCGCCATGTTCGGCATGTTCTTCTTCATCGTGCTCTGGGTCCAGGGCGTCCTGGGGTACACACCGATCCGATCCGGGCTCGCGTTCCTGCCCGTCACGCTGGCGATCGGCTCCGGCGCGGCACTCGCGCAGAAGATGCTGCCGGTCCTGGGGCCCAAGCCGTTCATGGTGAGCGGTGCGGCGATCACCGGCACCGGCCTGTTCTGGCTGTCGTTCATCTCGTCCGACAGCGCCTATGCGGGCGGCGTCCTCGGCCCGATGGTCCTGTTCGGCTTCGGCATGGGCCTCAATTTCGTGACGCTCACGCTCACGGCCGTCTCCGGTGTGGCCCAGCACGAGGCGGGCGCCGCGTCGGGCCTGCTCAACGCCACGCAGCAGGTGGGCGGTTCGCTCGGCCTGTCCATCCTGGTCACGGTCTTCGGTACCGCCAGCCGCGAGGAGGGTGAGAGGCAGCTGCCGGACTTCCTGGCGAACTCCACACCCGAGCAGCAGGCCGGGGCCCTGAAGACCAAGGAACTGCCCGCGCCCTGGAGCCATGAGGTTCTGACCTCGGGCATCTCCTCGGCCTTCACTGCCGGCGTCGCGATGGTAGTGATCGCGCTGCTCACTGCCGCCCTGGTGATCCGGGTCCGCAAGAGCGACCTGGAAGCACTCAGCGGTCGCGCCGAGGCCGGCGGGCCGGTGGCCTGAGGACGAAGAGTCCGAGGGCCGACGGTGCCCGACCCGGTGGCCCGCGAGCGGGTCGCCCGAGAGAGCGTCGACGGCCCCCGAACCCCTCACCGGGTGCGGGGGCCGTCGTGCCGCCTCAGGCCATCTCGACCGGAACCCACTCGGGAAGGTTCTCGGTCTGCCGCAGCCAGTCCGCCGGCGGCGCGCCATTCCTCGTGGAGGCCACGACACCTCCGGCGATGGCGCAGGTCGTGTCGACGTCACCGCCGACCTGCGCCGTCGTCCAGAACACCCGCTCGTAGTCGCCGAGGCCACGCGCCGCCGACCAGAGCGCGAAGGGCACCGTGTCGTGCGCGCTGGTCCGGCGGCCACTGCCGAGGACCGCGGCGACCGTGCCCGCGTCGCCGTAGTCGAGCATGTCGCGTGCCCGGCGCAGCCCCGCCCCCACCGCGCTGCGGGGCACGAGGGCGATGACCCCGTCGAGCAGCGCCTCGGGCGTGGGCGGACCTGCGGGGTCGGCGGCCAGGGCGGCGGCGGCGGCCACCGCCATCGCGCCGACCACGGCCTCACGGTGCTGGTGGGTCGTGTACGCGGAGATCTCGGCCTGGTGCGTCGCCTGCTCCGGGTCGTCCGCGTACCAGGCTCCGAGCGGGGCGATCCTCATGGCGGCGCCGTTGCCCCAGGAACCCTGTCCCTGGAAGAGCGCGGCAGCCAGTTCCCGCCAGTCGCCGCCTTCCCTGATGAGCCGGAGCATGCGGTTGACCGCAGGGCCGTAACCCCGGTCGAAGTCGTGGTGCCGGGCGAAGGACATGGCCAGGGCGTCCTGGTCGATCCGGTGGTGGGCGACGAGGACGGCGAGGACGGAGCAGGCCATCTCGGTGTCGTCGGTCCACTGCCAGGGACCGTCGGGCAGCTCGCGCCGCTTCAGCAGGGGGTAGTGGGCGGGGACGAAGAACTGGGAGCCCAGGGCGTCTCCCACGGACAGCCCGCGCAGGCTGGCCAGGGCGCGGTCGAAGCGCCGGTCGAATGCGGAGTCAGCGGTCATCGGTCTGCCACTCTATCCGGTGGGGCCGTACGATTCCGGGGTACGCCAGCGTTCGAACGGCCTGTCCAGGCGGTATCGCCCGTCCTCACCGAGCAGGAGGACTCGGGTCTCGGCGTTGCCGGGGTTCGAGAGCGACTCGAAGTCCGCGACCGTCCAGTGGAACCAGCGCATGCAGAACAGCCGCATGGTCAGCCCATGGGTGACGAGCAGGACGTTGGGCGGATGGTCGGGCGCCTCGAAACTGCGGTACAGGCTCTCCAGGAACGCCCCGACTCGGTCGTAGACATCCGCCCCGGACTCGCCCTGGGCGAAGCGGTAGAAGAAGTGCCCGTATGCGTCCCGATAGGCCTTCTGCAAGCGCACGTCCTCCCGCTCCTGCCAGTTGCCCCAGTCCTGCTCCCGCAGTCGGGGTTCCTCGCGTACGCGCACCTGCCCGGCGGGCAACCGGAAGGCCCGGAGCGTCTCGTGGGTGCGACGGTACGGCGAGACGTAGACGCTGACCGTCTCGTCCCCGAAGAGTTCCCGCAGCCGCTCCCCCGTCTCCTCCGCCTGCTCGCGGCCGGTCACGGTGAGCCGCAGCGCGTGGTCGGGCTCCCGTTCGTACACCGTGTCATCGACATTGCCCTCGGACTCTCCGTGCCGTACGAGGACGATGCGCCGCGGTCGTGCCATACCCCGACCCTAGATCGCCGGTCCCGGGCAGGCTCAGCCGAGGAGGCGTCCGGAGTCCATCCGGCGTATCCGCCCGGTGAAGCGGCGGCGCAGGGCACGGTCGTGCGAGACGACCACGAGGGCCCCCTTCCACTGCTCCAGGGCCTCTTCCAGTTTCTCGACGAGCCCCGGCGCCAGGTGGTTGCCCGGCTCGTCGAGCAGCAGGAGGTCGGCGGGCCTGGCCAGGATCCGGGCGAGTGCCAGTCGGCGGAACTGGCCTGCGGAGAGCCCTCCGACCGGCACGCTCAGGTCGGCCGGCCGGAACAGTCCGTACGAGAGGAGCAGTTCGGCCTGCTCGTCCTCGGGTATGCCGAGCCCCCGCCCGAACGAGGCGAGCAGCCGCTCCTCGGGGCGTCGTACGGTCGTGTCCTGGGCCAGGTACCCGATGCGTCCGGTCCGCCGGACGTCGCCCGCGTCGGGGCGGACGGCCCCGGCGATGACCTTGAGCAGCGTGGACTTCCCTGCGCCGTTGCCGCCGTGGACGAGCAGCCGCTCCCCCGCTCCGACGGTGAGCGTCTCGACGGCGAGTCGGTCGGCGACCCGCACCCCGGCGAGGGTGACGAGCGCCCCCTCGGCGGCGCCGGCGAGGGGCCTGGCGGTGAAGGAGAGGGGTGGCGGCGGCTGGGGAACGGGCTTCTCGCGCAGTCTTCTCAGCCGCTCCCCTGCGTTGCGGACGCGCCCGGAGACGGAGGCCTGGACGCGCCCGGCGGCCCGGCCGAAGGCCATCTTGTTGTTGTCCTTCATCTCCCTTCCGGGTGCGACACCGCGGGCCGTGGTCGCCACGTACGTCTCCAGGCGCTCTGCCTCCGCGCACCACTCCTCGTACGCCTCCTCCCACCGCCGTCGGGCGGCTTCCCGCGCCGCGCGGTAGCCGGAGTACCCGTCGCCGTACCGGACGAGGGCTCGGCGGTCTCCGTCCACCTCGACGATCGCGGTGGCGATGCGCTCCAGGAAGGTCCTGTCGTGCGAGACGGCCACGACGGTGCCGCGGTGCGCCAGGAGCGCCCCCTCCAGCCAGTCGAGCGCGGTCCCGTCGAGGTGGTTGGTCGGTTCGTCGAGCAGAAGCACCTCGGGGCCCGCCGCTATCGCGCAGGCGATGCCGAGCCGGGCCTGCTCGCCGCCCGAGAGGCTGCCGAGCGGGCGCTCCCGGCCCGCTCTGGCGAGGCCGAGTCCGTACAGCGCTTTGTCGACTCGGGCATCCGCCTCGTACCCGCCCCGCGACTCGTAGGCCGTGAGGAGTTCGCCATAGGCGGCGAGTTCGGCCTCGCTCGCCCCGTCGAGTCCCGCTTCGAGTGCGCGCAGCCGCCGCTCCATGGAGCGGATGTCGGTGAGTGCGATGTCGACGGCGTCGCCGACGGTGGCCTCGGGCGGCAGCTCCGGGGTCTGCGCGAGCATCCGCACTCCGCCTTCGGCGAGTGCGACGACCCTGCCCTCGTCGGGCTGCTCCGCCCCGGCGAGGAGGCGCAGCAGGGTCGACTTGCCCGCACCGTTCTCCCCCACGATCCCGATCCGCTCTCCGGGGCGCACGGAGAGCGAGACCTGGTCGAGGAGAAGTCGGTCGCCGCGGGTCACGACGACGTCGTGCAGGGAGATCTGAGTCGGCAAGGGCGCCTCCGCGAAGAAAGAAGAGTCAAATGCAACCTGAATCGCATTAGCGCGAGTGTGGCACACTCGATCACCTAACGCAACAGGAGTAGCAATTGAATGACTCGTCCGGCGATCTCCCCGCCCCGGCCCCCGGCAGCACCCGCCCCGGCGGGCGGACCGCTCGCACCCGGGCCGCCGTGCGCGACGCCGTCCTGACCGGCCTGTCGGAGCACGGCTACCCCGCACTCACCGTGGAATACGTGGCGGAACATTCCGGGGTCCACAAGACGACGCTCTACCGCCGCTGGGGCAGCGTCGAAGGGCTTCTCGCCGACGCGCTCGACCTGGCCGGCGAGGACACCTGGACGCCACCGGACACCGGCAGCCTCGCGGGGGATCTGCACGCCCTCGCGCGCGAGGTCGTCGACGCGTTCGGCGATCCCGCCCAGGCTGCCGCGCCGACCGCGTTCGTCGGCGCCGCGTTCCAGTCGCCACGGGCCGCCGAGGCCCTCCGCTCCTTCTACACCGAGCGCTTCCGCCGCTGCGAGAGCGTCGTCAGCCGCGCCGTGGACCGCGGCGAGGCGCCTCGGGGCACCGACCCGGGCGCGGTCGTCCGGGCCGTCTCGGCACCCTTGTTCCTACGGCTGTTCGTCACCCGCGAGCCGATCGACGGCGCGCTCGCGGACCAGTCGGCGCGGGCCGCGTGCGCGGGGGTCGACGCGGGCTCTTTCATCCCCGTATAGGAAGGCTCAGACGGTCCAGCCCGATTCGAGCTGCACCACGTCGCCGGCGAGTGCCGCGACGTCGGCCGCGGTACGGGCCCGCAGGCCGAGCCGTTCGATGCGCTCGACCCGGTACTTTCCGTGTTCCGCCGCGGACTTCCACATCGACAGCACCAGGAACTCGCTGCCGGGCGCCTCTCCGAACAGGCCCCGCAGCATGCCCGGGGACCCGGCCATCGCCGGGTTCCACACCTTCTCCTGCATGAGCGCGAAGTGCTCGGCGCGGTCCTCGTGGACACGACAGTGCGCCACCCGGGCCACGTCGGCGTCGGTGAACCGCGGCTCGAACCCCGTCTTCACATCGAAGCGGTGGTCGAACAGCTTGACCTGGGCGGCCTTGAACGTGCCCGCCTGCGTCGCCGCGAGCCGGTCGTGCGAGCGCGCCATGAACGAGTCGTAGAACGCCCGGCTCTCCCAGAACGCGAAGACATGGGCGACGTCCGGACGAGCCCGGCTCCACCCGCCGCCCTGGCCCCGGAATCCCGGCTCACCGAGCAGCCCCGCCCATTTCCGCTGCCCCCGCTCGAACCCTCGACGGTCCGTCACGGTGCAGCGAATCCACTTGACCAGCACCGCGCCATCGTACGGGGCGGACGACCACCCCGGCAGACCCCGCGAACCCCCGTCAGGCGTACGCCTGATGCAGTCGCTCCAGCCTCGCGCGCTCCGCTTCGTCCAGTTCGATCCCGAAATCGGCCGCCAGGACAGCGGTCAACTCGCCGGCACTCACGACCCGTTCCTCGATGGTGCCGTCGTCCCGAACGATCGAGAGCGTCTCGCGCACCAGCGCCCTGCGGGCCTCCGCGCCTGGCTTCTGCGCCACGACCTGGCCGAGGAACCGCGACTGCGGATGGCTGGAGCTGTAGTGGTTCATCACGGTGAAGTCGCCCGGGTAGAGGCTCTGCGGGGCGAACGCGTACAGATCGATCCACCCCTCCGCCCGTAGGGAACGCAGCACGTGGACGCCCTCGCCCTCGACACCGATCCCGAAGGTCCAGCCGCTCTGCTCGACACGGGCCCCGGCCCGCAGGGGTACCGGTTCCAGCGGCCCCTGCCAGCCGAACCCGACGTCGGCGAGCCACTGTTCGCCCTCGATCGTGACGACGAGCAGCGCGTGCCTGACGGGCGGCAGCGACATCCCCGCGACCGGTTGCGGGCCCCGCGCGCGGACACCGTGAACCCGATCCGTTCGAGG
Organism: Streptomyces sp. NPDC001728; assembly: GCF_040297565.1. NCBI lineage: Bacteria > Bacillati > Actinomycetota > Actinomycetes > Kitasatosporales > Streptomycetaceae > Streptomyces > Streptomyces sp. NPDC001728. Next base: position 85,228 of record NZ_JBEOZK010000013.1, read on the forward strand.
GCGGCCGCGAACAGGGAGTTCTGCTCGTAGCAGTAGCCGCCCCGACGGCGCTCGACGAGTTTGGCCTGAAGGCTCTTCAGATCCAGCGGAACCGGCCGCCCGAGGGCCACGTCGAGGTTCTCGAACGGAACGGATCCGATGTGCGCGCGGTGAAGGCCCGTCAACGTCCTCAGATCAGGGGCGAGTTCTCCGTCACGTCCGGGCTCGTATCCGATTCGAGCCAGATATGCGTCGAGATCCAGCTCGTCACCGCTCCACACGCGATTCTCCCCCTCAACCCCCGGGTCCACTGTCGGAGCCCCATGACACCATGAGTGATCGGCCAGACCACGGGCTGTCGAGCGGGTCGACGGTACGACGCGAGGCGTGCGCGGGGGCGTACGCGGAGAGGGGAAGCACCATGAGCGGACTCAGCAAAGGGGTCGGACGGGTCGAGGTGGCGCTCAAGTGGGACCCCGCGCCGGCCGGGGCACCCGTCCACGACCTGGACCTCGTCGCCGGCGTCTTCACGGCGGACGACCCGACCGGAGTGCCGGACCAGCTGGTGCACTTCGGCAGTCGCTCCCCCGACGGCACCATCACGCTCCTTCGGGACAGCCGTACGGGGCAGGGATTCGGCTACGACGAGGCCATGACCCTCGAACTGGACCGGCTGGCACCGCGCTACGCGCGCGTGGTGGTCGGCGTCGCCATACAACAGGGCGGAGGGCGGAGGGCCTTCGGCGACATAGCGAACACGGGCATACGGATCCGCGAGGGCTACGACGACCTGCTGGTCCATGACTTCGCGGACGTCCCTGACGCGCTGTCGGCGACGGTCGTCGAGTTCGTACGCCACGACGCCGACGAGTGGACGTACCACCCTCTCAGCCACGGCTTCGACGCGGACCCCCAGGCCTTCGCCGCACTGCTCGGCTCCGTACGGCCCTGACGCTGCCGACGTCCTGACGTGTCATGACGTCTCCGGAAACGACGTAGGGGACCGGCCCGAGGCCGGTCCCCTACGTGAGGTGCCGTGTCAGTCACCCGATGGGACCGCGCCGGAGGTCACCCCCGGCGCCGTCCCGTCCGGTGTCAGCTGCAGCCGCTGGTCGAGCCGCAGCCCTCGCAGATGTAGCAGGAGCCGGCGCGCTGCATCTTGGTGCCGCAGGAGAAGCAGAGCGGGGCGTCGGCGCTGATGCCGAGCTGCATCTCGACGAGCTCCGCCGAGGTGTGCGCCTGCTTCGGGGCCGGGACCTCGGTCTTCGGCGCCGGGGTGGCGACGGCCTTCAGCTCCTGGGCGCGGGGCGCCGACTGGGCAAGGGTCTCGATGTCGACCTCGTCCTCCTCGGACTGCTCGTACGAGCCGGTGTCCAGGTGGCGCTGGCGCTCCTCGGCCGAGTGGATACCGAGGGCGGAGCGGGTCTCGAAGGGCAGGAAGTCGAGTGCCAGGCGACGGAAGATGTAGTCGACGATCGACTGCGCCATCCGCACGTCCGGGTCGTCCGTCATGCCGGCCGGCTCGAAGCGCATGTTGGTGAACTTCGAGACGTACGTCTCCAGCGGGACGCCGTACTGCAGACCGACGGAGACGGCGATGGAGAAGGCGTCCATCATGCCGGCGAGCGTCGAACCCTGCTTGGACATCTTGAGGAAGACCTCGCCGAGACCGTCGTCCGGGTAGGAGTTGGCGGTCATGTAGCCCTCGGCGCCACCGACGGTGAAGGAGGTGGTGATCCCCGGACGGCCCTTGGGCAGACGCTTGCGGACCGGGCGGTACTCGACGACCTTCTCGACGGCCTCGCGGATCGTCGCCTCGGACTTCGCGGTGACCTCGGCCTTCTCGCTCTCCTTCTTCTTGGCGGAGAGCGGCTGGCCGACCTTGCAGTTGTCGCGGTAGATCGCGAGCGCCTTGACGCCCATCTTCCAGGCCTCGAAGTAGACCTCCTCGACGTCCTCGACCGTGGCCGTCTCCGGCAGGTTCACGGTCTTGGAGAGGGCGCCCGAGATCCACGGCTGGATGGCGGCCATCATGCGGACGTGGCCCATCGCGGAGATGGAGCGCTCGCCCATGGCGCAGTCGAAGACCTCGTAGTGCTCGGTCTTCAGGCCGGGGGCGTCGATCACGTTGCCGTGCTCGGCGATGTGGGCGACGATCGCCTCGATCTGCTCCTCCTGGTAACCCAGTCGGCGCAGGGCCTGCGGCACGGTGCCGTTGACGATCTGCATGGAGCCGCCGCCGACCAGCTTCTTGAACTTGACCAGGGCGAGGTCGGGCTCGAGACCGGTGGTGTCGCAGGACATCGCGAGACCGATGGTGCCGGTCGGGGCGATGACCGAGGCCTGGGCGTTACGGAAGCCGTTCTTGGCGCCGAGGCGGATCACGTCCTGCCAAGCCTCCGTGGCGGCGGCCCAGATCGGCGAGTCGAGGTCGTCCACGCGGACGGCCTTGGTGTTCTCGTCGGCGTGCTGCTGCATGACGCGCTGGTGCGGCTCGGCGTTGCGGGCGTAGCCGTCGTACGCGCCGACGACCGCGGCGAGCTCGGCGGAGCGCTTGTACGAGGTGCCGGTCATCAGGGAGGAGATGGCACCGGCGAGGGCGCGACCGCCATCGGAGTCGTACGCGTGGCCGGTCGCCATCAGCAGGGCGCCGAGGTTGGCGTAGCCGATGCCGAGCTGGCGGAAGGCGCGGGTGTTCTCGCCGATCTTCTCGGTGGGGAAGTCCGCGAAGCAGATGGAGATGTCCATCGCGGTGATGACGAGCTCGACGACCTTGGCGAAGCGCTCGACGTCGAAGGACTGGGTGCCCTTGCCGTCGTCCTTGAGGAACTTCATCAGGTTCAGCGAGGCGAGGTTGCAGGACGTGTTGTCCAGGTGCATGTACTCGCTGCACGGGTTCGAGCCATTGATGCGGCCGGACTCGGGGCAGGTGTGCCAGCGGTTGATCGTGTCGTCGTACTGGATGCCCGGGTCGGCACAGGCCCACGCGGCCTCGGCCATCTTGCGGAAGAGCGACTTGGCGTCGACCTCCTCGATGACCTCGCCGGTCATACGGGAGGTGAGGCCGAACTTCCCGCCGGACTCGACGGCCTTCATGAACGTGTCGTTCACCCGGACCGAGTTGTTGGCGTTCTGGTACTGGACGGACGTGATGTCGTCACCGCCCAGGTCCATGTCGAAGCCCGCGTCACGGAGGGCGCGGATCTTCTCCTCCTCCTTGACCTTGGTCTCGATGAAGTTCTCGATGTCGGGGTGGTCGACGTCGAGAATGACCATCTTGGCCGCGCGACGGGTCGCGCCGCCCGACTTGATCGTTCCCGCGGAGGCGTCGGCACCGCGCATGAAGGAGACCGGACCGGACGCGTTGCCGCCGGAGGAGAGCAGCTCCTTGGAGGAGCGGATGCGGGAGAGGTTCAGGCCGGCGCCGGAGCCGCCCTTGAAGATCATGCCCTCTTCCTTGTACCAGTCGAGGATGGACTCCATGGAGTCGTCGACGGACAGGATGAAGCAGGCGGAGACCTGCTGGGGCTGGGGCGTGCCGACGTTGAACCAGACCGGCGAGTTGAAGCTGAAGATCTGGTGCAGGAGGGCGTAGGCCAGCTCGTGCTCGAAGATCTCGGCGTCGGCGGGCGAGGTGAAGTAGCCGTGCTCCTCGCCGGCCTTCGTGTACGTCTTCACGATCCGGTCGATGAGCTGCTTGAGACCGGTCTCGCGCTGCGGGGTGCCGACCGCCCCGCGGAAGTACTTGCTGGTGACGATGTTGACCGCGTTCACCGACCAGAAGTCGGGGAACTCGACGCCACGCTGCTCGAAGTTGATCGAGCCGTCGCGCCAATTGGTCATGACGACGTCACGGCGCTCCCAGGCCACCTCGTCGTACGGATGCACGCCGGGGGTGGTGTGGATGCGCTCGATGCGCAGGCCCTTGCCCGAAGCCTTCGTCCCCTTGGAACGAGAACCACGTGCCGGACCGCTCGCCGTCTCTGTCATGCCGCCTCCCATATACGGGCAAAACACACTTTGGCGCCCAGATAGTCCCAGGGCACCGTCTTCTGTACGTCGTTCTGTACTGCTGCCACAAGCGCCACAGAGGTCACTCGGGGCACGTCTGCCGGGCCGCTTCGGCGGCCGGTCGCCGGAACCTGTCGGCCCGGACCGCCGGATCAGTCGGCGGGGGTGGCGGGAACGGGGACCTCGGGGGTCGCTCCGGTCCCACGGTTCTCAGCGGGAGGCCGCACGCGGAGTTCCACGATGGCGGCCTCGAAATCTTCGAGGCTGTCGAAAGCCTTGTACACGGACGCGAAGCGCAGGTACGCGACGAGGTCGAGCTCCTGCAGGGGTCCGAGGATGGCCAGACCCACGTCGTGGGTGGTCAGCTCGGCGCTGCCGGTGGCGCGCACCGCCTCCTCGACCCGCTGGCCGAGCTTGGCGAGGGCGTCCTCGGTGACCGGTCGCCCCTGGCACGCCTTGCGCACACCGGAGATGACCTTGGTACGGCTGAAGGGCTCGGTGACCCCGGACCGCTTCACCACCATGAGCGAGCACGTCTCGACCGTCGTGAAACGACGGGAGCAGTCGGGGCACTGGCGACGACGCCGGATCGACGTCCCGTCGTCGGTGGTGCGACTGTCGACGACGCGGCTGTCGGGGTGCCTGCAGAAGGGGCAATGCATAGGTTCCGACCCTCCTTCATGGCACGACTGGTGAACCTCACCGGGCCCCTGAGGGCCCTGCGAAGCGACCACCAGCATAGGTGATGCGAGGACCCCCGAGAGACCGGGGACCACTACCCCTGGGTGGCCGAAGACATACAACCACTAGATCTTGGGTTGTGGGCGATTCCGGACCCTGCGCGTGTCGCGGCGCGGCGGCTCCCGTGTTCCAGGGCTTCCGGGTGCGACACTGGGCGGGCGCACCGGATCCCGCGACCCAGCGGCGAGGTTACCGTAATGACCGAATTGGGTCGGCGGGGCGAGAGTGCTCATACACCCCCCTAGGTACGGGCGTAGGGCAATCTGCGAATTTTCACTCGAACGTGTGTTTGGCGCAACCTTTCGAAAGCTACTACCGTTGTGCCAGCGAGGGAGACCATTCGAGAGGGGCCGACGACGTGACCACCACCGCAGACAGTGCCACCATCACCGCCCAGGACCGCTCCCAGGGCCGACTCGAGCCGGTGCATGCCATGAATGACATCAGCATGAACGGCGAGGACCCCGGGCGACCCGCCCGCGCCCTTCCCGGACGACCTCCAGGCATCAGGGCGGACAGCTCCGGCCTCACCGACCGCCAGCGCAGGGTCATCGAAGTCATCCGCGACTCGGTCCAGCGGCGCGGATACCCGCCGTCGATGCGCGAGATCGGGCAGGCGGTGGGCCTCTCCAGCACCTCCTCGGTCGCACACCAGCTCATGGCGCTCGAGCGCAAGGGCTTCCTGCGCCGTGACCCGCACCGGCCCCGCGCATACGAGGTCCGTGGATCCGACCAGCCGAGCACCCAGCCGACCGACACCACGGGCAAGCCCGCCGCGTCGTACGTCCCGCTGGTCGGCCGCATCGCCGCCGGCGGTCCGATCCTCGCCGAGGAATCCGTCGAGGACGTCTTCCCCCTCCCCCGACAGCTGGTCGGCGACGGCGAGCTGTTCGTCCTCAAGGTCGTCGGCGACTCGATGATCGAAGCAGCCATCTGTGACGGCGACTGGGTCACCGTCCGCCGTCAGCCCGTCGCGGAGAACGGCGACATCGTCGCCGCCATGCTCGACGGCGAGGCCACGGTGAAGCGCTTCAAGCGCGAGGACGGCCACGTGTGGCTGCTCCCGCACAACGCCGCGTACCAGCCGATCCCCGGCGACGAGGCCACCATCCTCGGCAAGGTCGTCGCAGTCCTCCGGCGGGTGTGACCCCACCTCGCCGGCTCTGACCGGGCCCCTGGACCCACTGCGCCGGTCCAGGGGTCCTGCCGTGTCCGGAGGAGACGGCCCCGCAAACATGGCCGTACACGAAGCAGCCCCGGGGTTTCCCGAGACTCCTTCGCTCGCTTACCGCTCAGGTGCCCGACGCCTTCGACACCGCGTCGATCGCCGCCAGCGACTTCCGTACCTGATTGCGGTCCGTCGTGTACCAGAAGTCGGGCAGCGAGGCCTTGAGATAGCTGCCGTACCGTGCGGTGGCCAGCCTCGGGTCGAGCACCGCCACGACACCCCGGTCCCCCGTGGCCCGTACGAGCCGACCGGCGCCCTGGGCCATCAGCAGCGCCGCGTGCGTCGCCGCGACCGCCATGAAGCCGTTGCCCCCGCCCTCCTCCACGGCCTTCTGCCGGGCGCTCATCAGCGGGTCGTCCGGGCGCGGGAACGGGATCTTGTCCATGACGACCAGCTGACAGCTGGGGCCGGGAACGTCCACGCCCTGCCAGAGCGACAGCGTGCCGAAGAGGCAGGTCTTCGGGTCGGCGGCGAAGTTCTTGATCAGCTCACCCAGGGTGTCCTCGCCCTGGAGCAGGATCGGCAGCTCCGGAACCCGGGTCCGCAGCTCCTCGGCCGCCAGCTGCGCCGCACGCATGGAGGAGAAGAGACCGAGCGTCCGTCCACCGGCCGACTGCATCAGCTCGGTCAGCTCGTCGAGCATGTCGCCGCGGTCCCCGTCCCGCGCGGGGCGGGACAAGTGCTTGGCGACGTACAGGATGCCCTGCTTGGGGTAGTCGAACGGGGAGCCGACGTCGATGCCCTTCCAGACGGGCAGGTCGTGGCCCGTGGTGCCCTCCGGGGCCAGCCCGAGCGAGGCGCCTACGCCGTTGAAGTCGCCGCCCAGCTTGAGCGTGGCCGAGGCCAGCACCACGGAGCGCTCCGTGAACAGCTTCTCCCGCAGCAGGCCCGACACGCTGAGCGGCGCGACCCGCAACGAGGCGCCGAACCGGTCGTGGCGCTCGTACCAGACGACGTCGTACTCGGAGCCCTGGGTGATCCGCTCCGCCACTCCGTGGACGGTCTCCACCGAGGCCATGGCCTGCTTGCGCACGGCGTCCTCGTCCTGCACGGACCGGTCCCGGGTGGAACCCAGGGCTGTGATCACCGCGCGGGCCGCGTCACGCAGCGCCATCAGGGCGTACGCCAGGTCTTCCGGGACCTCCTCGAGGCGCCCCGGAAGGGCCAGCTCCATCACGCGCTCGAAACCCTCGGCCGCGGTCTGCAACTGGTCGGCGACCTTCTCGTCGACCAGCTTGGCGCAGCGCCGCACGGCGCGGTTGACCTGGCCGGGGGTGAGCTCGCCGGTGGCGACTCCGGTGACCCGGGACACGAGCTCGTGGGCCTCGTCGACGATCAGCACCTCGTGCTGCGGCAGCACCGGGGCGCCCTCGATGGCGTCGATGGCGAGCAGGGCGTGGTTGGTGACGACGACATCAGCCAGCTTGGCGCGCTCCCGGGCCGCCTCGGCGAAGCACTCCGGCCCGTACGCGCACTTGGTGGCGCCGAGACACTCCCGCGAGGAGACCGAGACCTGGGCCCAGGCCTTGTCGGAGACACCGGGCGTCAGGTCGTCCCGGTCGCCGGTCTCCGTCTCGTCCGACCAGTCGCGGAGCCGGATGAGGTCCTGGCCGAGCTTGCTGGTGGGCGCGGCCGCCTCGAAGGGGTCGAACAGTCCTTCTTCCTCGTCCTGCGGGACCCCTTCATGGAGCCGGTGCAGGCAGAGGTAGTTCGACCGGCCCTTGAGCATGGCGAACTGGGGGCGGCGGCGCAGCTGCGGATGCAGGGCGTCCACCGTCCGCGGCAGATCGCGCTCGACGAGCTGGCGCTGCAGCGCCAGGGTGGCCGTGGCCACCACCACCCGCTCGCCCTGGGCCAGCGCCGGCACCAGGTAGCCGAGCGACTTGCCCGTGCCGGTGCCGGCCTGGACGAGGAGGTGGGAGTTGTCGTCGATGGCCTCGGCCACGGCCTCGGCCATGGTGACCTGGCCGGGTCGCTCCGTGCCGCCGACGGCGGAGACGGCGGCGTGGAGGAGGTCGGGGAGGGATGGCTTCGTCATAGCCCTTCCACCCTACGGGGCGCCACTGACAGCCAGGGCACGCGCGCGCGTCACGCGAGCGGGTTGGGGACGGTTCCGTGGACGGCGGCATGCGGGCGGTCGGGCCGGTCCCGGTAGCCGTCCAGGTACAGACGGTTGCGATTGAGGCAGAGCCGCTCGATACGGGGAGTGAGGAGGTCGAAGAGCTCGAACCGTTCCTTCAGCTCCGGGAAGCGGGCCTGGTGGCGCATGATCTCGGCGCGGACGAGGGACCAGAAGTCCTTCTCGGGCACGTCGAGTTGTTCCTCGCAGAGCGGCGCGAGATAGCGGAAGACACCGACGAAGAGCCCCGAATGGATGAACTGGACGAGGAAGTCGGGTTCCTCGGTCAGGAGCACGGCGCGGACGTCGTCCGGAAGGGTGTCGTGTTCGGGGAGGGGGTGGGAGCTGATGTTCACGTCGTCGACGAAGTCCTTTATCGCCATGCGCACGGGGACGTCCTGGTCGTCGTAGACCACGATGGCGTTCTCACCGTGCGGGGAGAAGACCGTTCCGTACCGGTAGAGGAAGTGCAGCAGCGGGGGCAGCAGCGCGGCGAAGAGGTGCTGGAGCCAGACGGTGGGGGCGAGTCCGGAGCGGTCGACGAGTTCGGCGACGAACGCGCGGCCTTCGGGGTCCGTGTGCAGCAGGGAGGCGAGGGTGCGGGCGCGCTCGCCCGGGGGGAGGCGCAGGGGTTCGCGCCAGATCGCGCCGAGGAGTTCCTTGTACTGGTAAGGGACTTCGGGAAGCCGGTCGTACAGCGGGTGCTCGACCGTGACGGAGGCGACCTCCCCCAGGAGGATCACCCCGCACTCGTCGCGCAGGAAGGGGTCCGCCTCGCGCAGGCCGTGGACCCAGGCGGTGACGGCGGGTGCCGCGAGGGTGCGTTCGGTGGGCAGTCCCCGCCAGACGAGGGTGTTGAGCACCGAGAGCGGGAGTTTGACGGTGTGCCGGTCGGGGCGGCTGGTGTTGAGGAAGGTACGGACCGACTGCTGCGGCAGCCGGAGGTCGGGATCGGCGGAGAGCGGGACGACGGCCCCGGAGGCGACGGCCGGGGCGTAGAGGGGAAGCAGGATCTCGTCCCACTGCCAGGGGTGGACGGGCAGCAGGAGATAGCCGTCGGGCTGGTGACCGCGGGCGGTCAGTTCGGCCCGGAAGGCGGCGTGGACCTCGGGGTCCAGCTCCCGGGAATAGAGGCGGTCGGGGGTGCCGAGGCCGCTGACTCCCCGGTAGGCGGCGATGCGGTTGCTGACCGCGATCCAGGGCAGCCGGGTGACGCGGCGGGCCTCGGGGGCCCAGCGGGCGGCGTCGGTGGCGGAGAAGCCGATGCGGCCCTTGTTGAGGACGAGCCAGGGGTGGCCGGTCTGATGGCCTTCGAGTTCCGCGTACGAGAGTTCGGCGAGCCGGGCTGCGGTGAGTGCGGTGTGGTCGAGGCGGGCGTCGGCGGCGAGGGTGGCGGAGAGCTCGCGGATGAGGTGGCCGAGGGTGGCGCCGTCGAGCTGGAGGAGCTTGCGGGCGCGGACCAGGAAGTCGAGGGGGTCGGTCAGGGGCCGGCCCTCGTGGGTGATCGAGTCGGCGGCGATGTACCAGCCGTCGTAGGCACCGCGGCGGGCCCGGAAGGTGAGGGCGGTGCCGTCGTCGAGCCGCAGCGCGTACTGACCTGTTTCACCCTCTGTGACGGGAACGGGTTCGATGATCTCCTCGTAGGCGAACTCGGCAAGGGCTTTGGCGAGGAGGCGCGAGGAGGCCCGGGTCCAGGTGGCGGCGGTCAGCTCGGGGGGCGCGAGCAGTACGGGGGCCTGGGGCTGATCAGGGCTGGGACCAGCGGAGTTGGCGGGAGTGGAGGTGGAAGCGGCGGGGTCGGCCTGGGTGGGATGTGCGGAGTCGTGGGGTGCAGGGGACATCGACACGAGGACTCCTCGAAGTGGGAACCACTGTGGGTTCAGCGGCGTTCAGATGACAGAGGGTGTTCACAGAACGTGACGGAGGGCGCGGTCGCGGAGCATGAGCGCCGCTTGTTTGTCGGGGAGGTCGACTTCCGCCGCGTAGCGGAAGCCGCCGCTGAGGAAGGCCGAGACGGAGGGGGTGTTACGGATGTCGGGTTCTGCCACGACGCGGGTACAGCGGGGACGATGGTCGAGGACGAGATCGGCGACGGCGCGCAGGAGCGTGGTGCCGACGCCTCGGCCCCGGTCGGTGACGCCTCCGATCAGCAGATGGATACCGGTGTCGTGGGGGCGGGCCGGGTAGTGCCGGGCGAGCCGGTCCAGGTCGGCGCGGTAGATCTCGAAGTAGCTCATGGGCGTGCCGTCGAGGACGCCGAGGCAGGGGACGCTGCGGCCGTCGCCCTCCAGTTGGGCACGGATGTGGTCGGCGGTCACGGTGTCCGGGCCGGCGAGTTCCCAGAAGGCCGAGACGGCGGGGTCGTTCATCCACCGGGTGACCAGCGGCAGATCCCTTTCGAGCCGTACGGGGACGAGCCGGAAGGTACCGACAGGGGTGTCGGCGTGGGCCCAGGAGGCCACGGAGTCCAGGAGGTCGCCGTCGAGCAGTTCGGCGTCGAGATGACCGCTTTCGAGTAGGGCGACGAGGTCGTCGAGCCTCAGGTCGAGGGTGTCGTCCCCGGGCGGTTCGACCGGTGGGCGGGCGGGTGACACGGAGTCGCTCTCCTCTCGGCGGTGCGGTCGGGGTGGGTCCCCGGGAAGGTGGGGCGGGTCTGGGGCGGTGCGGGCCGGGCCGTGCGGCCCGGCCGCACGGCCCGGCCGGGATATCAGGATCAGTTACGGAGGGGGTTGGTGACCGTGACGTACACGGACTGGGTGTCGACGGGGCCGACGAGTTCGTCCAAGCCGTGCAGGCGGGTGAGGAGATTGGCCTTGCCGCGCAGGGTCGCGGCTTCCAGGAGACGGTGCGGCAGGGGGGAGCCGAGGCCGGTCGCGGAGGTCAGGAAGCTGCGGAAGGCGGCCAGCAGCACGCGCTCGTCGGCGAGTTGCTGGGAGCCGAAGGCGCCGATCAGACCCAGGACGTTGTTGATGCCCAGGTAGTAGGCGAAGCGTTCGTCGGTGACCTGGTCGGAGACGAAGGTGTCGCTGTCGTCGCCGACACCGGGGAGGCGGCTCTCCAGCTCGCTCCGGTGGGACTCGCGGAAGTAGTAGCCCTGGTTGTCCCGGTACCGGCCGCCGGCCGGCCAGCCGTCGGGGTCCAGAAGGACCAGGGTGTTCTGCTGGTGGGCTTCCAGGGCGATGCCGGCGTGGCCGTCGAGCCAGAGGATCGGGCGGACGACCTGGTCGAGGTAGCGGAGGAACCACTCGGTGGCGACGGCCGCGGTGGGGCGGGCGGTGCGGGCGGCGAGCCGGCCGATGACGTCGGCGAGCCGGGAACGCATCGCGGTGGCGCCGGGCCAGGGGCGGGGAGCGGTGAGGGAGGCGATGCAGACGGCGTCGTCGCCGGGCCCGAAGGGGTTGTGGCGGATCATGACGTCGAGTCCGGTGACGGGGACGCCGCCGGGGGTGTCGACGGCGAGCCAGGCGGGGTCGCGGACGATGTCGAAGCCCGGGTGGGCGGCCTGCCATTCGTCGACGAGGCCGGTGCGGAGCAGCCGGTGGACCTCCACACCGCGGTGGAGTTCCTTGCGGAGGTTCTCGCGGCGCGAGTTGGTGATGCGCAGGCCGAGAGAGAGCTTGAGCATGGCCCGAGCGCCGGGGCGGTGCACGGTGCGGACGGAGGAGGTGGGGTGCCAGGGGCTGCCGTGGGGACCGAGGTCGTGGAGGAGGTCGGCGTCCAGGAGGTCGCGGACTTCGGGGCGGTGCAGGAGTTCGCGGGCCTGCCAGGGGTGTACGGGCAGGAGCGCGGTGCCCGCGGGGGGAGTGAGCCCGTCGGCGAGGGCCGCGACGATCTGCTCCGCGCTGACCGGACGGCCTTGTTCGGTCCAGGCGGAGTCGGAGGCGAGGAGGGAGAAGTCGACGGCGATCCAGTGGAGCGGGAAGGAGCCGTGCATTTCGGGTGAGTAGAACCGGGACTCGGCCTCGGAGAGACCTTCGCGGCTTTTGGGGGTGGGGTGCAGGGGGTGGCCGAGGAGGAGGGACTGTTCGGCGGCGAGAAAGAGGTCGGCGTCCGGGTGCGGCTGGGGCCGCCGGCGACGTTCCTCCAGGAACTCGGCGGTGCGGCGGGCGGAGTCGGCGACCCTGCCGACGAGTGCGGTGCCCTCGCAGCGGCCGGTCTCCCGGCTGAGCAGGGCGGCCACCGTCACGGCGTCGACGGCGGGAGCCGTGGCGGGCAGCCCTTCGAGGACGGGGGCGCCGAAGCGGTGCCAGCCGGTGGGTGACCAGTAGCGGACGGGGACGAGGAGGGCGGTGCCACTGGCGTCGAGGGGGATGCGCAGGGTGGTGGAGCCGGGGGCGGGCAGGTTCTTCTCCCGGACCCAGCAACGGAGCAGGTTCTCGACGGCTGCCGCGTCGGCGGCGCGCTGCGGGTCGGGGTCGTCCAGGGGGTCGACGGCCTCGACCGGGCGGTGCGGGCGGGAGTCGTAGGGGCCGACGTGCTGGCGCGGGACGGTGGGATCCACGGGAACAGCGGCTTTGGGGGTGGCTGCACTCTGGGTGGGGGTGACGGGGGCGGGGCTGTCCGGGGCGTCGAAGGCGGGGGTGGGGGTGACGGGGGTGGTGCTGCCCGGGGCGGCGAAGGCGGGAGTGGGGGTGCCCAGGTCGGCGGTGGCCGGGGTGGTGGTCCCGGGAGGGGTGGGGCCTGGTGTGGGTGTGTCGGGTGACGTGGCTGGGGAGGGCGTGGGTGTGGCGGTGCCGGTGGGGGGTGTTTCGGCGGGGGGTACCGGGGTGTCGAGTCGGGCGAGAGGCGACTCGGTTTCGGGTGCCGGGGAGGTGGGGGTGGCGTTCACGGGGGGTTCCTTGGGGTGGGGCCGGGGGCGGTCCGGGTTCAGTGGGACGGCCCGGTGTCGGTCCGGGGGGCCATGGCCCGACGGGAGGCGGGCGGGCGGGGGGTGTGGGCCCGTTCGGCTGCGGCGAGGGCGTCGGCGAAGCGGTCCAGGACGGCGGTGGCCTGCTCGTCGGTGAGGGTGAGCGGGGGCAGGAGACGGACCACGGCGGAGTGGCGGCCACCGAGTTCTACGATGAGTCCGCGGGCGAGGCACTCCTGCTGGACGGCGAGGGCCAGGGCGGGGGCGGCGGGTGGGACGAGGTCGTCCGGGCCTGCCGCTTCGGGGTCGACGAGTTCGACGCCGATCATCAGGCCCCTGCCGCGAACCTCGCCGACGCAGGGGTGGTCGGCGGCGAGGCCCTGGAGTCGGCCGAGGATGCGGGCGCCGAGGGTGCCGGCCCGTTCGGCGAGCTTGTTCTCGCGGACATAGGCAAGGGTGGCCGTGCCCGCGGCCATGGCGAGCTGGTTGCCGCGGAACGTGCCCGCGTGGGCGCCGGGTTCCCAGGCGTCGAGTTCGGACCTGTAGACGATGACGGCGAGGGGGAGGGAGCCGCCGATGGCCTTGGAGAGGACCATCACGTCGGGCACGATGCCGCTGTGTTCGACGGCCCAGAAGGCGCCGGTGCGGCCGACGCCGGTCTGGACCTCGTCGACGACGAGGGGGATGGAGCGGTCGGCGGTGATGCGGCGCATGCGGCGCATCCAGTCGTCAGGGGCGGGGATGACTCCGCCTTCGCCCTGGACGACCTCGACGATCATTCCCGCGGGGGTGGTGACACCGCTCTTGGGGTCGTCGAGGAGGTTCTCGGTCCAGTGGGCGGCCAGTTGGGCGCCGCGGGCGCCTCCGACGCCGAAGGGGCAGCGGTACTGCTGCGGGTAGGGCAGCCGGGTGACCCGGACGCCGGTGGCTCCTCCTGAGGCGTCGAGGGCGCCGGCCGTCATGCCGTGGTAGGCGCCGGTGAAGGCGAGGAGTCCGTCGCGGCCGGTGGCCGTCCTGACGAGTTTGAGGGCCGCCTCGACGGCGTCGGTGCCGGCGGGACCGCAGAACTGGATGCGGGCGTCGTCGGCGAGCCCGCTCGGCAGCGTGGCGAACAGTTCGGTGGTGAAGGCGTCCTTCACCGGGGTGGCGAGGTCGAGGACGTGGAGCGGCGCACCCGAGTCGAGGACCTTCTTGATGGCTTCGAGGACGACGGGGTGGTTATGGCCGAGGGCCAGTGTCCCGGCCCCGGAGAGGCAGTCCAGATAGCGGCGGCCGTCGGCGCCCTCGATGGTCAGGCCGCGGGCCCGTACGGGGACGATCGGCAGGGACCGGGCGTAGGTGCGGGCGGCGGATTCCCGCAGGGACTGGCGGCGCAGGATGCCCTCGTACCCACCGCCCTGCGCCAGAAGCTCCTTGCCCGCCTGGGACTCCCGAAACGCCTGGGACTCCCGAGGTGCCTGGGACTCCCGAGGTGCCTGGGACTCCCGAGGTGCCTGGGACTCCCGAGGTGCCTGGGGCTTCCCGGGCGTCCGGTGCTCCCCGTCCGGGCTGTCGGCGGCCCTCGGACTGGGAGCCTCGGCACCGATGTCGTCGGACGTCCGGGGCGGGATCTGGGTCTGCGTCTGGGGTTGCGTCTGGGTCCGCGCGGCCGGTGGAACGGCCGGAGCTGATTCGGTCACGGCCACGGCTCGGTGTCCTCCCGCTGTAACGGTTGCGTTGCACATCGGGGCGTCGTGGAGCCGCCTCAAGAGCCGCTCCGGACGCCACCGTTGCGTCCCCCGTCCGTACCAACGACGCGGCCTGCCCGGGATCACGGGCCGGAGGGCAGGAAGTTGGCGTGTCCCGGATCACGGCACGGCAACGGCCGAACGATGACCGGAACCGCCGACCGGCCGCATACCGTCCCCTCCGGCACCGGCATAGTGGGGGCCGTCGACCGCTGTCCGAGCGGGCACGGCCGCTGTTGACCCAAGCACAAGTAGACGTAGTCCCAGGGGGATCACGAGATGCGATCGATTCGTCCGCTGCTGATGGCGGCTTCCGCCGTCGCGGCGCTGACGCTCACCGTTACGGCCTGCGGCCCGAGCGAGGAGAACGCGGGGGACAAGCCCAGCGCACCCGCGACCGCCCAGAACCCGGTCGACAAGATCAAGATTCCGGAGGACCTGAAGCAGCGACTGAAGGAACACGGGATAGACGTCGACAAGTGGCGCGACGGCGAGTGGAAGAACTGGGACCGGGACAAGTGGCTGCGTGAGGCCAAGGACTTCGTCAACCCGATCATCGAGGACCTCTGGGACCCGGACCGGATGCGCGAGGCCGAGCGCCCCGACAAGCCGGTCGAGGAGGAGGACATCTCGGGTGACAAGGGCGTGACCGACCCGACGCCCGACCCCGTGCGGGCGAAGGCCGTGGCGGCGAAGTACCACTCCAACGCCCCGGAGTCCGGGAAGGTCTTCTTCGACGGTCCCGAGGGTTCGATGGTCTGCTCGGCCACCGTCGTGAAGGACCCGGCGCACCCCGGCAAGTCGAACATGGTGTGGACGGCCGGCCACTGCGTGCACAAGGGCAAGCAGGGCGGCTGGTACCGCAACATCGCGTTCGTGCCCTCGTACAACGACGCGGCGCTGCCGACCTCCGAACTGGAGAAGGCGACGCGGGAGCAGATCGCGCCCTACGGCGTGTGGTGGGCGGACTGGGTGAAGACCTCCGACCAGTGGATCGCCGAGGGCGCGTCCACCGGTGGCGCGGGCGCTCCGTACGACTTCGCGGTCATCCAGGTGACCCCGGAGAAGGGCAGCTCGGGCAAGTCCCTGGAGGAGACGGTCGGTTCGGCGCTCCCGGTGGAGTTCAACGCTCCGGCGGTGCCGAAGATCGCGAGCCTGACGGCGACCGGCTACCCGGCGGCGCCGCCGTTCGACGGCCAGAAGATGTTCCAGTGCACGGACAAGCCGGGCCGGCTGTCCTTGAAGGCGGAGCAGCCGACGATGTACCGCATCGGCTGCACGATGACCGGCGGTTCGTCCGGTGGCGGCTGGGTCGCCAAGGGCAGTGACGGCAAGCCGGCGCTGGTGTCGAACACCTCGATCGGCCCGTCGACGGCGGGGTGGCTCGCCGGTCCGCGCTTCGGTCCCGAGGCCGAGGCCATCTTCGACGAGGTCAGCAAGAAGTACGCCGGCCGCTAGGCACGGCCGAGACAAGGAGGCGGGGCCCGGGTCCCCCGGGTCCCGCCTCCTCATACCTTTCGGGCGACCGGCATACTGTGCACCGCTCGTGACACGTCCATGGCAAATCCAACGGGGAATTCATTCATGCGCTCCATACGGCTCCTACCCGCCGCCCTCGGCCTGGCCACCGCGCTCGCGCTGACCGCGACGGCCTGCGGCCCCACCGGGACACCCGCCTCCGACAAGCCCTCCGCCGGGGCGGACAGCTCCGCGCCGGCCACCGAGGACGGTGGAGCCGACCTCTCCAAGGACCTCGCCGACAAGCTCAAGAAGCACGGCGTCGACCTGGACAAGTGGAAGGACGGCGAGTGGAAGAACTGGGACACGGGCACCTGGCTCCGTGAGGCCGAGGACTTCGTCAACCCGGTGATCGACGGGCTCTGGGACCCGGCGCGGATGCAGTCGGCGAAGAGCCCGGACCAGACGATCACCGCGCAGGCCGGTGGCGGCGGCACCGACCCGACGCCCCGCCCCGTCAAGGCGCAGCGCGAGAAGACGCCGTACCACCGCAACGCGGCCCCGGTCGGCAAGATCTTCTTCGACGCTCCGCAGGGCCACATGGTCTGCTCGGGCACGATCGTGAAGGACCCGCGCCGGCCCGGGAAGTCCAACCTGGTGTGGACGGCCGGCCACTGCGTCCACGCGGGCGGCAAGGGCGGCTGGTACCGCAACATCACCTTCGTCCCGGCCTTCAACGACCTGGGCAAGTCCCCGGCCGCGCTCAATGACGCGCAGCCGCACGAGGTCTACCCCTACGGCCAGTACTGGGCCGACTGGGCCGTCGCCTCGGGTGAGTGGATCAAGTCCGGCGGCACCAACCAGGCCTGGCCGTACGACTACGCCGTGCTGCACGTGCAGCCGCAGCGGGGCGGCAAGTCGCTGGAGGAGACCGTCGGCGTCGCGCTGCCGGTCGACTTCTCCGCGCCGGCGCCCGCGCAGTCCGGGACGGTGGGCGCCTGGGGGTACCCTCAGGCTCCCCCGTACAACGGTGTGATCATGCACAAGTGCCTCGACCGGGCGACGCGGCTCACCACGGCTCCGGCCACGCCGACGATGTACCGGATCGGCTGCACGATGACCGGTGGTTCCTCGGGCGGCGGCTGGTTCCGGGTGCTGCCGAACGGCACGACGGCCCTGGTGTCGAACACCTCGATCGGCCCGGCCGGCGGCAACGGCTGGCTCGCCGGACCGCAGCTCGGCCGGGGCGCCAAGGCGGCCCACGAGATGGTCAGCAGGAAGTTCGCACGCTGAAGCCGGTGACGCGTCGGGCCACCGGGGCCGGTACGCGCGCACGCGCCCACGGCGGTACCCGGTGACCGGCCAGAACCGCTGACACCGTCGGCGCGCCGACCGCACCACACGCCAGAGGGCGCTGTCCTCCTCCCTTCACGGGAGGAGGACAGCGCCCTCTGTTCGTTCAGCCGCCGGTCAGTGCGCCGCGGGGACGTACGGCGCGAGCATCGCCGCCAGTTCCTCGTGCACCCGGGCCTTGAGCAGGGTGCCCTCCGGAGTGTGCTCCTCGGACTCGACCTCACCCTCGGCGTGCACCCGCGAGACCAGCCCGCCCTGCGTGTACGGCACGAGCGCTTCGAGCTCGACCCGCGGGCGGGGCAGTTCGGAGTCGATCAGGGCGAGCAGCTCCGCCATGCCCTGGCCCGAGCGGGCCGAGACCACGATGGAGTGCTTCTCCATCCGCAGCAGTCGCTGGAGCACCAGCGGGTCGGCCGCGTCCGCCTTGTTGATGACGACGATCTCCGGCACGTTCACCGCGCCGACGTCCCGGAAGACCTCGCGCACGGCGGCCAGCTGCTCCTCCGGGGCGGGGTGCGAGCCGTCCACCACGTGCAGGATGAGGTCGGAGTCGCCGACCTCCTCCATGGTGGAGCGGAACGCCTCGACCAGGTGGTGCGGCAGGTGCCGGACGAAGCCGACCGTGTCGGCCAGGGTGTAGACCCGGCCGGTGGGTGTCTCGGCCCGGCGGACGGTCGGGTCGAGGGTGGCGAACAGCGAGTTCTCCACCAGGACGCCCGCGCCCGTGAGCCGGTTGAGCAGAGAGGACTTGCCCGCGTTGGTGTAGCCGGCGATGGCGACCGACGGCACCTTGTTGCGGCGCCGCTCCTGCCGCTTGATGTCACGGCCGGTCTTCATCTCCGCGATCTCCCGGCGCATCTTCGCCATCTTCTCGCGGATACGACGCCGGTCGGTCTCGATCTTGGTCTCACCGGGACCACGGGTGGCCATGCCACCACCGCCGCCGCCACCCATCTGACGGGAGAGCGACTGACCCCAGCCGCGCAGTCGCGGCAGCATGTACTGCATCTGCGCGAGCGCGACCTGAGCCTTGCCCTCTCGGGACTTGGCGTGCTGGGCGAAGATGTCGAGGATCAGGGCGGTCCGGTCGACCACCTTGACCTTGACGACGTCTTCGAGGGCGATGAGCTGGCCGGGGCTCAGTTCACCGTCGCAGACGACGGTGTCGGCACCGGTCTCGACGACGATGTCGCGCAGTTCGCGCGCCTTGCCGGAGCCGATGAAGGTCGCCGGGTCCGGCTTGTCACGACGCTGGATCACGCCGTCGAGCACGAGGGCGCCCGCCGTCTCGGCGAGGGCCGCGAGTTCCGCGAGGGAGTTCTCCGCGTCCTGGACGGTCCCGGAGGTCCAGACACCGACCAGCACGACGCGCTCCAGGCGCAGCTGGCGGTACTCGACCTCGGTGACGTCCTCGAGCTCGGTGGAGAGGCCCACGACACGGCGCAGGGCCGCGCGCTCGGAGCGGTCGAACTGGTCGCCGTCCCGCTCTCCGTCGATCTCGTGGCTCCAGGCGACGTCCTCTTCCATCAGGGCATCGGCCCGAAGGCTCTCGGTACGGCTCGTCTCCGCGAAGCTCTGCTCGTCCTGGGAAGGGGAAGAAGAGGAGGTCATTTGATCCTTACGTCGATTGCTTCACGTCGATTCCTCGGTGAAGCGATGAGTCTGATGTCGTGACAACGCGTGAGGGCACCGGAAGATTCCCCGGTTCCCGCCGGCCGCGTCGCCGACCCGACGATGGTGACACGGCCCGGGCGGGCCCGTCACCCCGGTTTCGGGGCGGTGCTCGCGGTCTCGACCGGGCGGCTGCGCCAGTCCGGGTGCCCCGGCATCGCCGGGGTCTTCGCCTCGTACAGCCAGGCGTGGAGGAAGGCGGTGAGGTCACGCCCCGCGACCTCGCCGGCCAGGGCGGTGAAGTCGGCGGTGGTGGCGGTGCCGTCCCGGTGCTCGGCGACCCAGCGGCGCTCCAGGCGCCGGAAGGCCTCGGTGCCGATCTCCTGGCGGAGCGCGTAGAGGACGAGGGCGCTGCCGTCGTAGACGACGGGCCGGAAGAGGCTGATCTTGTGGGTCGGCGAGGGGGGCTCGGGCGCGGCCGGGGGGCCTCCGTCGGCCCGCCAGCCGTCGGAGGCGGCGTAGGCGGCCTTCATGCGCCGCTCCATGGACTTGCCGGCGGTCTCCTCGGCGTACAGCGCCTCGTACCAGCTGGCGTGTCCCTCGTTGAGCCAGAGGTCGGACCAGGAGCGGGGCGAGACGCTGTCGCCGAACCACTGGTGGGCCAGCTCGTGAACCATCACCGAGTCGACGTACCACTCGGGGTACGCCGGTTCGGTGAAGATGCCGCGTTCGAAGAGCGAGAGGGTCTGGGTCTCCAGCTCGAAGCCGGTGTCCGCGTCGGCGATGAGCACCCCGTACGTCTCGAAGGGGTACGGGCCGACCTGCCGCTCCATCCACTCCAGGTGTCCGGGGGTCTTGCGGAGCCAGGGCTCCATGACCTTCCGGTCGGCGGTGCGCACCACGTCCCTGACGGGCAGGCCGTGGGGTCCTTCCCGGTGCACGACGGTGGAGTCGCCGATGGAGATCTGGGCGAGTTCGGTCGCCATGGGGTGACGGGTGCGGTACGTCCAGGTCGTGGTGGAGCCGTGGGTGACCCGGCCGGCGGGGAGGCCGTTGGCGACGGCGGTGAGGCCCTTGGGGGCGGTGATGCGGAAGGTGAAGTACGCCTTGTCCGCCGGGTGGTCGTTGGACGGGAAGACCCGGTGGGCGGCGTCGGCCTGGTTGGCCATGGCGAGACCGTCGGTGGTACGCACCCAGCCGCCGGTGGCCGCGGGGCCGGAGGGGTCGCTGGTGTGGGTGACGGTGACCTCGATCCGCTCCCCCGCGCCGATCTGCACGACCGGGGTGACGACCAGGTCCTCGCCGCTGCTCGTGTACTTGGCGGGCAGGCCGTCGACGGTGACGGCGGAGACCGTGCCGTGGGTGAAGTCGAGGTTGATCCGTTCCAGGTCGGAGGTGGCGACCGCGTCGATCCGGGTCACGGCGGCCAGCGGTTGGGTGTTCACGCCGGGGTAGGTGAGGTCGAGGTCGTACGCGAGGACGTCGTACCCGGGGTTTCCGAGATGCGGGAAGAGCGGGTCCCCGATGCCGAGCGGCTCCGGGGCGGGCAGTGCGGCGGCCACGAGTCCGGCCGAGGCGGCGACCAGGACGGCGGAGCGGAGCCACCGCGCGCGGGGCAGGGGGGTTCGGACGAGCGGCATGGGCCAGGCCTTTCCGGAGGACTGGCCCTACGGCTACCAGGGCTTCCCCCGCTCCCCCGGGCGGCGCGCTCGGCCGCCACCCGAAGGGGGTCGTGCCGGGGCCCGACCGACGCGTCGGGCGCACTCGCGACGGCGGCGCTCCCGCCCGTCGTGTCCGGCCCACTCCCGTCAGCCGCGCGCCCGGCCGTCACACCCTGCGCACTCCCGTCGGCCGCGCGCCCGCACGGCGCGCCCCGCGCGCTGGCCCCCCGTCCTCACGCCCGCCGGGGTTCCTGGCTCGGGCGGTGGCGGGCGCGGCTCACGTCGTACACGCCGGGTACGTCCCGCATGGCGCGCATCAGGGCGGAGAGGCCGGCCGCGTCGGGCAGGTGGAGGGTGTACGTGTGGCGGACCCGCTGCTCGCTCGGCGGCTCGACGGTCGCGGAGACGACGGCCGCCCCCGCGACGGCGATGGCCTCGGTGAGGTCGGCGAGGAGGCCGGGCCGTCCGAAGGACTCGGCGACCAGGGTGACCCTGCCGTGGGCGGTGTCGCCCCAGCGGACGGTGACGGGATCGCGGCCGAGACCGCGCATGGTGTCGACGGCGGCGCAGCCCGCGCGGTGGACGGTGACCGATCCGCCGCTCACCCGGAACCCGGTGATCTTGTCGGGGGGTACGGGGGTGCAGCAGCCGGCCGGGCGGACGGCCGAGGGCCGCTCCCCCTCCAGGTCGGCGTGGAGTTCGGCGCCGGAGCGGCGGTCCGCGACGACGTTGGCCGCGGGGCGCGGGCCGGTGGCGGCGGCGGCCGGTGCGGCGCTCTCGGGGTGGGCCGCGAGCCAGCCGCTGATCGCGATCCTGGCGGCGGGGGTACGGGCGTGGTCGAGCCACTCGGGCGAGGGGCCGGACACGGCGTCCTGGGCGAGGAGCAGCTGCACGGTGTCGCCGTCGCCGAGGACGGTGCTCAGCGGCGCGAGGCGTCCGTTGACGCGGGCGCCGAGGCAGCCGTGGGCGGCCTCGCCGTGCTGCGCGTAGGCGGCGTCGACGCAGCTGGCTCCGGCGGGCAGGCTGATCGTGCCGGGGGCGCTGCCGTCGGCGCGGAAGACGGTGATCTCGTCGTCCTCGGCGAGATCGGCGCGGAGCGAGGTCCAGAAGGTGTCGGGGTCGGGCGCCGACTGCTGCCAGTCGAGGAGCCGGGAGAGCCAGCCGGGGCGGGTGGGGTCGACGCGCTCGCCGTCCTCGGCGGGGCCCGCCGGGTCCTGGGAGGTCTCGGCGGCCGACGGGAGGGCGGCCCCGGACACGGGCTCGGTGCCCGGCGCCCCCGTGGCCTCCTGCCCCACGTGCGGATTGCCGAGGGCGACCACCCCGGCCTCCGCGACGGTGTGCATCCGGTGGGTGCGGATGAGGACTTCGGCCACGGCTCCGTCGGGGGCGGCGATCGCGGTGTGCAGGGACTGGTAGAGGTTGAACTTGGGGGCCGCGATGAAGTCCTTGAACTCGGAGATCACCGGCGTGAAGCAGGTGTGCAGCTCGCCGAGCACCCCGTAGCAGTCGGCGTCCTCGGTGACCAGCACGAGGAGCCGTCCGAAGTCGCAGCCGCGCAGATCTCCGCGCTTGAGGCGGACCCGGTGCACGGAGACGAAGTGCCGCGGCCGGACGAGGACTTCGGCGCCGATGCCGGCCTCGCGGAGCACCGCCGACACCTGTTCGGCGACGGCGCCGAGCGCGTCCCCGGCTCCCGGTTCGGCCGCGATGAGCGCCCGCGTCGTCTCGTACTCCTCGGGGTGGAGGATGGCGAAGACGAGGTCCTCCAGCTCGGTCTTGAGGGCCTGGACCCCGAGCCGTTCGGCGAGCGGAATGAGGACGTCCCGGGTGACCTTGGCGATCCTGGCCTGTTTCTCGGGCCGCATCACACCGAGGGTGCGCATGTTGTGGAGCCGGTCGGCGAGCTTGATCGACATCACCCGGACGTCGTCGCCGGTGGCGACGAGCATCTTGCGGAAGGTCTCGGGCTCGGCGGCGGCGCCGTAGTCGATCTTCTCCACCTTGGTGACGCCGTCGACGAGGTAGGCGACCTCGTCGCCGAACTCCCGGCGGACCTGGTCGAGGGTCACCTCGGTGTCCTCGACGGTGTCGTGGAGGAGGGAGGCGGTCAACGTGGTGGTCTCCGCGCCGAGTTCGGCGAGGATGAGGGTCACCGCGAGCGGATGGGTGATGTACGGCTCGCCGCTCTTGCGGAACTGGCCGCGGTGCGAGGACTCGGCGAGGACGTACGCCCGGCGCAGCACCGTCAGGTCTGCCTCGGGATGGTGGGCGCGGTGCGCCTCCGCGACATGACTGATGGCGTCCGGCAGCCGGTCGCGGGGCGCCGGTCCGGCGGTGGCGCCCAGCAGGGCGGCCCGGCCGAGCCGGCGCAGGTCGATCCGGGCGCGTCCGCGTCTGCGGACGGTCCCATCGGTGTCGGCGGACTCCGCCGCGCTCACAGGTTTGGTGGCCTCTGCGCTCATGGGGCACCCTCCGGCAACGTCGACCGGCGGTGGGCGGGCCAGGCGTGCCCTGGGGGCCGGTGCTTGATGCTACCGACCCCACCACGTGGCGCAGTCGCGCTCTCGCCCAGCGTGAATCGGATCACCCATTCGAGCGACAGATCAGTCGTTGACTGTTTCGATTCCGTCGCTTCCCCCGACTTCGTCGGTGCGGGACCCCACGGTCGGCGCGGTCAGCCGAGCCAGTCCGGGTCGAGGGTGCCCTCGGCGACGATCACGGCCGGGCCCGCCATGTCGATCCGCCCGTCGGGGTGCTCGGTGATGACCAGGGTCCCGCCGAGCACGTCGACGGTGTACGTGACGGGCATGCCGGTCTCGGCGGGGTCGGCGCCGTCCCGGCGGGCGGCGGCCACGGCGACGGCGCACGCGCCCGTGCCGCAGGAGCGCGTCTCGGCGGCGCCGCGCTCGTGGACCCGCATGGCGACGTGGCGGGGGCCCCGGTCGACGACGAACTCGATGTTCACCCCGTCCGGGTAGACGGCGGCCGGAGCGTACGGCGGCTCGGTGAAGAGGGTGCCCGCGTGGTCGAGGTCCTCGACGAAGGCGACGGCGTGCGGGTTGCCCATGTTCACGTTGCGCGCGGGCCAGCTGCGGCCGTCGACGGTGACGGTGACCCCGTCCTCGGGGAGCGCCGCGCGGCCCATGGCGACGGTGACGGAGCCGTCCTTGTCGAGGTGGACGTGCTTGACCCCGCCCCGGGTGGCGACGGCGACCTCGCCCGCGGTGACGTGCCCGGCGTGCTCCAGGTAGCGGGCGAAGACCCGGACCCCGTTCCCGCACATCTCGGCGACCGAGCCGTCGGCGTTCCGGTAGTCCATGAACCACTCGGCCTCGTCGGCCAGGTGCCGCGCCTCGGGGTGGGCAGCGCTGCGCACGACGTGCAGCAGCCCGTCACCGCCGATCCCGGCCCGGCGGTCGCAGAGCCGCGCGACGACGGTGGGCGGCAGGTCGACGGCGTTCTCCGCGTCGGGAATGATCACGAAGTCGTTCTCGGTGCCGTGGCCCTTGAGGAACGGGAGCGATGAGGTCTGCGCGTTGGTCACGAGATCAACTGTACGGGCCGTCCGCGACCGGCGGCCGGGTTGTCCACAGGGCGGCGGGGACGCAGGCGGGTGATGGATCGGCCCGGCCGTGGCGGCTCAGCGCAGGCGGGCGACGCGCCAGACCGCGAGGGCCACCAGGGCCGTGATCGTCGAGACGTACAGGATGAGGACGCGCCAGTCGGGGCGCTCCCCCGAGCCGCGCTGCGGAAGGCCCGGCCAGGTGTAGCCGACCTTGCGGGCGGCCATCATGCCCCAGCCCGCCGCGCAGGAACTGATGAGCAGTCCGAGCATGGCGACGACGGCGCCGCCGTCCCCGGAACCGAAGGCGAGCGGGAAGGCGAACATCAGCGAGCCGAGGGCGGCCAGGCCCACGATCGGGGCGAGCTGCCAGATCCTCAGCCGGCGCTGGGGGCGCAGCTCGACCTCGACCTCGTCGGCGTCCACCTCGACGGCGGTGCCGACCGCGTCGTCGGGGCCGTCCTTGGCCAGACCCGAGGGGCCGACGGGAACGTCGCCGTCCGTCGGGCCGCCCGGGATTCCGCTCGTCGGGTCACCCAGGGCCGCTTCGTGCTGTTCTCTGTCGCGAGGGCCGGCCTCCATCGACACGCGCCCTCCCCACTCGGACTCCACTTGGTCGATCGATGCTCGATGATGGCACGCTCCCGACCGCCGAAATGACGGGCAGTGCGTCCCGATGCCATCACGTGATCAGGCTGTAACCGCTCGTTCGACCAACGAGAGCGCCTCCGCCGGGAGTTCCCCGCGGTGATCGGCGGCTCCGCTGAGCCAGTGCACGCGCGGGTCGCGGCGGAACCACGAGTCCTGGCGGCGGGCGAAGCGCTTGGTGGCGCGCACGGTCTCGGCGCGGGCCTCGTCCTCGGTGCACTCCCCCGCGAGGGCGGCGAGGACCTGCTGGTAGCCGAGGGCGCGGGCGGCGGTGCGTCCCTCGCGCAGACCGCGCGCCTCCAGGGCGCGCACCTCGTCGACGAGACCGTCCTCCCACATCCGGTCCACCCGGGTGGCGATCCGTTCGTCCAGCTCGGGGCGGGCCACGTCGACGCCGATCTGCACGGTGTCGTAGACGGAGTCGGGACCGGGGAGGTTGGCGGTGAAGGGCTTGCCGGTGATCTCGATCACCTCCAGGGCCCGGACGATGCGGCGGCCGTTGCTGGGCAGGATGGCGCGGGCCGCCTCGGGGTCGGCCTCGGTGAGCCGGGCGTGCAGCACGCCGGAGCCGCGCTCTTCGAGTTCGGCCTCCAGGCGGGCCCGGACGGCCGGGTCGGTGCCGGGGAACTCCAGGGCGTCGACGGCGCCCCGTACGTACAGGCCGGAGCCGCCGACGAGGACCGGGGTGCGGCCGGCGGCGAGCAGCCGGTCGATCTCGGCGCGGGCCAGCCGCTGGTACTCGGCGACGCTGGCGGCCTCGGTCACGTCCCAGATGTCGAGGAGGTGGTGCGGGATGCCCCCGCGCTCCTCGGGCGTCAGTTTGGCGGTGCCGATGTCCATCCCCCGGTAGAGCTGCATCGAGTCGGCGTTGACGACCTCGCCGCCGAGCTGTTGGGCCAGGAATACACCCAGATCGGACTTTCCGGCCGCCGTGGGGCCGACGACGGCGATGACCCGCGGGGCGGGAGCTGCGCTTCTCACCGCACCAGTCTCGCAAACCTCCGGAGCTGTCCCCGAATGAGCGACGTGACGGGCCGCATCCGGGCTTCGTTGGCAGCTGAGGGGTTCCGGCCCCGTTCGCCACGGAACCCGACCCGTCCGAGTACGCTATGGAGTGAATATGGGCGTTTTTTCAATGTTTCGCCGTAAGAACGCAGACACCTCGCCGGAGGGCGGCGAGGCCGTCACGGCGACGGAGGAGGCCGTGACCGAAGTGGCGGACGTGGACGTCACGGACGAGGTGGTGGCGGAGTCGGCCCCCGTCGCCGCCGGGACCGTGGACATCCCGAAGCAGCAGTCGGCCGAGGCCGCCGCCGACAGCGAGGCCGGCGAAGGCGCCAGCAAGTAGGCAACAGACGGAACACGGGCTCCTCGGGGGCCCGCGGAGGGAAGGTGCCCCATGGGTCTCCTGGATTCGCTCAAGGCAAAGCTCGCCCCGGCCAAGGACAAGGTCGCCGACCTCGCGCAGCAGCACGGGGACAAGATCGACCACGGCATCGAGAAGGCCGCGAAGCTGGTCGACGAGAAGACCAAGGGCAAGTACAGCGACAAGATCCATTCCGGTACGGACAAGGCCAAGGACGCACTGGACCGGATCGGCCACAAGGACGACGGGACGCCCGGGAGCGACGGAACGCCCGGAAGCGACGGGATGCCCGGAAGCGACGGAACGCCCGGAAGCGACGGGATGCCCGGGAGCGACGGAACGCCCGGGAGCGGGACGCCCGGCAGCGGCACGCCCGGCAGCGGTGGCACGACACCGCCGCCGGCCGTCTGACGTCCGGCGTCACCAGACAGTCCCTCCGCACGGCGGACGGCCGCGGAGCACCTCGCTCCGCGGCCGTCCGCCGTTCGTCGTCCGTAGCCCGTCGTCCGTAGCCCGTCGCCCGTCGCCCCGTTCCGCCGGACGACCCGTTCCGCCGGACGACCCGTCAGGACCAGGCGGCCACGAAGTAGCCCACGCCGTACGGGGCGTCCTCGAAGAGCAGCCGGCCGTCGAGCCCCGCGCCCTCTGCGGCGCCCGCGAGGACCTGCCAGGGGGCGCGGCCCGCCGCCTTCAGCTCGTACGCCAGTTCCGGGTCGAGGGCGAGCAGCGCGGCCACGTCGGCGGCGCCCAGCGCGCGGGCGGCCTCGGCGTCGAAGGCGGCGGCCCGCTCGTCGAGGTAGCCGGGGGCCTTGACGGTCCGGCAGGCGCTGCCGTCGCCCGTCACCAGGAGGGCGACCCGTCCGGCGGAGTCGGCGAGCCCGCGGCCGAGCCCGGCGCAGACGTCCGGCGTGGCCTCGCCGTCGACGGCGAGGCCCTCGATCGGCGCGTCGGCCCAGCCGGCCCGTTCCAGGAGCCAGGCCCCGACCGCGAGGGAGACGGGCAGCGGCCGGCCGGTGTCCGGATCGCCGCCCGTGCGGCCCGGTTCGCCGCCCGTGCGGCCCGGTTCGCCCGGTCCGGCCGGGTCTCCCAGGCGTACGGAGAGGTCGACGCCGAAGCCCGCGAAGGAGCCCGTCGAGCCGGCCGGGAAGACCCCATGGGCGCCCCTGTCGGCGGGCCCGACGACGTACAGCCGGTCGGGGCGGGCGGCGGCGAGCAGCCCGAGGGCGTCCGCGCAGGCCGTCCGCGCGGTGTCCAGCTCGGGGGCGGCGCCGGTCGCGACCTCGGGCACGAGGAGCGGGGGGCAGGGGCAGACGGCTGCGGCGACAAGCATGATCCGCAGCCTACTGCGCCCCGCTCACCGTCCGGCGGCAACCGGCGTACCCACCGTCACCGGAGAGGCGGAGCCGGGCAGGGCACGAAGAGCGGGAGGCGGGGCCCGGTGGGGCCGACACGCGCCGCCCTCCCCCGTGGCCGTCAGTGGCTGCCGCAGGCCGGGGCCTCGGCCGCCGGGAGCGGGGCCGGGACGCCGATCTTCGGGAGGCCCAGCAGGACGCCCTTGGGCTTCTCGGCGGTGCGCTTCTCCCAGGCGTCGCCCGCGCGGGTGCGGCGTACCGCCATGACCTGGCCCTCGGCGAGCAGGTGGTGCGGGGCCGCGTAGGTGATCTCGACGGTCACCACGTCGCCGGGGCGGACGTCCTCGGCCGGCTTGGTGAAGTGCACGAGCCGGTTGTCGGGGGCGCGGCCCGAGAGGCGGTCGGTGGCACCGTCCTTGCGGCCCTCGCCCTCGGCGACCATGACCTCCAGGGTGCGGCCGACCTGCTTCTTGTTCTCCTCCCAGGAGATCTCCTCCTGGAGGGCGACGAGGCGCATGTAGCGCTCCTGCACGACCTCCTTGGGGATCTGGTGGTCCATCTCGGCGGCCGGGGTGCCGGGGCGCTTGGAGTACTGGAAGGTGAAGGCGTTCGCGAAGCGGGCCTCGCGGACGGCGTGCATGGTCTGCTCGAAGTCCTCCTCGGTCTCGCCGGGGAAGCCCACGATGATGTCGGTGGAGATGGCGGCGTGCGGGATGGCCGCGCGGACCTTCTCGATGATCCCGAGGAAACGCTCCTGCCGGTACGAACGGCGCATCGCGCGCAGGATCGAGTCCGATCCCGACTGCATCGGCATGTGCAGCTGCGGCATGACGTTCGGGGTCTCGGCCATCGCCGCGATCACGTCGTCGGTGAAGTCACGGGGGTGCGGGGAGGTGAAGCGGACCCGTTCCAGGCCCTCGATGGCCCCGCAGGCGCGCAGCAGCTTGGAGAAGGCCTCGCGGTCGCCGAGGTCGGAGCCGTAGGCGTTGACGTTCTGGCCGAGCAGGGTGATCTCGGAGACGCCCTCGGCGACCAGTGCCTCGATCTCGGCGAGGATGTCGCCGGGGCGGCGGTCCTCCTCCTTGCCGCGCAGGGCGGGGACGATGCAGAAGGTGCAGGTGTTGTTGCACCCGACGGAGATCGAGACCCAGGCCGCGTACGCCGACTCGCGTCGGGTCGGCAGGGTGGAGGGGAAGGCCTCAAGGGACTCGGCGATCTCGATCTGCGCCTCCTCCTGGACGCGGGCGCGCTCCAGGAGGACGGGGAGCTTGCCGATGTTGTGCGTGCCGAAGACCACGTCGACCCAGGGCGCCTTGGCGACGATGGTCTCGCGGTCCTTCTGGGCGAGGCAGCCGCCGACGGCGATCTGCATGCCGGGGCGCGTGGTCTTCATCGGGGCGAGCCGGCCGAGGTTGCCGTACAGCTTGTTGTCGGCGTTCTCGCGGACCGCGCAGGTGTTGAAGACGACGACGTCGGCGTCCCCGTCGGAGCCCTTGGGGGCCCGGACGTACCCCGCCTCTTCCAGCAGACCGGAGAGCCGCTCGGAGTCGTGGACGTTCATCTGACACCCGTAGGTGCGGATCTCGTAGCTTCGAGTAACGCCCACTTCGTCCACCGCTCCGGCCCGGTCACTGCTGCTGGTCATGCCTCAAGAGTAAGGGTGGCCAGCAACATCCCCTCCATCGCGGACCTGGTGCCCCTCCTGGCCGCCCCCATCGCGGCAACCGAACTTGATCTTCATGTCTGAGCCGCGGCTTGTCGCCCGCGAGCTGAGGTCGGTGTGGGTCAGCCCCCCCGGGCGCGAGGCCGAGGCATCGGAGACGGTTGATGGAGGCAGTCGTGGGGTGGGCCCGGCAGACAGGCGCTACGACTCCGATGCTTGCGGTCCTCC
This sequence comes from Streptomyces sp. NPDC001728, assembly GCF_040297565.1. Taxonomy (NCBI): domain Bacteria; kingdom Bacillati; phylum Actinomycetota; class Actinomycetes; order Kitasatosporales; family Streptomycetaceae; genus Streptomyces; species Streptomyces sp. NPDC001728. Next base: position 114,781 of record NZ_JBEOZK010000013.1, read on the forward strand.
CTGGCCACGAGCCCGCTGCCGCGCCGCATCAGCGCAACGGGTTCGTCGATACGGGAGAACTCGGAGACCTGGTGCCCGACGGGGTGAACAGGGAACGTCCGATGGTGGAGGTGCTTCGCTGAGAGGACGACGTGCGAGCCGGTCGGTGCGTGCGTGCCCGCTCTCGCGTCGTAGATGACGCCGAAACCATCGCGTCTGCGGGCAGGCGATGCCAGCCCGGCGGTCACGGCCGGCCCTCAGTCTTTCGGGGCGCTCCAGGAGTAGACGAAACGCAGCATGCTGGTCGCCTCGCGGGCGAGGCTCAGTGCCTGCCGGGGCGAGTCGCCGACGGCCAGGACCCTGCCGGAGCGGTCGAAGTTGTGCCGGACCGTGGGCTGCGGGCTGCCCGGCTCTCTCAGCAGCGTGACGGCGCGGACGTGGGGCAGGGCGCGGACCTCCTCGATGCCCTCGACGTGCAGCAGGCTGTGTGTCGGGGGCCCGGAGGGGGCCGCGTACCAGGCCGCCGCGCTGTGCCCGTGGACGATCTCGTCGGGCAGCAGCACGCTGACGTCCTCGCCGATGCTCTGCCGGGCGACCATGTCGTACATGTCCACGCCGGTGGAGAGATGGACGAGGTCCATGATGGCGTCGCCGCCGATCCGATTGTGCATCTCGATGATCCGCGGCCCGCGCCCCGTCATCATGACCTCGGTGTGCGAAGGGCAGTCGTGGAAGCCGAAGGCATCGAGGACGCGGGTGACGTACGAGGTGACGGCCTCGTGTTCCTCGGGGTCGAGTGGGGCGGGCACGACATGGCCCCTTGAGACGAAGGTCTCGCCGTCGGTGAACTTGCGGGTGACGGCGACGATACGGTGGCGGCCGCCGGTGGAGAGGGCCTCGACGCTGTACTCCTCGCCGTCGAGGAACTCCTCGACCACCACCCCTCGTGCGATGTGATGCGGGCCGACCCGACGCAGCGCAGCCTCGATTCGCTCCTCGGTGTCGATGCGCGACACGCCTACGCTCGCCTCGGCGTCCACCGGCTTGACGATGCACGGCAGGCCGATCCTCTCGATCGCTTCCAGCACGGCGTGGCGTCCGCGGGCGAAGGCGTGCCGGCAACTGGGGATGGCGTGCTTGTCGAGGATCTCCCGCATCCTCGCTTTGTCCAGCACTCGGCCGAACAGGTCGAGGTCGACCGTGGTGGTGATGCCGAGCCGTTCACTGACGGCGTGTACGACGGGGTAGGTGTGTTCGTTGTACGCGGCGACGGCGTCGAAGGGGATCCGACGGTGGAGGACTTCGGCCATGTCGGCCCACAGGTCGGTGCCGGCCTCGTCGTCGAGGATCACCACGTGTTCGTACGGGCCGGTCACGTCCTCGCGCCGGGCCCTGGCTCGGGGGACGAAGAGCACAATCTCGTGCCCTTGGTCGCGCAGCCGTTCGTGGCACACCCTGTTGGTGCCGATGACGAGGACGCGCATCTTCGCTCCTTGGATCGAAGGCGGGGGTTGCCGCGGGACTTGTGCGGCGCCTTACCGTGCCGGGGTATCGGTGAGCGGTACGGAGTCCACCCGGACGAGGTCGCGTGCCGTCTCGGCTTTCACGACGGCGTCGTTCGTGCTGTCGCCGGCGCACAGGACGTATCCCTGGCGGGAGTCGGAGGAGACGAGGGGGCCGAGCTCCTGGTCGGGCCGCAGGGTACAGACGACTCGGATGACGCCGGGAGCGTGGGTGGCGTCGGTGACACCCTCGACGTGCCGGATGCGGGCGTTCTCCTGGGAGAAGAAGCGGATGGCGGCCGCAGGAGCCTTGGGAGCGCGCGGAGGATCCGGCAGGCCGAGGAGGGCGGACATCGTTTCGGTGATCTGATCGGCTCCGCTGACCAGCTGGCACATCTCCCAGATCTGGTCGCCGCCGACGCGGGTCTGGGCCTCGATGAGACGAGGGCCGTCCGGGGTGAGGCGCAGCTCGCTGTGGACGGGCCCGGTCTTCTGGCCGATGAGGTCGAGGAAGTCCAGGATGAGCTTCTCGATCGCTCCCTGGTCGTGGGTGTCGATGCGGGCAGGGGCCTGGTGGCCGAGTTCCACGAACCCGGGGAAGCCGGTGGTCAGTTTCTCGGTGACCATGACGATCTCGTGCCGTCCGTGGCGGGAGACGGACTCGACGCTGTATTCGGGCCCGGTCAGGAACTCTTCGGCCAGCACCGGTTCCCGGCCGGCCACGGACGCGGTCCAGGCCCAGCGTTCGGGGAGCTGCTCGGCGGACTCGACGACGTAGACGCCTTCGCTGAGGCCGCCCGAGGGGGGCTTCAGCACAATGGGCCGCCCGCCGAGTCCGTCGAGAAAGTCGGCCGCGTCGGCTTCGGTGGCGCATACCCGGTGATGTACGGGGCTCAGGCCGTACCGGTCGAGCAGTGCGCGGGTCCGGGTCTTGTCGCGGGTGGCGAGGACGGCGGTCAGGTTCTCCCCGGCGACGCCCAGGTCGATCGCGACCCGGGAGGCGGGTTCCAGGCCGTACTCGGTGAAGGAGAGCACCGCGTCGAAAGGGTCCTCCGCATGCCACTCCCGGGCCACGGAAAGCAGCTCGTCGAGGTTGCGGTAGTCCAGGACGGCGTACCGTTCGGCGGTCGCGGCGTGCTCCTCGTTCACCCGCTCCGGGATCTGGATCATCGAGTGGCGCAGCCCCAGCGCCGCCGCCTTGGGCACTTCGTGGCCTCGGCCGCCGACCAGCAGGATGTGCTGTTGCCTCATGTGGTCTTTCTACCTCACTGACGTAGGCGGGACAGGTCGATGTCCATGCGGTTGGCCAGGGCCCGTGCCCTGGCCATGACGACGTCGAAGAGCTCGGAGTGGGTGACGCGCAGTTCGTCGGGGTTGAGGGCGAGTGCGAGCAGTTCCCCGATGCGCTGGCGGATGTGGGCACGGAGGTTGGCCTCGTCCAGGCACTTGCGGCCGAGGCCGATGGAGTCGCTGCGGAGCTCGATGCGGTGGAACCACAGCGAGGGAAGGTAGAGCACGTCTCCCGGCCGCAGGACGAAGCGCGTCAGCCGGGTGTCCGGGGATGCGCACAGCGCGTCGAGGTCTGCCCCGCCGCCGGGCCCGGGCAGGAGCTCGGCGTCGGGTCCCATGATGTGCCAGAGCTTCTCCCCGACGATCTGAGCGTGCATGACGTCGACGGAGTAGGCGTCCTGGTGCAGACGGGTGACACCGCCCTGCTGGCCGATCCACAGCTGGTGATTGGTCGAGGCGGCCTCGCCGTACAGGTCCTGCCGGAAGTCGTACTGGGCGATGTCCAGTTCGGGCATGTCCTGGGCGAGTTCCGGAGCTGTCGTCTGGTAGTACCACTCTTGGAGATAGAGGGGGGCTGCGCCCCTGCCGGCGCTTTGCTCCAGCCGGGTGACGAACTCGCCGAAGGTGGTCCGCCGCGCGGCCTTGCTGCTGTAGCTGTCGACGACGACCGGGACGTCGGCGCAGCGGCCGGCCAGGTTCTGGAACGTCCAGTCGCGTACGGACGGCCAGTCGGAGGCATAGCCTTCGAGGACGACCGGGCGGCCCTGGAGGCGGTACTCCCGCTCGAACTCCTCCAGGGTCAGGCCGCCGCGCCGCTCCAGCTCCGGGGCGGAATCGAGAAGCTCGGCGAGGGGGCCGGAGTGGAAGGCGGCCTCGACCGTTCCGAGGGCGTCGATGTCACGTCGTTTCAGCAGGTTCCGCTCGGTCTGCATGGCGATGCGTCTCCCGGGATGCGGGTGCGGGTGCGGGTGCTCCGTGCGTGGGGTCAGCCGGCGAGCAGGCGCAGTACGGCCTGTACGGCTTCCTCGCGCGGCGATTCCTGGTCGGGTAGCCAGCGGTGGACGAAGTGGTCGCAGCCTTCGAGCCAGACGACCTCGACCGACCGGGCACGGCGGGCGCTGTCGAGGTACCCCTCGATGACCTCGGGCGGGCAGACCTGGTCCTGGCGGGCGCCGAAGATCAGCAGATCGCCGTCGAACCGCCGCAGGGCGGCGTACGCGGGCGAGTCGGGGTGGTTGGCGGGGCGGACCAGACTGCCGTCGAAGGGGAGGTCGGCGGCGCCCGCGGGATAGGTCGCCGGGCAGAACAGAACCAGGGCACGTGGACGCAGGTCCGGTACGGTCCAGGCCGCGAGGTGGGCGCCCAGACTGGTGCCGATGATCACGGGCGGCCTGGTCTTGTCCAGCCGGTCCGCCGCGGCGAGGGTCTCGGCGCGGCGACGGCGCAGGGTGGACCGGGTGAGCTCTCCGGTGCTGTCGCCGTTGCCGGAGAAGTCGAAGGTGAGCGAGCCGTGTCCGTGGTCGGCCAGGGGGTCGAGAAGGTAGCGCGCCCGGTGGCGGGTCGCGGTGGCGCCCAGGCCGTGCAGGGTCAGGATCTGCGGATCCGAACCGTCGGCCCCCGTGGTGCTCGTTGCCGCCAGACGCTCTCCGGCGGCTTCGAAGACGAATTCGTGTCGCACTGTGTGCTCTCTCCCTCCCCGTGGGCGTGATGCCTCGGTGGTGAGGTTCAGTGGCCGGCGCCGGTCGCCTCGAACCGTTCCTTGCGTACGGCGGGCCACTCGGCGCGCAGGATGCTGTAGTAGACGACGTCTCGGCGCCGCCCGCCGGGCATGTAGTTGAAGCTGCGCAGGGTTCCCTCCTCGGCGGCTCCGATGCCGGCCAGCCCTGCGCGCGCGCCGGCGTTGAGCACGTCGGTCTTGAACTCGACCCGTTCGCAGCCGAGATCACCGAAGGCGTGGTCGAGCAGAGCGAGTTTGGTAGCCCGGTTGACGCCCGTCCGGCGGGCCCCCGCGTACAGCCACGACCAGCCGATCTCCAGCCGGCGGTCGGCCATGGCAAGGTTGCCGTAGGCGGTGCTGCCGACGATCCGCCCGGTGGCGTTGTCGGTGATGGCGAACACGATGCGGGTGCCGGTCAGGGTGTCCCGGATCGCGGCCTCCATGAACGTGTGGAGGTCGTCCGGCGTCTCGATGCGCTGGACGAAGTAGCGCCAGATGTCCGGCTCGTACACGATGTCGGCGAACGCTTCGATATCGGTGATGCGGACGCGCCGCAGGGTCACCCGGTCGTTGGCCAACTCGAGACCGGCCAGCCTGTCCCAGCTCACTTTTCCTGTCCCTCCGCTTGTTCGTCGCGTGACGAGGTGGCCACCGCCGTCACCAGCACGGGCGCGTCGCCGATGGTGCCGTCGTTGTAGATCCGGTGTTCCTCGTAGACCCGTTCCAGGTCCTGGGCGTAACGCGCCCCGATCCGGCTCCGCATCAGCTTGTACTGGGCGTTCAGCAGGCCGTTCTCGATGGAGAACGGTTCGTCCGCGATGACGGCGGCATAGACGCGCTGCTCGTAGCGGAGTTCCTGGTTCAGCCTGGCCAGGTCACGGGCGAGCCCCTCCCTGGTCAGGTTCGGTGTGCCCGGCGAGACGACCGCGGTGAGGTACGGCCGCCCGTCGCCGACGACGGCGCAGTCATGCACCCCGGGCAGTTCGCGGACGCGTTCCTCCACGCGGGGTACCAGGATGTTCAGCGCCCCGCTCAGGGTGACGATGTCGTCCACGCGTCCGTCGATGTACAGGAAGCCGTCCTCGTCGACGTGGCCGATGTCGTAGGTCTTGACCTCGCCGGTGGGGAGGAAAGTCTTCTCGTTGGCGCCGGGCGCGCACCAGCTGTAGCGGGTGTTGACCGGGTGGCTGCCGCCGACGATGAGGATGCCGTCCTCGTCGAAGCGGATGCGCTTGTGGGGCAGGACCCGGCCGACGCTGCCGATGCGGTGGGCGCCGGGGTGGTTCTTGGAGATGATGCACGTCTCGTTGAGGCCGTAGCCCTCGTACAGGGCAACACCCGCGTCGTTGAAGAAGTGCAGCACCTGGCGCCCTGCCGGAGCGGAGCCGGTCCACAGATAGCGGATCCGGCCGCCGAGCGCCTTCTGGATCGCCGCCCCGCGCCCCGCCGGGTCGACAGGGACCCCGTCGGCCTCCAGCCGGGTCCTGAGCTGCTCGTAGAACCCGGGCACCCCCATGATCACCGTCGGAGAGACCGCTTGCGCCGCCTCCACCGCGGTCGTCCGGTCGGCGAGGGTGACATCGTGGCCGTGGGCGAGGGCCGAGTAGATCCAGTAGCGCTGCTGCAGGAAGCGGACGGGCAGGAAGACGAGCAGGTTGTCACCGTCATGGTGGCCGAACATCTCCTGGACGGCGGCCATGGACCGGTTGACACTGCCGATGGTGACCTCGATGCCCTTGGGCGGCCCGGTGCTCCCGGAGGTCTGCTTGATCGCGCAGATATCGGCCGGGTCGTAACCGGGATGGGGCGGCAGCGCGGCCGGGTCGGGGGAAGTGTCGTCGGCGTCGAAGGCCCAGCCGTGGACCTGGACGAGGCCGTGCACCGCGCCGGAGACTTCCGCGTCCCGACCGGGGGGCGGGTCACTGGTGAACAGCAGGCTGAGGCCGAACTCGGCGAGCACGTCGGCGGGCTCGTAGCGGTCCGGTTCGATGCCGGCGGTCACGGCGCCCAGCTTGAGGGCGGCGAGGTCGACCAGGACCCACTCGATCCGGTTGGGTGCCATGACGCCGACCCGGTCGCCGGCGCGGACGCCGAGCGCGTGGAGCCGGGCCGCCACCCGGAGGGCCGCCGCGTCGAGGTCGGCGAGGCTCAGGGAGCGGATCTCGCCGTCGTCGCGGTAGTGGATGCGGTGCCGGGTGTCCCGGCACATGGTCCGGGCGACGGTGCCGACGATGTCGGCGACCGGCGGGGGAGGGCAGTCGTCCGTGCTCTCGGTGTGCTCGGTCATACGTGGTCCCTCTCCTGGCGAAGGGTCCGGGCGGCGCGGCGGTGCCCGCCGCGCGTTTCGAGATGACACCAGCTGTCGCCGCGCCGTCCGGGAACCGGTGGCCGTCAGCCGGGCACGGGCAGGGCTCCGGCGGCGAGAGCATACGCGTCCAGTCGCTCCCAGCCTCGCGACGCGTACCAGTCACGGTCGAAGCCCTCCATCGGTCTCACTGGCAGGCTTCCGTCCTGGACGCCGTCCGCGAGAGTCCGCCACAGCTCGTCGACGAGGGAGCAGTGCCGTACGGCCTCATGGAGTTCCCGCAGGGTGAAGGGCGGGCCCTCCATGCGGACCAGCCGGATGTCGTAGCAACCGCGGAACCCGTGGCCGAAGACGGTGAAGGGCGGCTGCCACACCTGGGCGCCGGGCGCGCGAATGGAGAAACGTACTCGCGAAGCGCTGTGGCCCCCGTGGTGATGATCGGCGTGTTCGGCGATGTCGGGCACCTGCGGCGGAAAGAAGTAGTGCCGCTTCTCCGGAATGGTCTCGCGGTCGAATTCGCCCGGGGCGAAGTGCCAACGGTTGTACATCATGCGCTGGGCGGCCCGCCACAGAATGGGGGCGGTCTCTCCACCGGCCCCGGCCATGCGAGTGGTGTGCGGCAGACAGCAGCAGACGAAGTCTGCCTTCTTGAGTTGCAGCACCCCGTCGGGGCCGCCGGGCCGGGCGCCGCGCAGCCGCGTGAGGTCACGGACGGAGCTGCTCATCCCGTAGTCCGAGTCCGTGGCGTGGACGGCGGAGAGCACGATGGCGGCGAGAAGTTCCCCGACGGCCCCGTGCCTGGCGGGAGGCCGGGCGTCCTCGGCCGCCTGAGCGTCGAGGAAGGTGGCCGCGACGGTCAGGGAGTGCATGTCCTCCCGTACCCGCCCGGTCGGTTCCACCCCCAGATGGACGCGCCCGTATCGGGCGACCGATTCGGGCAACGCGTGCGGGTCCCGAGGATGGGGAAAGTCGGCCAGGTACTCGTTCTTGACGAAGGTGATGCCGTTGATGCGGCGATAGCGAATGAAGGGCGAGTGCTGATCGACCTCGCCCTGGAGGGCGCGGACCTCCTCCGCCAGTTCCGTCAGCGGCATTCCGTGCGGGTTGTGCGGCGGGCGCCCGATGGCGGCGCAGTAGCTCGCGTGGCGGTCCAGCAGAAACCGGCGGAGCCCGGTAGCGGAAAGCTGTAATCCGTTGAACTCCTCGAAGCGAACGGACCGGCCGCTGCTGAACAGGCAGTGCGCGAGAACAACGAATAAGCGGTCAGCCACGGTCCAGCTGTCGACCGGAAGCTGCCGCAGGTTCGAAAGACGGCCGTCCCGCGTCAAGGTGTTGCTCCCGGCGTCCGACTTCGAGAAGACCTCGCGGCCCACGAAGACGTAGACCGTCTCGACGCGTTCGACCCAGTCGGCCAGCTGGACCAGCCGGCGGTCGAGTTCACCCCTCTGCTCCCACCCGCGGAGGATGGCGTCGACCCCCTGCAGCTCGGCGGCTTCCCGTGCCAGGACGGACCGCGTCTCCTCGTCGGTCATGTCGAGCACCTCAGGGGGCACCCGCAGCCAGGCGAGCGGCTCCGGAGCGGGTTCCGGCAGTTCATCGGGCTTCCAGAAGGAGACGCCGAAGAGCGCCGACCGGGTCACCGGTATGAGACCGGCGTCGGAGGACGGTTTCGTGGCGAGCTCGATATCGGTCCGGCCGAGCACATGCTGGACGAGCAGCGACTCCCAGGCCGTCAACCTCTGGCAGGCGAGCCGGAAGGGAATACGGCCATCTCTCGTGAGCTCACCGAGCAGCCAGCTCGACGCTTCCTGCGCGCGCAAGGCGGCAGTATCCGATCCCGACGAAAGCATGAATTCCCCTGCCGTTTGACAACGAAACGCCTCAACGGACTCCGCGGAAACTGCTGCGTAGACTTCGAACAGCATTCATGATGGGGGTGCCTCGCTTTGGCGGATACGCAGTTTTCAGCCGTTCCCAGGCGGCGACGCCCAGCGATCGGTCGATTTCCGGCCTTGCCTGGCGTACCTCTGACCTGTACGGCCGTAGCTCGTGTACGGCGTCCCGGGTCCCCTCTGTCCTTGCCGCTCCGCTCGGTGACGCATCCGCGCTCTCCGTACGAGAAGCCGCCCGGATCAAGGATCTTGAACCGCATTCACCCATGGCCGGGAAGGGCTGACTTGGATTTCCCGACAAAGCCGTTGATGACGCAGTGAGCGTTTTCCGACCTCACGCTGACGCGTGGTGAAGAATGAGGACGGCCTCCACGACGTCGGTGATTCGACTGGTGCTGCAGCGGAGTCTCCGCAGGAGGCGCCGGCCCTTGAGCATGGCCACGGCCCGCTCGCCGAGGCAGCGGATCTCGGCGTGGGCGGGGTTGCCTCGGCGCTTCCGTCTCTTGAGGCGGCGGCCCCGAATCGGTACGCGGACGGGTCCGCCCGGCGCCTTGACAGGCCTTGTCCGCCCAGCATGTGATTCCTGATTCGGCGAGGGCTTCGGTGATCCCGTGCTGCCTGGCGGCGGTCAGGTCGTGAGTCGAGCCGGCGAGGCCCAGAGCAGCCGTCCGGACGGATCGGTGGGGACCTGGACGTTCATGCCGTGGCGTTTGTGTTTCCCGGAGTAGTAGGTGGTGTCGGCGGCGATGCGGTCGATCGGCGGCAGGGTGCCGTCGGGGATGACGAACGCCTTCGACCGGATCGTCCGCATCGCCTCGGCCAGAATGGGGCGAGGGCGGACAGGGCCTCGACGGCTTCACGCATGTAGCGGTGGACAGTCGCGACCCCGATACCGAACCCGGCGGCGAGCTGGGCCCAGGGGGCCACCGCACCGCAGGGGGGCCAGGGCGAGCAGGGCCTGCCGCGAGGCGGGAAGACGCCGCCACCGCGAGCCATTGACGCCCTCCGCCCGGCAGCTCCCCCGGGGAGGACCGCCGTCTCAGGGCGCGCCCGGAAGATCCTCCGTGAGGTGCAGGCAGTCGCGCAGCCGGTCCACGTCGACGTCCTCGAGGCTGTCGGCGAAGGCGCGGCGGGGTGAGGCGGGCACGGGCAGCAGCGAGGGGACGACGAGGACCGCGCAGCCGGCCGCGTCGGCGGAGGCCGCGCCGTCCGGGGAGTCCTCGACGGCGACGCAGGCCGTGACCGGCAGGCCGAGTCGGGCGGCGGCCTCCTGGTAGGGCTCGGGGTGCGGTTTGGTGCGCGGGGTGTCGTCGGCGGAGAGCGTGAAGGCGAACGGGACGTGCCCGAGCGAGCCCTGGGTGACGCTGTCGACGACGGTCCGGGGCGAGGCGCTGACCAGGGCGTACGGGATTCCGGCGGCGTCCAGTCCGTCGAGCAGCCGCTGCGCTCCGGGGCGCATCGGCGCTCCGGCCTCGACGCGCAGGAAGAACTCCCGGCCGAGGTCGGCGGCGACGCGGCCGGGGTCTCCCGTACCCGTGACGCGGGCGAGGTGGTCGGCGGTGTCCTCGACGGCGCGGCCGACGACATGGGGGGCGTCGGCTTCGGTGAGGCGGTGGCCTAGCCCCGCGGCGATCTCCTCGGTGACCTGCCACCAGAGGCCCTCGGTCTCGACGAGGGTGCCGTCCATGTCGAAGAGGACGGCGCCGAGGGCCGCCCGCCCGGCGCGTGTCCGGGCCGTCACGCGGTGGTCCTCGGGACGACGAGGACGGGTTGCGGAGTGAGGCCGATGCGGGCGCGGGCGCCGACGGTGAGTTCGGTGGCCTCTCGCGAGGCCAGGTCGGCCTTGACCTCGGTCCCGGTCTCCAGGAGCAGCCGGACGCGGGTGACGGCACCGAAGAACGAGGTGCCGACGACGGTGGCGTCCCCGGTGGCGTCGGCGGTCGCGGTGACGTTCTCGGGGCGTACGAGGACGTCGACCTCGCCCTCGGCGGGGACGCCGTTCGGGGTCTCGCCGTCGACGGGCAGCGTCTGCCCGGCGACCTCGGCGGTGCCGGAGCCGGTGAGGCGGCCGGGGAGCCGGTTCATGGTGCCGACGAACTCGGCGACGAAGGCGGTGGCGGGGCGCGCGTACAGCTCGGCGGGCGCGGCGCACTGCTCCAGGCGGCCGGCGTGGAGGACGGCGACCCGGTCGGCCATGGAGAGGGCCTCCTCCTGGTCGTGCGTGACGAAGACGGTGGTGACGCCCAGGGAGAGCTGGAGCCGGCGGATCTCCTCGCGCAGGCTGAGCCGCACCTTCGCGTCGAGGGCCGAGAGGGGTTCGTCGAGGAGCAGGACGCGGGGTTCGAGGGCGACGGCGCGGGCGAGGGCGACGCGCTGCTGCTGGCCGCCGGAGAGCTGGTGGGGGTAGCGGTCGCCGTGCTGGGGCAGGCCGACGAGGTCGAGGAGTTCGGCGGCGCGTTCCTTGCGGCGGGCGGCGGGGACCTTGCGGACGCGCATGCCGAAGGCGACGTTGTCGCGGACGGTCATGTGGGGGAAAAGGCTGTACGACTGGAAGACCATGCCGGCGTCGCGGCGGTTGGCCGGGACGTCGGTGATGTCCGCGCCGTCGACGAGGACGGCGCCGGAGTCGGGGCGCTCGAAGCCGGCGACCATGCGCAGGGCGGTCGTCTTGCCGCAGCCGGAGGGGCCGAGGAGGGCGATGAGCTCGCCGGGTTCCACCGTGAGGTCGAGGCCGTCGAGGGCGACGGTGGAGCCGAAGGTGCGCCGCAGGGAGCGGAACTCGAGCCTGGCTCCGGTGCCGACGGCGGGGGCGACCCGCTCCGCGGTTGCCGATGACATGTCAGGACTCCTTACGGGAGGGTGCCGAGGCGCCGTTGGCCGTTCCCGCGCGGGAGAGCACGAGGAGCAGCACCCAGGTGATGACGAGGCTGAGGATGGAGACCGCGACGGACATCCGGGCGTGGGAGCCGGAGATCGACACGATCCAGACGGCGAAGGGCCGGAAGCCGAGCAGCGAGGCGATGGTGAACTCGCCGAGGACGAGGGCGAGGGTGAGGAAGGCGGCTCCGGCGAGGGAGGCGCGCAGGTTGGGGAGCAGGACCCGCAGGACGGTGTGCGGCCAGGTGGCACCGCAGCTGCGGGCGGCCTCCACCAGGGTCGGTACGTCGATGGCGCGCAGTCCGGCGTCGAGCGAGCGGTAGACGAACGGCAGCGCGAGCACGGTGTACGCGAGGACCAGGACGACCGGGAACGACTCGTCCTGCACCGCGATGAACGTCCGGTACAGCGGGGTGCGCGAGAGGTGCTCGGGTCCCCAGCGCAGCACCGTGGTGATGCCGGTGACCAGCGCGATGGGCGGCACGACGAGAGGCAGCATGCAGACCACCTCGACGACCGGCCGCAGCCGCGGCGAGCCGATCCGTACGGCGATCAGGGCGGGCACCGCGAGCAGCAGCGAGAGCACGATGGTCGCGGCGGCCAGGCCGAGCGAGAGCAGCAGGCTCTCGGTGAAGCCCTCGGCGCCGATCAGCTGGGTGTACGCGTCGAAGGACACGCCCTGGCCGGGCACGTGCACGGTGAAGACGAACGAGGCGAGGAGCGGCAGCAGGAAGTAGGCGCCCGCGAGGGCGAGGACGAGTCCGCGCCAGATCCGGGGCCTCGGGCGGCGGTTCCGGGCCCGTCCTTCGGCGTACGGCTCCCCGGCTGAGGTAGCGGGGGCGGGCGCTGGGGCGGCGTCCGCGGTGCTCGGGGTCATCGCAGCCATCGGGCGCTCCGTCGCGTCAGGGGCAGATAGACGGCCATCACCAGGGCGGCAACCAGGATCATGTCGAGGCCCAGGGCGAGCGCCACGTTCTCCTGGCCGGTCATGACGTTGCCGGAGAGGGCGTCCGCGATCTTCAGCGTGACCAGCGGGACCGAGCCGCCGACCAGGGCCGCCGCCGTGGCGTGCGCGGCGAAGGCGGTGCCGAAGAGCAGGACGAGGCCGCCGAGGAGGGAGGGGGCGAGCACGGGCAGGCCGACGTGGCGCCAGAACTGCCAGGGGGTGGCTCCGGCGTTGCGGGCGGCCTCGCGCCACTGGGGGCGCAGGCCGTCGAGGGCGGGGACGATGACCAGGACCATGAGCGGGATGAGGAAGTACAGATAGACCACGGTCAGACCGGTGAAGGAGTACAGGTCCCAGCCGAGGGCCCCGAGGTCGCCGAGCTGGGTGACGACGCCGGAGATGCCGAGGGTGGCGATGAAGGCGAACGCGAGGGGCACACCGCCGAAGTTGGCGAGGACGCCGGAGGCGGTGAGGGTCGCGTTGCGCAGGGTCTGGGAGCGGGAGGTGACCACGGCCTGGGCGACGAGGACGCCGAGGACGCCGCCGATCAGGGCGGTGAGCGCGGAGAGCTGGACGCTGCCGATCAGCGAGCCGAGGTACGGGCCCTGGAGCGAGAGTGCCAGGTGGTCGCCGGTGAAGGACGTGGTGGCGGCGGCACCGGCGGTGGCGGGGGCCGTCCGGGTCACCGCGCCGAGGAGGAGCGCGGCGAGCGGGAGGCCGAAGAAGACGCCGGTGAAGAGGAGGAGCGGGAGGGCGGCCGGCCAGGTGCGCGGGCCGCGCCGCCGGCGGCGGGTGCCGCCGGCGGTTCCCGTCCCCGCGTGGGGGGTGAGGGATGCGGTCATCAGGAGACGGCCTTGTCCCACTTCTCGGCGAGGGTGGCCTTGGCCTTGTCGAGCTCGGCGGAGGCCGGGAAGGCGGGGGTGCCCTCGACCTTGGGAAGCTTGGCGACGAAGGACTTGTCGGCGGTGCCGTCGGCCGTCATCGCGGGCAGCAGGACCGGGCGGGCGTACCCCTTGAGCCAGAGGTTCTGGCCCTCGGTGCTGTAGAGGAACTCCATCCACAGGCGGGCGGCGGCCGGGTGCGGGGCGTCCTTGTTGACGGCCTGCGAGTAGAACTGGGCGTAGACGCCGTCGGTGGGGACGGCGACCTTCCAGTCGACGCCCTTGGACGCGAACTGGTCGGCGTAACCGGCGTTGAGGTAGTCCCAGTCGATGGAGATGGGCGTCTCGCCCTTCTCGACCGTGGCCGGGGTGGACTCGACGGGGATGAAGTTGCCGCTCTTCTTCAGCTTGCCGAAGAAGTCGATGCCGGGCTGGATGTCGCCGAAGGAGCCCTTGTCGGCGAGGGCCGCCGCGTAGACGCCGCCGAAGGCGGAGCCGGACTTGGTGGGGTTGCCGTTGAGGGCGACCTTGCCCTTGTACTCGGGCTTGAGGAGGTCCGCGAAGGTCTGCGGGCAGTTCGGGATGCGCTTGGCGTCGCAGCCGATGGAGACGTAGCCGCCGTAGTCGTTGTACCAGCGGGCGTCGGCGTCCTTCTGCGCGGCGGGGATCTTGTCCCAGGCCTGGACCTTGTACGGGGCGAAGAGGCCTTCCTCGGCGCCGCTGCGGGCGAAGGCGATGCCCAGGTCGAGCACGTCGGGGGCGCGGTCCTGGCCCTTGCGGGACTTCACGGCGGCGATCTCGTCGGCGCTGGCGGCGTCCGGGTTCTCGCTCTGGATCTTGATCTTGGGGTACTTGGCCTGGAAGGCCTTGATGATCTCGCCGTAGTTGGCCCAGTCCGGCGGCAGGGCGATGACGTGCAGCGCGCCCTCCTTCTCGGCGGCGGCGACCAGCTCCTTCATCCCTCCGAAGGCGCTCACGGAGGTGGCCTTGGCGGCCTCGGCCCCGGAGGCGCCGGCGGCCGGGCCGTCGGGCGCGGCGCCGCAGGCGGCGGTGAGGGTGGTGAGGACGGCGGCGCCGAGCAGGGCGGCGGCACGACGGCCGGAAGGTCTGGGCACGGTCACTCCTGGAACGAGAGGGGGTGGCACTTGTCTGAACAAGTTGGGCTCCAGTTCGCCCGTGTCCCACGACGTGAGGATGAACGGGACATGACCGCCCGGGGAGGAGTGCGCGAAGACCGGGAGCCCGTGAACGCCTGGTGAACGCCGGGGAGTTGGCACTGTCCGAAACTGGACCCAGCGCCACTCCGCAGGGTTACAGTGAACCTTCGGCCGGAAACCCAGGGTGACCGGCTGCGCACAGGAACGGACGGAAGAGGGGCACGTGGGGACGGCACGCTATCTGGAGATCGCCGAGGCCGTCCGACAGGCGATACTCGAAGGCGAGTACGCCGTGGGAGCACAACTGCCCTCCGAGGCGGAGCTGGTGGCCCGCTGGGCGGCCTCCCGGGGGACGGTCCGCCAGGCGGTCGCCGTCCTGGAGTCGGAGGGCCTCGTCGGCTCCCGCCAGGGGGCCCGCCGCATCGTCCTGCGCCAGGAGCGCCGGCACAGCTTCGCCGAGCTGAACAGCTTCGCCCAGTGGGCGCACGGCATGGGCCTGGTGGTGACCAGCCGGATCCTGCTGCGGTCGCGGCGGACGGCCACGCCCGAGGAGGCGCGGCGGCTCTCCGTGCCGGCGGAGAGCGAGATCCTGCACGTGCTGCGGCTGCGCCGCCTCGAAGGGGAGCCGGCGATGATCGAGCGGACCGCGTACGCCGACTGGGCGGCGGCGGCCGTCGAGGCACTGCCCGAGGACTGCGTCTCGATCATGGAGAGCATCGCCCAGGAGGCGGGCATCGTCGCCCAATACGGGGAACACCTCATCGACGCGGTCGCGGCGGGCTCCCGGGACGCGGAGCTGCTGCACATCCGGCGGGGCAGCCCGCTGCTGCGGCAACGGCACGTGAGCTGCGACCAGTCGGGGCGGCCGATCGAGTGGACGGACGACCGCTACCGGCCGGGGAGCGTCACCTTCAGCGTGACGAACTCCGCCACCACGACCCCGCTCGAACGGCACCGCGGGGCGCCGACGGGCTGAGGCCGGCCCCTGCGGTGTTCCGCAGGGTGGCCAGGAGGGAAGCCGCGTACGGGCGCCGACCTGGCATTTCTAGGTTGAGGAGGTGCCGGGCGAGTCGCCCGGCCGCCGCCTCCGAGACCGGGAGAACCCGCCGTGACCCTGACGACCCTGACCTCGTCGACCCTGACCTCGTCGACCCCGACCTCGCCGATCCTGCCCCTGGCCGCCGCGCAGGAGCCCGCCGCCGGGGTCGCCGGATGGGCCGCCGGGCTCGTCGACACGACCTCGCCGCCGGCAACGGAACGCGTGGCTACCTCCTCAAGGACCAGGTGGCGCGGGTGAAGGAGTTCCTCGACGCGCTGGAACGCGTCCACGCCGGCGGGGCGGCGATCGACCCGGAGTCGTACGGCAGCTGGTCGTCCGCAGCGCGCACGCGGACCCGCTCGCACGGCTCACCCCGCGCGAGCGGGAGATCCTGGAAGTGCTCGCGCAGGGGTACACCAACGCGGCCGTCGCCCGGCAGCTCCATCTGTCGCTGAGCGCGGGATGCGGCGGCTGTAGCCGTCCGTTGGACGTCTTGAGCCCCGGACGCCCGGAGCCCCGGTCGCCCCGAGCCCCGGGCTTCCGGGACTCAGGCGTGCCACTCCGCCGGGAGGGGGCCCGCGGGCGGTCAGTCCAGCGGCAGCGCCCCGTCCGAGGACCGGGCGCCCGGGGCCTTCGGCGCCGGGATCCTCAGGAGGCCCTTGTCGCTGGAGGAGGCGGGCGCACCCGCGTCCACCGGGGTGGTGGTCGAGGGCCGGGCGGCGGTGCAGCGCTGCTTCTCGGCCTCCGTCATGGGCCCGGTGCGCTGGAGCAGCCGGTCGGGCACGGCCCGGGAGGGGCCGTCGACGACGGCGTGCAGCCGGTAGTCGTCCTTCTTGCTGACGAACCATCCCTCGACCCGCTCACGGCTCGGCTGCGTCTCGACCCAGCTGACCTCGCCGGGCTGGATCCGCTCCACGACCGTCCGCCGGTCGCTGCTGAACCACTGCCAGGGCCGCTGCCAGCCCTTCTCGTAGGCGAGGGCGAACTGCGCGGCCATCGGCCGCTCCTTGGCCCGCTTCTCGTCCTCCTCCCGCACCCCGCTGGTGGGGAGCCGGGCCACCTCGGGGAGCGCGAGGCCGGCGTCGGCGTAGGTCTGGGCGATGCTGTCGTGGCTGCGCTCGGAGTACGAGAGGAGGCGGCTGTGCTCCAGGGTGTTGCGGGTGCAGTTGACGAAGGCCTCGCCGACGACCCGCGCCTTGTCGTAGTAGCGGAAGGAGGTCCGGGTGTCGGGCCGGAAGGTGCAGGCGTTCTCGCCGTTGCAGGCGGCGGCGGCGTTGTGGAGGGTGCTCTCGCGTTCGTTGCCCTTGTACGCCTCCGCGGTGCCGAGCGCCGTCTTGCTCACGGTCTTGTCGACGGCCACCGGGACCTCGACCGCCCGGATGCGGGCGATCATCGGCGTACAGGTGACATGGGTGCGGGAGTCGGTGACGCGCGAGGTGAAGGTGAGCACGGGCTCGTTCTCGTCGGCGGTGAACACATAGGCGCGGCCGGTCCAACGGCCCTTGCCCGGCGTGCCCTTCACCCGGTCGGGGTCGCCGGCCGTGGTGACCGCGCGAACCGGGCCGCCGGAGCCGCTGACCTCGTACGGCTGGCCGTCGACGACCTGTTCGCCGGTGCACTCCTTGGAGACGGCCGGGCTGTCCTCGTAGGTCACGGTGACCTGGGCTCCGGCGCGGACTCCTCTGAGCCGCTGCCTGAGCGTGTTGCCGTCCTTCTGGAGGGCGACGCCGTGGGAGCCGTCGGTGCGGCCCGAAGCGGCGGGCGAATAGCGCTGGTTGGGGCCGGTCCAGAAGTCCAGGCCGACGGTGGTGGGGCCGTCGCCCTTCATGACCGGGTCGGCGAAGTCGCCGTTGAGGACGGGGACGGCCTGCTCGGCGGGGGCGGCCTGCGCTCCGTACGAGAGGGGGGCGACGGGCAGCAGCATTCCGGTGGCGCCGAGAACGACGAGGGCCGGGAGCGTGGTGCGGTTCATGGGGTTCCTCTCCCGGGTCAGGAGGCGTCGGCGGGCACGACGACGACGCGCTTGGGCTCGGCGCCCGGGGGCACCGCCCGCGCGGCGGGGACCTCGGCGGCGGCGCCGGGCGCGGGGGCCGGGCCGGGGCCGGGAGCCGGGGCGGGCGCGGTGTTCCCTGCCGGTCGCGTACCGCCGCAGACGCCGGCCGGGGCGGCGTACGTCTGCGCGATGAACGTGCTGCTGGTGACCATCGAGGGGCTGTCCACGGCGATGCCGATGATCCGCTGCCCGGACTTGGCGACGAGGCTGCCGACCACGCGCCGCATGGCGGCGTTGGCGCCGAAGACCAGCATGTCGTGCGCATTGACGGTGGTCTTGTAGGCGGTCGTCTCGGTGTTCTCGATGGTCCAGGACTTGGAGTACGTGGCCTTGAACGCGGCCTCGAAGGCGAGCTTGGCGCTCATCGAGCCGGACGCCTTGGCGCCGCCGGAGACGGAGGTCTTGGTCCCGTTGGTCGAGGTGGGGCCGTCCTTGAGGTTGGGCGTCTTGTTCTCGCTGGTGATGTCGTTGGAGAGGTTGGTGCTGACCTCGCCGGAGGCGCTGACCGTGCCCTCGGCGGCGATCTTCCCGGAGATCTCGCCGCCGATGTTGTCGGTGGTGCCGGACTTCAGGGTGACGGTCCGGTCGACGGCCATGTCGCTCTGGGTGCAGTTGATCACCGCGTTGCCGAGCGACTTGACGGCGGTGACGTACTCGCGGCCCAGCTTGGGGTCGATGACGAAGGTGCAGGCGGAGCGCCTGCTGCCGCAGTGCTCAAGGACGTCGGCGACCTTGGCCGGGCGCCCGTCGGCGGTGAGGGCGCGGGCGACGGGGGTCTCGCCCGGCCCCTCCTCCTCGGCGGCGACGGCGGGCGGCGCGAGGGAGGCGGCGGCGAGGCCGAGCAGGACGGAGAGGGCGGGAAGCAGGGCGGCGCGGCGATGGCACGCGGGCATGACGGGGGTTCCCTTCGGGACGGATGGGAGTGGGGACGTACGCGGGGACGTGCGCGGGGACGTGCGCGGGGACGTACGCGGGGACGTACGCGGGGAGCTACGCGGGGACGTACGCGGGGACGTACGCGGGGACGTACGCGGGGACGTACGCGGGGTGCGGCTCGGTCGCCCGGCTCCCTTCGGACGGGCGGGAGCGGGGGACGTGCGCGGGCGCGGCCCCGGGACCGGCTTCCGGGCGGGAGCGGGGGCCGTGCGCGGGGTGCGGTCAGTCGCCGAGGAGGCCGCAGAGCTGGTCGACCGGGAAGGGGGACCGGCCCGGGTCGGTGGATCCCTGCGGCAGCGAGCCGGGGAAGGCCTCGCAGGTCGAGGTCACGGCCTGGGCCGCGTTGTTCGCAGGCTCGGGCTCGTTCGAGGAGATGGTGTCGGTCATGTCCTTGAGGCCCTGCTCCGCTGCGGCCTCCTTGCCGCCGGTCAGCTTGCCCATGCAGGAGGAGGAGTCGGGCGGGCACTCGTCCAGCTTCTTGCCGGCGTCCTTGATGTCCTTGTCGGCCTTGCCGGCCGCCTCCTTCGTCTTCTTCTGGTCCTCCTCGATCTTCTTCGCCTGCTCGGCGTTGTTCTCCTTGTCCTGGCAGGCCTGGTCGTCGGGCTTGCACTCCTCGGCGTGGGCGCCGGTGGCCAGGGGCAGGGCGAGAGCGGCTGCGAGGACGGTCGCGGTCAGCACACGGCGTGCCGACGCCTTCAGTGCGGGCATGGGAACTCCCTTGGGACAGGGGTGAGTTGGAGTGCTCGGGTGGGGACGCCAGGGGCGGACAGGGGACTGCCCTCAAGATCACCGAGCGCATCCCGACGCTAGCCGCCGGGGCCCCGGCACCCCGGCGCGACACACGGCGCGGCGCGCACCCCGGGGGCCGCTCACCACTTCGGCGGAGCGCACTCGGGGCCGCCCCGACGGCCAGGTCCGGGCGGGCCCGGTGGCCGGTCCCGGGGCCCGCCGGTCCACCCGTTCGTAGGGATTCGGGGGTACGGGCGAGAGGGCGGCCGACCGTACGCGGCGGGGCCTCTCACTCCCCCGGCCGCCGCCGTTCGGCGGCCCGCCGGCCCCTCGGCGGAGCCGTCCCGGCACGGCCCGCTCCGGGGGCGAGTGCGCCCCCCGTTCACCACCCCGAACGGAGGTCCGACAAACGGGTGTTTCAGCGATTCCGGCTCGCCCCGGTGATCATTCTCGGACAGTCTGCTCATGTGCCCGGCGGCCCCGTCCCGGCCGTCGCACCAGGCCTTGGGCGACCCGTGCCCGGGGTCCGGCACGCCGTGTTCGCATGACCCGCGACCGGCTCCGTACGTCTCCGCCCTCCCCGCGGACGGCACGGGCCGGCCGCCGCGCTCCCGTATGTCCCCGTCGAAGGAGAGCAGAGCCATGTCCCGTTCACGACCCTCCCTCCCGCACGCGGTTCCTCCGCGCAGCGGGCGGCGCGCCCGGCCGTTCCTCGCCGCCGTCGTCACGGCCGCCGCGCTCACCACCCTGCCCGCGCTCGCCCCCGCGGCGACCGCCAACGAGGGCAACCCGACCGTGCTGAGCTGGGGCGCCGGCCGCACCGGCCAGCTGGGCAACGGCACCCTCGCCGACAGCCTCAGCCCGACCTCGGTCACCAGCCTCTTCCGCGGCGACGTCGACCAGATGTCGGCCGGCGGCACCTCGTCGGCCGACTCCTTCGCCCTCGCCCGTACCGACAAGACCGTCAAGTCCTGGGGCCACAACTCCGCGGGCCAGCTCGGCAACGGCGGCAACACCAACCAGACCGTGCCGACCACCGTCCCGCGCCTGACGAACATCAAGGACATCGCGGCAGGCGGCAAGCACGCCCTGGCACTCGACACCAGCGGCCAGGTCTACTCCTGGGGCGACAACGCCTACGGCCAGCTCGGCAACAACCGCACCGGCGACAGCCGCACCGTCCCCGACCGCGTCCAGGGCATGCCCAAGGTGAAGCAGATCTCGGCGGGCTGCGACTTCAGCCTCGCCCTCCTGGAGAACGGCAAGGTGTACGCCTGGGGCCGCGGCATCCACGGTCAGCTCGGCACCGGCAGCCGCGCCACCAGCTCCGTACCCCGGCAGGTCGTGGGTCTGGAGAACATCGTGGAGATCGACGCGGGCTGCTACCACGCGCTCGCCCTGACCTCCGACGACACGGTCAAGTCCTGGGGCTACAACCTCTACGGCCAGCTCGGCAACTCCTCCACCAAGTCCTCCACCGTCCCCGTGGACGTCGACTGGGTGGAGGGCGTCTCGGACATCGAGGCGGGCGCCTTCCACAACTACGTGAAGACCAGCGACAGCCACGTCTGGGGCTGGGGCAACAACCAGTACGGCCAACTCCTGGAGTCCGACGAGGCCTTCGACTCCAACGTCTCCCGCACCAACCGCACGGCCCCGGTCGAGATCCCGCGCCTCGAAGGCGTCCAGCACCTCGCGGCGGGCGCCCGGCACGGCGTCGCCGTCACGGCGGACGACGTCTTCGCCTGGGGCAACAACAGCGAGGGCCAGCTCGGCAACGGCACGACGGTCTCGCGCTACGAGTCGGTGAAGATCCTCAACGAGGGCTCGGCGATCAAGAACGTGGCCGTCTCCCTGGGCGGCAACACGACCTACGCGTACTGAGGCCGGTGACCGGCATGACGTACCGCGCGTGCGTACGGGCCGTGATCGGCACGGCCGTCGCCCTGGCCGCCCTGGCCACCCCCGCACACGCCGAGCCGAGTGATCCATGGGTACGGGCCTGGGGCCTGAACGTCGGCGCCCAACTCGGCAACGGCACCATCCTCGACCAGACCACCCCGGGCTCCGTCCCCGGAGTCGCCCGCGGCGACGTCCGCGAGCTCTCCGCCGGCGGCTTCAACAGCAACCTTTCCTTCGCCCTCGCGCTGCTGAACGACGGCACCGTCCTGTCCTGGGGCGGCAACACCTCGGGGCAGCTCGGCAACGGCACCACCGTCCAGCAGGGCTTCCCCGCGAAGGTCGCGGGGCTCTCCGGGGTGTCCTCGATCTCCGCCGCCGGCGGCCCGTTCGCCCTCGCGGTGCGCGGCGGACGCGTCCTGGCCTGGGGCACCAACGCCTACGGGCAGCTCGGCAATGGGGCCACCACCGCCGACAAGGACGGCCCGGCGACCCGCCCCGCCGCCGTCCAGAGCCTGAACAGGGTCACGGACGTGTCGGGCGGCTGCAACCACTCGGTCGCGCTTCGGGAGGACGGAACCGTCTGGACCTGGGGCAGGAACGCCAACGGACAGCTGGGCCTCGGTACCAGGACCGACCGGAACACCCCCCAGAAGGTGCCCGGTCTCGACGACGTGGTCGCCATCTCCGCCGGATGCACCCACACCCTCGCCCTCACCGCCGACGGAACGGTCAAGACCTGGGGCTACAACAGCAAGGGCCAGCTCGGGAACGACAGCACCGAGGACAGTCCCGTACCCGTCGACGTACGGCATCTGGACGGCGTCACAAAGGTCTTCGCGGGCTCCTACCAGAGCTACGCGCTGCTGGACGACGGCAGTGTGCGCGCCTGGGGATGGAACGGTGAAGGCCAGCTCGGCGACGGCGGCGCCGTCGACCGGACGACGCCCGTCCCCCTCCCCGGCCTGACCGGCGTCCAGGAGATGGCCGACGGCTGGCAGCACACCCTCGCGGTCCTCGCCGACGGGTCCGTACTCGCCTGGGGCAACAACAGCAACGGCCAGCTCGGCGACGGCACCACCACCTCGTCCCCCACCCCGGTCACGGCCCTGCCTCCGAACAGCGGCACGTCCCACGTCGCCGCCTCGGTCGCGAACAAGTCCAGCTACGCCTGCTGACCCCCACGAACCAGAAAGGCACGCAGATGACCCCACCCCTGCGTCTCACCCTCCTCGCCGCGCTGTCCCTCGCGGCCCTCACCACCACCCCCGCGGTCGCCGCCGGCACCGACCCCTGGGTACGCGCCTGGGGCGAGAACGCCCAGGGCCAGCTCGGCAACGGCAGCGTCCTCGCCCAGCAGACCCCCGCGGCCGTCACCGGCATCACCCGCGACGACGTGCGCGAGATGTCCGGTGGCGGTGGCGGAGCCGCCGCCGCCGCGAACGCCTTCGCCGTCGCGCTCCTCAAGGACGGCACCGTCAAGAGCTGGGGTTCCAACACCACCGGCCAGCTCGGCAACGGCACCACCACCGCCCAGAGCTTCCCCGCGACCGTCGCCGGACTCTCCGGGGTCGCCGAGGTCTCCGCGGGCCTCAACCACGTCCTCGCCGTCAAGGGCGGCCGGATCCTGGCCTGGGGCAGCAACGCCTCCAAGCAGCTGGGCACCGGCCAGGACACCACCAACCCATACAAGAACCCCATCCCGGTGCAGAGCCTGGACAAGGTGAAGGACGTCGGAGCGGGCTGCGACTTCAGCGTGGCGCTCCGGCAGGACGGCACGGTATGGACCTGGGGCAAGGGTGACAACGGCCGCCTGGGCACCGGCAACAACACCACGCGCGAGACCCCGCAGAAGGTCCCGGACCTGATCGACGTGGAGTCGATCGCGGTCGGCTGCGACCATGTGATCGCGCTCACCGCCGACGGCATCGTGAAGACCTGGGGCAAGGGCGCCGAGGGCCAGCTCGGCAACGACTCCACCACCGACAGCAACAAGCCCGTCGATGTCGCCTACCTCGACGCGGTGGCCAAGATCTTCGCCACCTCCGCGTCCGGCTTCGCCGTCCTCGACGACGGCAGTGTGGCCGGCTGGGGCAAGAACACCGACCGGCAGCTCGGTGACGGCACGAACGCCAACCGCACCACCCCGGTCGTCCTGGACTCCCTCCAGGGCGTCCAGAGCATCGCGGGCGGCGCGGACTTCACCCTGGCCTCGCTCGACGACGGCTCGGTGATCGGCTGGGGCGCCAACGGGACCGCCCAGCTCGGTGACGGCTCCACGACGGTGCCCACGGGCACGACCACGGCGCTGCCGCCGGGCAGCGGCATCACGCACGTCACGACGACGATGACGGGCAAGTCGGGCTTCGCGTACTGACACCGCTGTCCGGCACCGTCCTGAACCGCCGCCGGGCGCCCGGCCCCCGGCGCCGCGTGCGTTGGTGCCCGACGGCTTCTGATGCTGTCCGCCCGTGCGGGGCCCTCGTCGGCCCCGCACGGGCGGACCCCTTTGACGCTGGCCAGGACCAGCACCCGGCTGGCACTATCGCCGCATGTCCGCCTCGCTCTCCCGTGCCGTCCGCCGCCGTGTCCTGGCGGTCTCGGCCGCGCTGCTCGCGGTGTGCGGGGTGCTGGTGTGGTGGCTGATGCCCTTCGGTCCCCCCGTGCCCAGCGGAACGGTCACCTTCAGTACGGGTGTCCCCACCGGCGTCTACCAGCGGTACGGCGAGCTGCTCCAGCAGGCCCTGGCCAAGGACCTTCCCAAGGTCTCGATACGGCTCAAGGACAGCGAGGGCTCCCAGCAGAACCTGGCCCGGGTGGCCTCCGGCGAGGCCGATTTCACCGTCGCGACGGCCGACGCGGTGGCCCAGTACCAGCGGGAGCGCAGGCCCGGCTTCGAGCGGCTGCGCGGCTGCGCCCGCCTCTACGACGACTACGTGCAGCTCGTGGTGCGCAAGGGCTCCTCGGTGCAGTCGGTACGGGACCTGCGCGGTCTGAAGGTGGGCGTCGGCCAGGACGGCTCCGGCGTGCGGCTGATCGCCGACCGGGTCCTCGCGGCGGCGGGCCTCACCCCCGTACGCGACATCGAACCGGTCTCCGCGGGCATCGACACCATGCCGGGGCGGCTGGAGAGGGGCGAGCTCGACGCCTTCTTCTGGTCGGGCGGCCTGCCCACCGAGGCGGTCCAGAAGCTGTCCGAGCGCACCCCGGTCCGTCTGATCCCGCTGGACGCGGGCCTCGTGGCCCGGCTCCACGACGTGGGCGAGTCGACCCGTCACTACCGGTCGGCGGTGATCCCGGCCGACGCGTACGCCAAGGCGCAGGACGGCCGTCCGATCGAGACCCTGGCGGTGGCGAACCTGCTGGTCACGACGGTGGAGGCCGATACGGACCTGGTGGAGGGCTTCACCCGTACGGTGATCGGGAGCCGGGACGGCATCGGCAGGCGGGTCCACCCGGCCCAACTGGTGGACCTCAGGACCGCCGTCTACACGGAACCCCTCCCCCTGCACGACGGCGCCCGCCGCTACTACCGCTCGGTGAAGCCCTGACGGGGTGGTCCGGCGTGCGCGACTTCGACGACGGCATAGTGGGGTTGGCCGAGCACCGGTAGTTCTTGGGCTTCTCGGCCGGAGCCAGGGCCGGAATCAGGCTGCGTCCACGATGAGCGAGGGCGCACTGGCGCGCTGTCACGTTCGTTCGCCACTACGTCGCGATCAGCGTGGCTGCTGTCCTCCAGCACTAGACCCGCGGCCACCCCTGTGGGCGGCGTCCACACACCACCGGCACGATCGCAGGCCTGTCGAACAGGCGATGACCCAATCCCGCGAACGAGGCCCCCAGGGCTTCGACAGCGTGATCACACCAGCCACGCCGTGACCCTCGTGATGCAACCGGAGGTCGCGGGAACAACGGGTCACCCCTTCGGCGTCCCGCCTGCGGACACGCGGAGTCGATCAACGAACCCCATCGAAAGATTTACGCCAAAGCGCGTCCTGAAATGCCTGAACAGAAATTCAGTCATCAATTCCGGAACCATTTCATTCAGTTATTCAAGATTTCCCTTACGCCCCCTTTTCCCTCCATTTGGCGAACCCTCGCAGGGGCCAATGCTCAAGTAACCCTCAGATCCTTCCGAATCCGATTGCCTTCCCCTGATCGCTATGAAATGGTCTTGACCAAGCAAGTTGAAGGTTCCGACCGAAGGAAAAAAGCACCGCACCCACCGGGTGCCGAATCAGACTCCTTGCAGACTCGACAAAAGGAAGCAAGGAATCGTTCCTCAACGAAGACAGGTGGATTGATTTGCTGACCGCCACCACTATTCGGCGATCGATTACTGCAGCAGCACTGGGCACCGCACTAACCGGACTGTTCCCAATCGGTCCCGCGGCGACCGCATCGGCTTCCGAAGCCGGCGCCACGGCACATCCGAGCGGCTGCAGGTACGAAGTGGTAAGCACGTGGATGACAACCGCCTCTTGCAACAAGGACAACGGCGGATCATACCGAGCCACAGCAATATGCAAAGAAGCCGAGACCGGAAAGGTCTTATGGTTCAGCGGCCCCTGGAGGCAGTTCGGCATGTCAAACGCCTACTGCAACGGTTCCTACCGAACCATGTCCGCAGGCGTCGAAACATCCTTCTCCAACAAGAGCTGAGAAAGGTGCATCAGAGATGAAGAATTCGTACAGGGCGTTGATCACTGCCACTGCGGCAGCAGTTCTCGGCATTGCCGGCACAGCCACTTCCATTGCAGCCCCCGCATCTGCCACGGCGCATCCAACCGGGTGCACCAACAAGTACTATAAGGGCCCCTACGCGGGTATGGAAGGATGGCAGGCTTCGTGTAGCAATTCCAATGGCGGAAGGTACAAGGCCGTCGTCATATGTACCCCGTTTCTCGGTGGCCAGGACGTAATTCTCGAACCCACGTCCTGGCAGACCTCGGGCAAGTCCATCGTCTACTGCCCGGAATTCACCATCGTTAAGTCGGGTGGCA
The DNA here is from genome assembly GCF_040297565.1 of Streptomyces sp. NPDC001728. Lineage (NCBI taxonomy): Bacteria > Bacillati > Actinomycetota > Actinomycetes > Kitasatosporales > Streptomycetaceae > Streptomyces > Streptomyces sp. NPDC001728. The sequence goes on from NZ_JBEOZK010000013.1 coordinate 140,986, forward strand.
TCACCACGCGCGGCTACTAGACGTCGGGCTCGGCCCGGACGGCCGGCGTGGCGCTCCATCGGGGAATCTCGGTGGAGCGCCACCCCTCGACGAGCACACGCTTCAAGTCCCTCGGAGGACCCGGGGCACCGTCACCGTCACCCTCAGCCCGTGCGGTTCGTTCGGCGCGAAGGCGATGCCGCCGCCGCCAGCCGTGAGCAGGACGCGGGTGATGGAGAGGCCGAGTCCCGATCCCTTGATGTTCTGGTGCCGGCCCGAGCGCCAGAAGCGGTCTCCGACCCGGCTCAGCTCCTCGTCGGTGAGGCCGGGGCCGTGGTCGGCGACGACGACGGCCACGCCCTTCCCGCCGGACACCAGGGAGACGGCGACCGAGACCTCCTCACCGGCGGGCGTGAACTTCAGCGCGTTGTCGATCACCGCGTCGAGCGCGCTGGAGAGCGCGACCGGGTCCGCCCACCCCGTGACCGCCCCGCACTCCCCGGTGAGCGCGACGCCCTTGTCGTCGGCGACCGGCCGCCAGGACGCGACCCGCTCGGCGGCGAGCGCGCCGACATCGGTCAGTCGCAGCTCCGCCGCCGCGTGCTCGGCGAGCGCCAGGTCGAGAAGGTCGTCGAGGACCTGCGAGAGGCGCTTGCCCTCGGTCCGTACGGAGGCGATCTCCTCGTTGCCCTCGGGCAGCTCCATGGCGAGCAGCTCGATCCGCAGGAGCAGCGCGGCGAGCGGGTTGCGCAGCTGGTGGGAGGCGTCGGCGACGAAGGCCCGCTGCTGTTCGAGGGCCTCCTCGACGTTGTCGGCCATCTCGTTGAACGAGAGCGCGAGGCGCCGCAGTTCGGGCGGTCCTCCGGTCGCGGCGACCCGGGAGTTCATGCGCCCGGTGGCGATGTCGTGGGTGACGGAGTCGAGGACGCGGACCGGCCTCAGTACCCACCCGGTGAGCCGGAACGCCGCGCCGACGGCGAGCAGCATGGCCGCCGCCTCGCCCGCGAAGATCAGCAGCCAGCCGCGCAGGATGCGGCTCCGCAGCGGCCCGGTGGGCGAGTCCGTGACGACGACGGCGACGACGTCCCCGTCGCGGACGACCGGGGAGGCGATGGTGAGCCGGGCATGGCCCTGCCAGGGCCACACCTGGGGCGGGTCGTGGCTGCGGCGGCCGAGCAGCGCCTCGTTGAAGGCGCGCCGGCCCTCTCCGTCGTACGGGACGACCCAGTCCTCGGGGGCGGCGGCCATGGACCGGTTGTCGCGGTAGAAGATCCCGGCCCGGATCCCGTACACGTCGTGGTAGCTGGCGAGTTCGCCGCCGAGGGTGGCCCGCCGCTCGTCGGTTCCGGGGCTGGTCTCGCGGACGAACTGGGCGAGCGCGGCGAAGCGCGCGGCGTCGTCGAGCCGGTCAACGACGACCCGCTGCTGTTCGGCGGCGGCGAGGCTGGCGGCGAGCGGGAAGCCGAGGGCGAGCAGGACGCCGGCCATCAGGACGATGAGCAGCGGAAGCAGGCGGGTGCGCACGAAGGAGCCGTCCGGCGGTTACGCGGCGGGGGCGACCAGGCGGTAGCCGACGCCCCGCACGGTCTCGATCAGGGCGGGCATCCGGAGCTTGGAGCGCAGGGAGGCGACGTGCACCTCCAGGGTGCGGCCGGTCCCTTCCCAACTGGTGCGCCAGACCTCGCTGATGATCTGTTCGCGGCGGAAGACGACTCCGGGGCGCTGGGCGAGGAGGGCGAGCAGGTCGAACTCCTTGCGGGTGAGCGCGATGCTCTCGCCCTCGACGCTGACCCGCCGGGTGGGCAGCTCGATGGTGACGGAGCCGAGCCGCAGCTGCGTGCCGTCGGCGGGAGCGCCGCTGCCCGCCGCCTCCTCGGGGCCTGCGTTGCGCCGGCTGACGGCGTGGATGCGGGCGAGGAGCTCGCCGGGGTCGTAGGGCTTGACGACGTAGTCGTCGGCGCCGAGGTTGAGCCCGTGGATCCGGGAGCGTACGTCGCCGCGCGCGGTGACCATGATCACCGGGGTGGTGGTGAGCTTCCGGATGCGGCCGCAGACCTGGTAGCCGTCCTGGTCGGGGAGACCGAGGTCGAGCAGGATCACCCCGTACGAGGGGCGCTCGCCCTGCGCGGTGGGCAGCACGGCCTGGAGCGCCTCCTCGCCGCTGCGGGCGTGGGTGACAGTGAACCCGTGCTTGGCGAGGATCGCGGAGAGGGCGGCGGCGACGTGGTCGTCGTCCTCGACGAGCAGCAGTCGCATACGTACCTCCTCCGTGGTGACGGGCTGATGAGCGGCTCTCTGTGTACCAGGTGGTACCAGGGCATGAACACCGAACATCGGTGTCACAGTCAAGTGTCCCCCTGCGACGGCGGCGTTTCCGTTATGCGGCCGGTACGGCCCGGAGTGTCCCGTTCACGCACTGTGTCGGGGTCGCGGCCGGATCGTTATCCTCAATTTCCGCTCAGATGTGATGACGGTCATCACATCGGGTCTCTAGTGTCCTCCCCAACCGAGGAGGACGGAGCAAGTGCCGATGAGCGGAGAGTCAGTGTCCAAGTCCGTGCCCAGGGGGCCCGAGGACACCCCGCGTGCCACGGACGACCTGGTCGTACTGTCCGGCGTGAACAAGCACTTCGGCGCACTGCATGTCCTCCAGGACATCGATCTGACGATCACCCGCGGCGAGGTCGTGGTCGTCATCGGACCTTCCGGGTCCGGCAAGTCGACGCTGTGCCGCACGATCAACCGGCTGGAGAGCGTCGACTCCGGCACCATCACCATCGACGGCAAGCCGCTGCCCGCGGAGGGCCGGGAGCTCGCCCGGCTGCGTTCCGACGTCGGCATGGTCTTCCAGTCGTTCAACCTCTTCGCGCACAAGACGGTGCTCGAGAACGTGATGCTGGGGCAGATCAAGGTCCGCAAGACGGAGAAGAAGGCCGCCGAGGAGAAGGCCCGCACCCTGCTCGACAGGGTCGGCGTCGGCACCCAGGCCGACAAGTACCCGGCGCAGCTCTCCGGCGGCCAGCAGCAGCGCGTGGCCATCGCCCGCGCGCTCGCGATGGGCCCGAAGGTGATGCTGTTCGACGAGCCGACCTCGGCGCTCGACCCCGAGATGATCAATGAGGTCCTCGAGGTCATGCAGCAACTGGCGCAGGAGGGCATGACGATGGTGGTCGTGACCCACGAGATGGGCTTCGCCCGCTCGGCCGCCAACCGGGTCGTCTTCATGGCCGACGGACGCATCGTCGAGCAGGCGACGCCCGAGGAGTTCTTCAGCAACCCGCGGAGCGACCGGGCCAAGGACTTCCTCTCCAAGATCCTTCACCACTGAGCGAGTTCGGGCCTATCCTTCCCCACTCACTTCTATCCAAGGGACATTCCTCGATGATGCTTCGTCGCACCTCCGCCGCCGCCGCGGCCGCCGTCGTCCTCGCCCTGACCGCCACCGCCTGCGGCAGCGGATCGGACTCCGGCAGCAACGGCGACAAGATCACCATCGGCATCAAGTTCGACCAGCCCGGCCTGGGCCTGAAGACCCCGGACGGCACGTACGCCGGCTTCGACGTCGACGTCGCCCGCTATGTCGCCAAGGAGCTCGGCTACTCCGAGGACAAGATCACCTTCAAGCAGGCGCCGAGCGCCGAGCGCGAGAACCTGATCAAGAACGGTGACGTCAAGTTCGTCGTCGCCAGCTACTCGATCAACGACAAGCGCAAGAAGGAGGTCGACTTCGCCGGTCCGTACTTCCTGGCCCACCAGGACCTGCTCGTGCGCGCCGACGACAGCTCGATCACCAAGGTCGAGGACCTCAACTCCAAGAAGCTCTGCTCGGTCACCGGCTCGACCTCCGCGCAGAACGTCCGGGACAAGCTCGCCCCGAAGGCCGACCTCCGCCAGCTCGGCGGCTACTCCGAGTGCCTGACCGGCCTGGAGAACAAGCGCGTCGACGCCCTGACCACCGACGACTCCATCCTCGCCGGCTACGCCGCGCAGAAGGAGAACCAGGGCAAGTTCAAGCTCGTCGGCCTCCGGATGAGCGACGAGAAGTACGGCATCGGCGTCAAGAAGGGCGACGACGAGCTGCGCGGCAAGATCAACAAGGCGCTGGAGAAGATGGTCTCCGACGGCACCTGGGAGAAGCTCGTCAAGCAGAACTTCGGCCCCTCCGGCTACAAGTACGAGCCCGCGCCGAAGGTCGAGAGCTGACCTGACCCGCTCCGGCCGTGACGGTCGCCTCCTCAGGGGCGGCCGTCGCACCGGCACCTGCCGCTGCCCACGCACCGGCCTTCACACCCGACCGACCACCAGGGGAGAGCGCGGGCATCGTGTTCGACTTTCTTGATTCCGGGCAGTACGACCTGCTCGGCGCCTTCTGGGTGACGGCGCAGCTCGCCTTCTACTCGGCGATCGGCTCGCTGATCTGGGGCACCGCCCTGGTCGCCATGCGGGTCAGCCCGGTACCTCTCATGCGGGCCTTCGGCACCGCGTACGTCAACCTCGTCCGGAACACCCCGCTGACCGTGGTCATCGTGGCCTGTTCCCTCGGTCTCGACCAGACGCTCGGCATCACGCTCGGCGCCGAGGGCTCCGAGTCGATCGGCTTCCGACTGGCCATCCTCGGACTCGTCGCATACACCGGCACCTTCGTGTGCGAGGCACTGCGCTCTGGCATCAACACCGTCCCGCCCGGTCAGGCCGAGGCGGCGCGCGCGCTGGGCCTGAGCTTCACCCAGGTACTGACCCTGGTAGTACTCCCCCAGGCGTTCCGCGCGGTGGTGACGCCGCTCGCCAACGTTCTGATCGCCCTCACCAAGAACACCACCGTGGCGGCTTCCATCAGCGCGGCCGAGGCGGCGTTCCTGATGAAGGAGATGATCGAGAACGAGACCGACGCGCTCTTCGCGGTCTTCGCGGTCTTCGCCTTCGGTTTCATCGTCCTCACCCTCCCCACCGGCCTCGTCCTGGGCTGGGTGGCCAAGCGACTGGCGGTGAAGCGATGAGTTCCCTCCTGTACGACACCCCCGGACCACGCGCCAAGCGGCGCAATCTCCTCTACACGATCGCTTTCCTCGCGGTCCTCGGCCTGCTTGCCTGGTGGGTGCTGTCCGCCCTGGCCGACAAGAACCAGCTGGCGGCCGAGAAGTGGAGTCCGTTCGTCACCGACTCCCGCGTCTGGACGACGTATCTGCTGCCCGGCCTGTTGGAGACCCTCAAAGCAGCCGCGCTCTCCATCCTGATCGCGCTGCCCCTCGGTGCCCTGCTCGGCATCGGCCGGCTCTCCGACCACCGCTGGGTCCGAGTGCCCGTCGGCGCGGTCGTGGAGTTCTTCCGCGCCATTCCCGTGCTGCTCCTGATGATGTTCGCGAGCGCCGTCTACCGCGAGTTCACGGCCGTCAGCTCCGACTTCCGCCCGCTGTACGCGGTCGTCACCGCCCTGGTGCTCTACAACGCCTCGGTCATCGCAGAGGTCGTCCGGGCCGGAGTCCTCTCGCTGCCCCGGGGCCAGGGCGACGCATCCGTCGCGCTCGGCATGCGCAAGGGTCAGACCATGCTGTACGTCCTGCTTCCGCAGGCCGTGACCGTGATGCTGCCGGCCCTGGTCAGCCAACTCGTCGTGATCGTCAAGGACACGGCGCTCGGCGGCGCACTGCTCGGGTACGCGGAGCTGCTCAGCCAGAACCGACAGATCACTGCGAACTACGGCGCCAACACGATCGCCACCTTCACGGTCATCGCGCTGATCTACATCGTCGTCAACGCGATCGTCACCGGCCTCGCCGGCCGCCTGGAGAAGCGCCTGCGACGGGGCAAGAAGTCTGCCGCGGCGGCCATCCCGGCCCAGGGCGGAGCCGTCGACGCCCCGGCCGGAGCCACCGAGGCGAAGACCGACGCGGCCAGCGGCTGACGTCACAGAGGTCAGCGGGACGACAGCGGCGTCCGATGCCTCGGGGACCCGCGGGACGACAGCGCCCACCCGTCGTCGCAGAGGTCCACGGGACGACAGCGGCGCCCGGTCCCGAAGGGGTCCGTGGGGCGTCCGGGGTGGGCCGGAGCGGTACCGACTTCAGGTCGGCCGCACCGCGCCCACCCTGTCACTTGACGCAAGCACCCTCAATAGGTTGCATACGGTCTGTGATCAAGCACCGGGCTCGTGCCACACTCAGCTGTGCTGCCCCCATGACCGTCCGGCCGTCAGGAGCCGCGCCGTGGACCCGGTGATCATCGTGGGCGCCGGGCCGGTCGGCCTCGCGCTCTCCCTCGCGCTCGCCGCGCAGGGCGTGCCCAGCGTCGTCCTCGACGAGGGCACCGGCAAGGACGAACCCCGCCCCGCCCGCAGCGTCGTCCTGCGCGCCGACACGGCCGCCATGGTCGAGCGGCTTGGCTGCACCACCCTCCGTGACGAGGGCGTCCGCTGGGTCGGCTGGCGCGGCATGCGCCGCCGTCAGGTCGTCCGCCATCTCGCCCTCGACCTGGGACTCGGCGGTACGGAGGAGTGGTCGGAGGACCCGGCCGCGCCCTCCGCGCCGGCCGCTCCGCTGCACATCCCCCAGCACGCCCTGTCGCGCGGACTGCGCGACGCCATCTCCCGCCAGAAGCTCGTCGAACTCGTCACCGAGGCCCGGCTCGACACCGTCGAGCAGGACCGGGACGGGGTCGTCGCCCACACCCGTGGCCCGGAGGGCACCTGGTGGCGCGGCAGCCACCTCGTCGGCTGCGACGGCGCCCGCTCGACCGTCCGCAAACTGCTCGGCATCCGCTTCCCCGGCCGTACGGCCGTGGAACGCCATGCCGTCGCCGCCCTCCGCACCGAACTCCCCTGGCCCGGCGAGGCCCTGTTGCACCGTCAGCCCTCGTGGCGCGGCGCGGCCGAGGAGATCACCGCCCGCCCGCTGCCCGACGGGGTGTGGCGGATCGACTGGCTGCTGCCTCCCCGGGGCGACCTGGTCACCCCCGACGCGCTGGTCGCCCGCATCCGCGAGACCCTGGCCGGCTGGTGCGACGGGGTGACGCCCCCGTACGAACTCATCGACACCGGCGTGCACACCCTGCACCAGCGGCTCGCCCGCCGCTGGCGGGTCGACCGGGTCCTGCTCGCCGGGGACGCCGCGCATCTGCTGGGCGCGGTCGGTACCCAGGGCCTCGACGAGGGGTTCAGGGACGTCGACAACCTGGCCTGGAAGCTCGCCCTCACCTGGCACCACGGCGCCTCGGACCGTCTGCTCGACAGCTACCAGAGCGAGCGCCGGTCGGCCGTCGCCCACCGGCTGCGGGCGGCGGACCAGTCACTGCCGGCTCTGCGCGGCGGCGGCGGGCTGCGGACCTATCTGCCGGGCGCCGGGCGGGGCCACGACGCCCTGCTCACCGACGGCCACGTGGGGCGAGGCCCGCTCGGCGCGCCCCCCGCGTACCCGCATTCCCCCCTCGCCCCGGCGCCCACCGAGGGACGGATCCCGGTGGGCACCCCGACGGGCGCCCCGGTCGAGGACGTCCGCGTGACCGCCCCCGACGGCACGACCGTGCGGCTCAGGGACCGGCTCGGTCAGGGCCGCCTCCTCGTCCTCCTGGTCGCCCCGGGCACCGGGGTGTGGGACCGCCGCCACTGGCGCGGCGCGGGTGTGATGCCCCGGCTCGAAGAGGCGGTACGCGCCCTCCCGGCGAAGGCCGAGGTCCTGGTCACGGAGGCGTACCCGGGCGCACCGGCCCACGCCGTCCTGCTGGTACGGCCCGACGGGCACCTGGTCGCCGCGTTCTCCGGGGTCCGCCCCGAGGAGCTGTACGCGGCGGCGGACGCGGCGCGCGGCGGCTCACCGACGGCGGAGGCGGATTCGGACGAGGGTCCGGGTGCGGGCACGGGTGCGGAGCTGGAGCCCGGCTCGAAGGCGGCTTCGGCGGCCGGACCCGCCCCCGGAGTGTCCACGGGGAGTGACCGCACAGCGGACATGCGTTGATTCCCGAGGGCGCGCATGGTGTACTCCGGAGCGTGACCGACACCTATGCGCGCCTGTGGCGGAGGGTCCATATGGACCTCGTCCGCTACGCGGGCTGCGTGTGTCGCCCGTCCTGCTGATCTCGCCCTTTCCCCACGCGCGCCCCGCCACCGGACACAGTTCCGTGTGCCGTGCCGCCGCCGCGCGCCCTCAGCGAACCCAGGACGGTCACCCGTGTCGCCTTCGACGCCCGCCACACGCACCTCGAACACCGCCCACAACCCGAGCGCCCCGAACTCCCGCACCGACGGCGCGAGTTCGGCCGCGACCACTTCCCGCCCCTCCGGCGCACCGACGGAGGCGGATCTCCTCGACTTCGTCCGGCGCACGGCGGCGGACCGGGACCTGGTCGACTCCCTCCCGCTCGACCCCGAGGGCCGTACCTGGGTACGGCTCGAAGGGCCCGGCGGCAGTGAGGCCTGGCTCATCGGCTGGCCGCCGGGCACCGGCACCGGCTGGCACGACCACGCCGAGTCGCGGGGCGCCTTCGCCACCGCACGCGGCACGCTGACCGAGCACGCGCTCGCGGTCCGGCTGCCGGCGAGCGGCTGGAGGACACTGGAACTGGCCGAGGACCTCGACCGCTCCCGGCGGCTGGCGGAGGGCGGAGGCCGCTCCTTCGGCCGCCACCATGTGCACGAGGTGCTCAACGAGTCCCCGGACACCCACGCGGTCTCGGTGCACGCCTACTACCCGCCGCTCCCGCTGATCCGGCGGTTCAGCCGGACGGGCGCGGTACTCCGCCTGGAGCAGGTCGAGCGCCCGGAGGACTGGCAGTGAGCGACGAACGCGTCGGCATAGACGAACTCCTGGAACGGGTCAGGGCGGGCATCGACCGGATCGACCCCCGCGCCGCCCACGAGGCCTGCGAGGCGGGCGACGCGCTCCTGGTGGACACCCGCTACGCGGCCCTGCGCGAACGGGACGGCCTGATCCCGGGCGCCCTGGTCGTGGAACGCAACGAACTGGAATGGCGGCTCGACCCCCAGGGCAGCCATCGCGCGGCGGAGGCGGACAGCCACGACCTGAGAGTGATCGTCCTCTGCAACGAGGGCTACGCCTCCTCCCTGGCGACCGAATCCCTGCGCCGCCTGGGCCTCCACCGGGCGACCGACCTGATCGGCGGCTTCCAGGCCTGGAAGGGGGCGGGCCTCCCGGTCCTCCTCCCCCGAAGCGGCACCTGACGGAACGCTCCGGCCTGCCGGACAGAACGGCCGGCCTGCCGGTCCCGCCATCCATGGCCCGGCTCCCGGCCGCGCCCCGGGATTCAGCCGGAGCCGGAGGCAGAGTCCTGGTCCCTGCTCCAGCCCACGCCCGCACCCGCTCCCCCGGCCCCGTCCGAGTCCTTCTGATCTCCCCCGGGGATCAGAAGGACTCGTCGAGACCGTCCGTGTCCTCGCCCTCGGCCTCCAGCGCCTGGCGGACGACGCGGAGGGCCATGCCCTCCGGGTACCCCTTGCGGGCGAGCATCCCGGCGAGCCGGCGCAGCCGCCGGTCGCGCTCGAGACCGCGGGTGGCTCTCAGCTTGCGGGCCACGAGCTCGCGCGCTCTGGCCTCCTCCTGCTCGGAGTCGAGCTGCTCCACCGCCTCCTGGATGAGGGTCGGCTCGACCCCCTTGGTCCGCAGCTCGCGGGCGAGCGCCCGACGGGCGAGGCCCCGGCCGTGATGGCGGGACTCCACCCAGGCCCCGGCGAACGCCGCGTCGTCGATGAGCCCGACGTCCTCGAAGCGGGAGAGGACTTCCTCCGCCACCTCGTCGGGGATCTCCCGCTTGCGCAGTGCGTCGGCGAGCTGCTTGCGCGTGCGGGGGGTCCCGGTGAGCAGGCGCAGACAGATCGCCCGCGCCCGCTCAGCCGGATCCTGGGGTGACGGCTCCTTCTCGGCCCTCGACGAGTCGGGGCCGTCACCCGGCCATTCGGTGCGACCGGTCACCGGTTCAGCTCTTGACCGCGGTGGCCTTGGTCGCCTTCGCGGTCTTGCTCGCGGGTGCCGGGACGCTCTTGGCCGCGTCGTCCGCACCGGCTGCGTCGGCGCCCGCCGCGTCCGTCGCCGTCTCGGCCTTCGCGGCCTCGGGCCGGACGCCGACGCCCAGCTTGTCCTTGATCTTCTTCTCGATCTCGTCGGCGAGGTCGGGGTTGTCCTTCAGGAAGTTACGGGCGTTCTCCTTGCCCTGGCCGAGCTGGTCGCCCTCGTACGTGTACCAGGCACCGGCCTTGCGCACGAAGCCGTGCTCCACGCCCATGTCGATCAGACCGCCCTCGCGGCTGATGCCCTGGCCGTAGAGGATGTCGAACTCGGCCTGCTTGAAGGGGGGCGCGACCTTGTTCTTGACGACCTTGACGCGGGTGCGGTTGCCGACCGCGTCCGTGCCGTCCTTGAGGGTCTCGATGCGCCGGATGTCGAGGCGCACGGAGGCGTAGAACTTCAGGGCGCGGCCACCGGTCGTGGTCTCCGGCGAGCCGAACATCACGCCGATCTTCTCGCGGAGCTGGTTGATGAAGATCGCGGTGGTCTTGGACTGGTTGAGCGCGCCGGTGATCTTCCGGAGCGCCTGGCTCATCAGTCGGGCCTGGAGGCCGACGTGCGAGTCACCCATCTCGCCCTCGATCTCCGCGCGCGGGACGAGCGCGGCGACGGAGTCGATGACGATCAGGTCGAGGGCGCCGGAGCGGACCAGCATGTCGACGATCTCGAGGGCCTGCTCGCCACTGTCCGGCTGGGACAGGATGAGGTTGTCGATGTCGACGCCGAGCTTCTTGGCGTACTCGGGGTCAAGGGCGTGCTCGGCGTCCACGAAGGCCACCTGGCCGCCGGCCTTCTGGGCGTTGGCCACGGCGTGCAGGGTCAGGGTCGTCTTACCGGAGGACTCCGGTCCGTAGACCTCCACGACACGGCCGCGCGGCAGGCCGCCGACGCCGAGGGCGATGTCGAGGGCGGTCGATCCGGTGGAGATCACCTCGATCGGCTCCTGGACGCGGTCACCCATGCGCATCACGGCGCCCTTGCCGAATTGGCGTTCAATCTGTGCGAGCGCGGCGTCGAGCGCCTTCTCGCGGTCGGTTCCTGCCATGGGTTCCACCCGGTTTGCTTGAGTCGATCGCTTCATGTGAAAGACGCTAACCCCTGCCACTGACAATGGGCCCCGACGTCCCCTCCGGCCTGTGGACAACTCGCCGACAAGCCCACGATTCCAGGGGCCGGACTTCCATGAGAATGGATGTTCGATTTCAGTGTCAAGCATGCCACGCGGGCGGACAGGAGTCCGGCCGTGCCGGAGCGCGAAGGTTGTCACCTGAGCTCGATACCTGTCACCGACGTGGTCGGCAGCCGCATCGGCCGTGGCGTGGCGCCCCTCCGTGGCCGTGACCTTCAGCGCGGTCCGGGCGTCGACGAGGGCGGGGCCGCGTTCGATCGTCGCCCGGTGCGGGTGCGTGAGGACCTGCCGGCCGGCGGGCGGCCTCCTCGGCTGCCTCGTCGGGCCCGGTTGCGGACCTGGTCGGCCCGCTATCGTGTGCGGGATGCCACGGCGGCGGAGCCAGGCGCGGAAGGCTCTTTGGCTGTAGCCCTTGCCTCCCAGGACGTGATCGGGCCTGATGCGGGGTCGTCCCGGTCTGATCCGGGGCACCCGGATCGCTTCCATCACGACGGTGAACCGGGTGCGGTCGTTGGTGTTGCCACCCGTCACGACGAAGGCGAGCGGGCGGCCCCGGCCCTCACGGGCGAGGGGGATCTCGCCCCGGAGCGTACGAGCACCGCGGGCCGGAGCGGACCAGAACCCGCGAAGACTCCCCGCCCGACGATCTGCACGGCAGGCTGCCGTGCGTGACCGGCACGAGCACCTCGGCACGGAGTCGCACCAGGCCCGTGACCTGCCACTTCACGATGCACACCACTCGCCGGCGCGGCCAGACCCTCCCGATCTCGCGGGAGGCCGACCGCTCGGGCCGACGGCCACGTCACCGGAACGCGTCTGAGTTCGGCTACGTCCTTCGCCGCCGACATCGGTGCGAGCGAGTGCGGCAGCTTCTCGCGTGGCCACTCACACGGCATTCAGGCCATTCGGTGGCCGGAACCAGCAGAAATACACCTTTCCTCTCGGAATCCGGCGCTGCCCACCTCGATGCACTGCCATGATCCCACCGAAAGGTATGTGACATTTCACATTGCTCTCAGATGAGGGCACGGAAGAGGGAGGGACCCCATGAAGAGTCTTGCCACTGTTGCGGTCGCCGCTGCGACCCTGGCCACCCTGGCCACCGGCCAGGAAGCCGTCGCCGCGCCGACCGGGCCGGTCGGCGCCGTCGTCACCTGCGGCACCCCCGGTGCGCCCGGGATCCTACTGACGAGGGCCTGTGTCGAGGTGACCGGCAACCAGGTCCGCTTCTACGGGGTCGCAGCCACGACCAACTCCGGGTGGCAGCCCCAGCAGGTCGGCTTCACGGTCTCCGGCACGGTCGTCGGCGGAGCCCCGATCGCGCCCATCAACCCGACCGTGCTCGTGCAGGCGGGCACGACCTCGGTCGGCAGCATCGTCACCACCGCGCCGTGCGGTTCGACGGTCACCGGCAACTTCTCCGTGAACCAGTGGGGCTGGCCCCCGTCGACCGCGACCGTCTCGGCCGTGGTGTCCTGCTGACCAGAGGCTCCACCCGGCTCCCGAGCCCGCACCAAGAGCGACTCGCCGCCACCCCGGTGACCCACGCACTCTGAGCCCCTGCGACAGCACCCCGCCCCGGGAACGGCACCGGAACCTCCGGACACAGACCGCCCCGGGGGCCGCAAGCTCAGAGTGCGTGTACGGGCCGACCTCGGTGAAGTCCTCACCGAGGTCGGCCCGGCAGAGCCGGGCGGCCGGCCCCCCTGCGCCCCGCGCCCCACCGAGCAGGAGCCGTCGAACCGGGAAGGCCTCGGCGCCTGGCCCGGCCGAGGACGCCCCGGTGACCGGATGCCGCGCACCTCGGCCTTGCCCCATCGCCCGTCGCTCACTGCTTCGGACATGCACCCGAGGGCCGGGTGCTTGTCGAGCCCCAGAGCGCGTCGATGCGGTGCCGCTCCAGGGATCCCTTCCCGCGTCCGGCCGCCACGAGAACCGGCGCATCGGCAACCCCGAGACGATCAGACCGTCCAGATCCCGGACCGCACACGTCACCTCGCCGGCTCCGGTTCGCCACGTAACCGTCCAGCGACGTGCCCAGCCTTCACCGAGATCAAGGGCCGAACGCCCGGCCGCCGTCTCGACCTCGGCGACCGGTTCCGCCCACTGGCACCGGTCCGATCACAACTGGCCCGGTGCCCCTTCAGTACCCGCTCGCTCGAACACGCAGGACATCGAACAAGCCGTCACCTAGCACCGAAGCCGATCTTGAACGAACAGCAGGGGTGACAGCTACCGCGCTCCGGCACACCGGCCGCGCCCGCCGCACACCGGCCGCGCCCGCCGCGCCCCGGGCGGGCCCGACCTCCGGCCTTCTATGTCCAACCTGCGTTGTTCCTAGAATGGCCCGGTGAAGGACATCGACGCGATCGCCGTACTGCAGGACCCGGTGCGCCGCCGCCTGTACGAGTACGTGGCCGCCCAGGGGCGCGAGGTCGGCCGCAACGAGGCCGCCGAGGCGGCCGGCGTGGCGCGCACGCTCGCCGCGCACCACCTGGACAAGCTGACCGAGGCCGGGCTGCTCGAGAGCGGCAGCCGTCGCCTGACGGGCCGCTCGGGGCCGGGGGCGGGCCGCCCCGCGAAGGTGTACACGCGGGCGCGTGCCGAGCATTCCGTGTCACTGCCGGCGCGCGACTACCGCACCGCCGCCGAGCTGCTGGCCGAGGCCGCCGAGCAGGCCGGCCTGGACGCCGGTCTCTGCGCCGCCGCGCGCCGCCGGGGCGAGGCCCTGCGCGGCTCCGCCGCACCCTGCGGCGACCTGGAGGAGGCCATGACGGTACTGGCCGCCCGAGGCTACGAACCCCACCTGGAGGGCACCGACAGCACCCCGTGCGAGCAGGACACCCAGGACGGCCCGCCCGCCGAAGGCCCGGCCGAAGCCCCCGCGCCCGTCGTCCGCATGCGCAACTGCCCCTTCCACTCCGTCGCCGAACGCTTCCCTCCCCTCGTCTGCGGCATGAACCTCGCCCTGCTGGAAGGGCTGCTCGGCACGGACGGCCCCGTCCGCGCCCGCATGGACTCCCGCCCCGGAGAGTGCTGCGTCGTGGTCGAAGCTTCTAAAACCAATGAAGATTGACATAGAAAAGCGGGCCGTGCTGGGATGAGGCCATGACCGCCTCCGCACACCCCGCGCCCGCCGCCCATCTCGCCCAGCTCAACATCGCGACGCTCCTTCACCCCCTCGACGACCCGCGCCTCGCCCCGTTCGTCGACATGCTCGACACGGTCAACGCCGCGGCCGACGCCGCGCCCGGCTTCGTGTGGCGGCTCGTCGAGGACGGGGCGGTCGACGCCACCGGTCTGCGCCCGGCGGGCGAGGACGTCATCGTCAACCTGTCGGTGTGGGAGTCCCAGGACTCCCTGTGGGACTTCACGTACCGCAGCGGGCACCTGGAGGTGATGCGGCAGCGCCGCGACTGGTTCGAGCGGCACGTCTCGGCGCACCTGGTGCTCTGGTGGGTGCCCGCCGGTCACGTCCCGACCGTCGGCGAGGCCCTGGAGCGGCTGGCGGACCTGCGGGCGAACGGGCCGTCCCCGCGCGCGTTCACCTTCGCCTCCGCCCACTCCGCCGCCGAGGCGGACCTGCACCGTCGCGCCGGGGACTCGGCCCCGGTGCTGTAGAACCCCCTAAGAAGGCCGGGGCAGCACCGTCCACAGGTCCCCTCCCCGCCCCTCCAGCCGCATCAGGGTGAGCGCCTTCGCCGGGAGCGGTTCCGTACGCAGGGCATGGGCGTCCGGGGTCGGGGGAAGGTCCGGGGCGACCGCTTCCAGGATCGCGCCGAGGGTCGGCGCGTCACCGGCCAGCGGGCCGAGCGCGCCCGTGACCACGCTGCCGAGGACCTTGCGGCGGAGCGTTTCCGGGTCGTCGTTCAGGAGCCGGCCGCTGAGGGACGGGGCCGCGATGCCGTGCCGGGCAAGGCGGGCGGGGCTGATACGGATGTCGGCGAGGTCGCGGTAGACGAGTCGCCGGGGACGGCACTCGGCGTCGACGACCACGAGCAGGTTCTGCCCGTGCGCCTCCAGGGCCACCCCGAGGTCGAGCAGCTCCAGGCAGACGCCGAGGGCCAGCCGCGCGAAGCCGACGACCCTGCGCAGCCGTTCGTCCGGAGTGTGGGCGGCGAGGAGTTCGGGAAGCGCGGCCACCGGCAGGACCCTCTCCCCGGCCGCCGCGTCCGCGTACACCTGCGGCGACTCGCGCAGGAGCGCCGCCAGGTCGGCCGTTCCCGCCCCCGCCGCCGCCGGGGTGCGGGCGATGTGGAGACGGCCTTCGAACCGCCCGGCGAGCCGCTCGGCGAACTCCGACGTGGCGACGGCGTGCGTGACGGTGTACGCCGAGATGTCCCGTACGGTCGAGGTGAGCCGCGTACTCAGCGCCGTCTTGACGTGCCTGCCCCCGCCCAGGTCGAGCGTGCGCAGCGACAGCAGCGGATGCGCGTCGGGACCGGGCCGCAGCGCGCGGCCGGACCCCTGTGCTCGGCCGTGCAGGATGTGCTCGGCCTGCCAGGGATGGACGGGGATCAGTACGCGGGCGCCGTCACGGAGTTCGTCGGGCCACACTCCCGACACGGCCGCGCCCTCGACCGGGGCCAGCCACAGGGGGACGACGGGCCGGTGCTCGGGCGCGTACGCCAGTTGTTCGGCCGCGGAGAAGCCCGGCCGGGAACGGCAGCAGGGATGGTACGGATGCCCGTCGGTCTCCCGCTGCTCCCATTCCCACGGCTCCGCGGCGGACAGGGCGGCGACGGGACGCCGGGGCGCCGTGCGCGAGAGCGTCATCGACGCGACGCTGTGGTCGAGTTCGGCGGCCAGCCGTGCGCCTCCGGGGACGGCCAGGGCGGCCATCAGCTCGGCCGGATGGTCGAACCGGCGCCCGTCGAGGTCGAGTCCTGTCACCGAAGCCGCAGCCGTCGATACGGCTGTCGGCGCCGCCACCGTCGCCCAGGGGTCCGAGAACGGACCGCGCAGCCGCCGCCCGTCCGCCAGCCGCAGGGTCAGGCCCTCGCGGTCGGCGGTACGGGCCGTGACCCAGGGCAGCGGCTCATGGACGAGACCGCGCCACAGCCGGGTCAGCACCGCGCTCCGCGCCCCCGGCAGCCCTGCGGCGTACGCGGCCGTGAGGTCCGGGCGGACGGCCGCCAGCTCGGCGGCGAGCACCCGTTCCGCAGCGGTTCGGCACATGGGGATGTTCTATCGCGGCCCGACCCGGTCCACACATACTGATGATGATGAACACACTCTCGCGGACCGCCGACGCGCTGGCGGTGACGCCCCTGCTCAACTGCCTGCTCCGCGAGACCACGGACCCGGCGGAGGACCCGGACCCGGCCTCGGCCCCCGCCCCGGCCCTGACCTCGGCCCCGCATCCGGCGGCCACTCCGGCGGTCACCCCCCGGCACTCCGTCCACCGCCTCCGCGCCACCGGCCGTCTCCTCCGCGTCCGCCCGGGGCGCAGGCCCTCCGGCCCCGAGCTGTGGACGGGCCGCGCCTGGCAGGCCCTGGACCACGCCCGGCTCGTCGACCTCGCCTCCGAGGAGATGCGCGCCACCACCGGCCGGTCCAATCCCGCCCTGGCCGCCGAGATGGCCGCCAGCCGCGCCGCCGTGCGGGCCGTCCTCGCCGCCCGCGCCCGTACGGCGCCGCCCGGGGACCCCTGGCTCCGCTCCGAGCAGGCCCTCGTCATGGGCCACCCGTACCACCCGGCCCCCAAGGCACGTACCTCCGAGGGCTCCCCCACCTCCTGGCTGCGCTACGCCCCCGAGGCGTACGCCCGGTTCCCGCTCGTGCTGCTCGGCGTACGCGAGGACGCGGTGGTCGAGTACGGGGACACCCGGGCCCTGGACACCCTGGGCGAGGCCCCGCCCGGCTACCGGCTGCTCCCGGCCCACCCCTGGCAGCTCGAACTCTCGGACCGGGTCTCCCGGCTGCGCTCCGCCTTCGCCGAGGGCCGCCTCGTCCGGTTGGGCAGCACGCGCGGGCCGGCCCGGCCGACCTCGTCGGTGCGTACCGTGTACGTCCCCGGGGACGGCGCCCACGCGCGCGAGGACGTGTTCCTGAAGTTCAGCCTCGACGTCCGGATCACCAACGACATCCGCCGGATGCGCCGGCACGAGCTGCTCCACGTACGCCGTACCGACCCGCTCGTCACCGCCGCGTTCACCGCCATGGACGGCCCGGCGTCCTGGCTCAGCGACCGCGGCTACCGCACGGTGGACGGTCTCTTCGAGACTTGCGCCGTCCTCGTACGGGACGGCCTCGACCGCCATCTGGCGCCCGGCGCGACGGCGGTCCTGACGGCCGCGCTCTGCGAGGGCTTCCCCGGCAACCCGCTCGACCGGCTGACCGATCCGCGGGCCTGGTGGTCGGCCTATCTGCGGTGCGTGGTGCCACCGGTCCTGGAGGCGTTCGCCCGCTTCGGCGTCATCGTGGAGTGCCATCTGCAGAACACCCTGATCGCCGTGGACGGCCGGGGCACCCCCGTCCAGTCGGTGTTCCGCGACGCGGAGGGCGCCAAGACCGTTCCGCCGATGCCCCGCGAGGCGGCCTGGCAGCGGCTCGTCTACTGCCTCGTCGTCAACAACCTCTCCGAGGTCGCCGGCGCCCTCGACGACCGGTTCCCCGGTTCCGCCGCCGCCCTCCGGGCCCTGGCCCGCGACGAGTTCGAACGGAGCGGACGGCTGCCGGGGCTCCCCGACATCGCCGGCCTGCTCGACGCGCCCACCCTCCCGGGCAAGGCCAACCTGCTCTCCCGCTGGATCAGGGCGGAGGGAACCGCCCCGCACTACCTTCCCGTCCCCAACCCCCTCGCGAACAGGACCGTCGACAGCGCCACGCGCGCGCGTACGTGAGGAAGGCCGATTCCGGCGGGTCGGTGGTCACAGCAGCTCTCGGACCTCCTCCACCGCCTCCCGGACCCTCGGGTGCCGATCATCGGCGAGACCGTCCAGCAGTTCGGCGACCCCTGGGGTGGACCAACGGGCGACCGCCCAGACCAACCCCTCCCGCACTCCGGGGTCGGGGTGGGCGGCCAGGCGGCTCAGCTGCGCGAGCGGGCCGCGCCGACGCGTTCCGAACCAGTACAGCGCCTCCCGCAGCGCGGCGGGGTCCCCGGGATCACCGGCCGCGACCCGGGCGAGCAGCACCCTGACGGGCGGCGGCGGTCCGTCCAGCGGATGCGGCAGCCGCTCGCGCAGGCGCCGAGCCCCGTACCCACCGCGCTCCCGGCACCCGAACCAGGTACACGGGCTCGTACCGTGCGCGTCCGGCACATACCGCCGGCCCGCCACCTGCGGCGCGGCGCGGACCCGTGCACCTCACGCGGCCGGATCGCCCGGGGAACGAACACCTCCCACCCGCGCGGGTCCTCCAGCGCCGCGATCCGTCGCACCGCCTCCGAAGCGGGAACGGCGGCCTGGGCATCCCGCACCCGGTCGGCATAGCGTCCGACCAGCACGTCCTGGGCGTCGTCGAGTCGCACGTGGACCGCCACGAGCCCGCCCCGGCCGCCGAACCGGGCCAGCTCGCGCAGCCATTGGTGGGTGAGGGTGTACGACGACAGCACCGGGAAGCAGTAGACCCCCCGTGCGCCGCCCTGTCCGTGGCTGGCCGCCCGGATCCCGGACCGTCGGATGCGCGGCGCGTTCGCCGCCGAGGTCAAGTGTACGAACATCGCCATGACATGGAATGTCAGGTGACCGGTTCCGGGTGGCGGCGTACCGATCAGGAAGGGCGCCAGCCCCGCCGCGGACACCAGGTCGCAGATCTGCCGGACCTCGACCCGGTTGCTCCGGCGGTCGTCGTGCGCCTGGTAGATCACCGCGTACACGAGTGCCCGCTCCCGCTGGTGCCGGGCGTGGGGAACGGCACGTCCCACCACAGGCTTTCGAGGGCCTCCGGGGTGATGCGCGGCCGGGCACCGCGCGAAGCCCGCCCGTCCCCCACCGCCAGCCGTACGGCTCCCAGGGCGGCGGCCTCCTCCGGGAGCTCCCGCAGACAGCGCGGGTCCTCACCCGACTCCGCGCAGACCTGCCGCACCGGGCCGCGCGCACGTGCCCCTGCGCCGGCTACGGGCCTCCCCGGTGTTCCCGGAACAGGCGCCGTTGTTTCCAGAGGGCGGCGGCGGCGACTGTGGTCGTGGCCACGAGCAGGGAGCCCATGGCCCGTGTCGTGCGGCGGGCGCGCAGGGCACGACGGTGGGTGGCCAGTCCGGCGGCGAGGAAGTCCGCTTCGAGGGTGGTGAGTCCGCTCCGGCCGGCGCGTGAGGCGTGCGCGTCGAGCTGGGCGAGGCGGACCGGCGAGATCCGCACGCCGGGTTCCCGCCCCACCGCGTCCCAGGCGTCGGCGGCTTCGGTCAGCCACCGCTGGAAGCGCAGTTTCTCGCGGTCCCGGTCGATCCAGTCGCCCAGCCGGGGCCAGGCATTGATCAGGGCCTCGTGCGCCAGTCCGACGGAGGCCCCGTCGGAGGTGATCAGCCGCGCCCGGGTCAGTGATTCCAGGACCTCGTGGGTCTCCTGGCCCTCGCCCAGGGATTCGAGTTCGGCCCGGGTGACGGAGCGGCGGGTGTCGGGGGCCCCGCCGGACCCCGGGGTGATCATCCGCAGCAGGATCTGCCGCGCGATGTCCGCCCGCACGGTGTCGAACCGGGCGTAGACGCCCTCGGCGCTCTGGGCGATCGCCCCCTGCAGGCCGCCGGCCTGCTCGTAGGAGTCCAGGGTGAGCGTACGGCCCTGCCGACGGCTCCACGTCTCGAGGAGGGCGTGGGACAGGAGGGGCAGGGCGAAGCCGTTGTCGGCGACGTCGGCGGTGAGCCGGGCCGTCAGCGCGCGTTCGACGACCAGTCCGTGCGCCCGCGCCGGTCCGACGATGGCCTCGCGCAGTTCGGCGGAACTCATCCGGGTCACGCTCAGGCTCGCGTCGCGGACGACCGAGGCGAGGCCGGGGTGGTCCAGGCAGCGTCGGACGAAGTCCGCGCGGATTCCGAGGACGACACGGAGCCCGCCGGAGGGCCCCTGGTCCGCGAGCAGGGCCTTCACGAACTCCTCCCGTTCGACCGGATCGTGACACAGCGTGAAGAGCTCTTCGAACTGGTCCACGATGAGGAAGACGGCGGCGGGACGGGTGCCCGTGGACGACAGGAGCGGCCCATGGGTGGAGAGCGGGCGCTCGCCGGGGGTGATGATGCGGATCGCGGCGGGGCGCAACGGGCCCTCCGGCCCGCGCAGCCGAGGCACGAGTCCGGCCCGGAGGAGGGAGGACTTCCCGCTTCCCGACGGTCCGATCAGCGCGGACACCCGCCGTTCGCCGGTCAGCGCCCACAGGTCTTCGCCGAGACGGTTCCGGCCGAAGTAGAGGGCCTGGTCGGTGTGGTCGAACCGGGCCAGCCCTTTGTACGGGGGGTTCCCTCGGCCGGGGTGCCGTGCCGTGAGGGCCTCCGAGGCGTGGCGCCAGCGCGCTTCCCATACCTCGGTGTCGCCGCTGCCGCACGCCTCGACGTAGGCGAGGAGGACGGCGAGGGTGGGGAGCTGCCTCCCGGCCGCGGCCCGGGAGAGGGTGGCGACCGAGTAGGGGCAGCGCCGGGCCATCTGGTGGTACGGAGGGCTGCCGGCAGCGTGGCGCAGCCGGCGCAGGGCGTCGGCGAGCGCGGCGACCGGACTCGCCGTGGCGTCGAGCGGATTCTCGTGTCGGCCCATGGCACTCCTGCCTTCCCCCGTGGCGGCCTCCGAATCAATCGCCCCGCCGCTCCGTCCGCAAGAGGAATTCACGCCGTGAAGGGTGGCGGGGATTGTTTCACCGCGTGAGAGGGCCTGCGCAACAACCGTTTCCGGTCCGACGATGGGGCGCAACGGGGGCCGCCGAGCTTCCTCCCACCGGGCGACGACGTCCGGCGGGAGGAAGCAGGGCCCGTCGGGTTCGGCGGGTCCGGACGGGGCCAGGTTGGCCCAGCGGCCGTGGGGGCCCTCGGGAGCCAGGGGGCACAAGAGCCGGTGGACTCAGGGAAGCCGGGGAGCCGCTGGATTCAGGGGAACGGAGGAGACGGTTGAACGGGGCGGATCTGGCGACGGCGGCGGTGGAGGCGGTGGCGCGTGCCGCGGTCACCGCCGCGGGCGGAGCGGCGGGTGGAGCGGCGGGTGGAGCGGCGGGCGACATGATCGTCGATCTGGTGCGCGGCCGGCTGCGGAACGTGGACCGGGGAGAGGAGGCCGTGTCGGAGGTCGAGCGGACACCGGACGACTTCGAAGCGCGGTCCCGGCTGCGGGAGAAGCTGGCGGCCGTGCTCGCCGAGGACCCGGCTTTCGCCGCGTACCTGGCGAACGTCCTGGCCCCACCCAGGCCGGCCGAGCGGCCCGTCAACACGGGCAGCGTCGTCGTCGACCGGGGCGGCCGGGCCCGGGGCACCTTCGTGCTCGGCGACCAGGCCGTCACCAGGATCCGGAAGGGCGATCCGGCCGCGCTCGTGGCCGTCGTCGCGGTGGTCGTGGTGCTGGTCCTGGCCGTGTACGGGCTGGCCCGGCTCACGACGGGCGGCGACGGCTCCTCGCCGCTCGGACCCGACGGACGCCGGGTCACGGCGCTCAAGGACCCCGAGACGGTCAAGGCCGTCACCCCCGACCTGCACAGCATGCCGGCCGGCTGGACCGTCACGTCCCCGCCGAGCGTCACACCCGGCGGCGACGCCTGCTCCGAGTCGTCGGAGAAACGATGCGAAGGGATCCTTTCGGTGGCCCGGTCGTCCTTCCACAACCCCTTCGACCAGTCCGCCACCTTCCTGGTGGTCGCCTGTGCCTCGGCCGACGCCGCGGAGCGCTTCTACGAGGAGTTCACGCTGGGGGCGTCGGAGGGGAGCGACGGAGCCAAGCCGCTGGCCGTGC
The DNA here is from genome assembly GCF_040297565.1 of Streptomyces sp. NPDC001728. Lineage (NCBI taxonomy): Bacteria > Bacillati > Actinomycetota > Actinomycetes > Kitasatosporales > Streptomycetaceae > Streptomyces > Streptomyces sp. NPDC001728. The sequence goes on from NZ_JBEOZK010000013.1 coordinate 162,969, forward strand.
CGGCCCTCGGCGACCAGGCGTCCGCCCTCGAAATCTCGGACGGGGAGGGGAAGGCGTACGTTCGGGTGGGCACGGTGGTCGTGGCCGTGCAGGAGCAGGGCTCCAACTCCGACTACGAGGTCGCCACACTGGAGGCGCTGACGGAGATGGCGGCGCAGCGCGCCCAGGAGGCCCAGGACGGCCGGGCCCCCGCCGCGCGGGCCCGGACGACCTGACGGAACCGCCGGGCCCGGGGCACGAGATCCGCCGGACGGAACCAGGGGGGGGCGGGAGCGGGTCCCGGCCCTGCTGGTCGTGACACCGCTGCTCGTGGCCGCCCAGGCCTGGACCCGGGCACGCCTTCCGACACCGGGTCACCGGACCCTCGTACCTCTGACGTCCCGGGCGCGGAACCGTCGTACTTCTGAGACCCGGGCCGGGTTCAGGCGCCCTCGTCCCGTGCCGCCTCCTTCTTGTGGTGCAGCGCCTTCTGGAGCCGGGCCACCACCGCCTCGCCGTACCGCCGGTGGCCGTGGACGCGCGGGTCGTCCGTCACGTCGTACCGCTTCACGTACGCGCCCAGGAAGGCCTGGAGGGTGGCGACGGCCGGGATGGCGATCAGGGCGCCGACGGCGCCGAGCAGCGCCGTCCCCGCGATGACCGAGCCGAACGCCACCGCCGGATGGATGTCCACCGTCTTCGAGGTGAGCTTCGGCTGGAGCACGTAGTTCTCGAACTGCTGGTAGATGACCACGAAGCCGAGCACCCACAGCGCGTACCAGGGGTTGACGGTGAACGCGATCAGCATCGGCAGGGCGCCGGCCAGGTAGGTGCCGATGGTCGGGATGAACTGCGAGACCAGCCCGACCCACACGGCGAGCGCCGGCGCGTACGGCACGCCCAGGATCTCGAAGAGCACGAAGTGCGCGACGCCCGAGATGAGGGCCATCAGGCCGCGCGAGTACAGATAGCCGCCGGTCTTGTCGACCGCGATCTCCCAGGCGCGCAGCACCTCGGTCTGCCGGGCCGGCGGCAGGACGGAGCAGAGCCCGCGCCGCAGCCTGGGTCCGTCGGCCGCGAAGTAGAACGAGAACAGGAAGATCGTCAGCAGCCGGAAGAGCCCGCCGAGGACGGTGGCGGAGACGTCGAGGACACCGGACGCGCTGTTCTGCACGTACTTCTGCAGCCAGTCGGAGCTCAGGACGCTGTCCTGGACCTCGACCCTCGACAGCTCCGTGTGGAAGGTCTGGTTGATCCAGTTGATCACCGAGTCGAGGTACTTGGGGAAGTTCTCGACCATGTCCACGATCTGGCCGGCCAGCATCGACCCGAGGAGGACGACGAAGCCGACGCCGAAGACGAGGACGGCGAAGAAGACGAGGAAGGTGGCGAGGCCGCGCCGCATCCCGCGCGCCGCCATGCGTCCGACCGCCGGCTCGATGGCGAGGGCGAGGAAGAAGGCGAGCAGGATGTTGACGAGGAGGCCGACGAGCTGGTGGAACGCCCAGTTGCCGAGCAGGAAACAGGCGTAGAGCGCCAGGGCGAGGACGAGCGCGCGGGGCAGCCAGCGCGGCATCCGAGCCGCCTGCCCGAGGGGCGGCGACGGCTGATCGGCGGGCACGGATGCCTGGCCGGTGGGCGCCGGCGTCCGTCCGGCGGGCACGGATGTCACACCGCCGGCGTCGCCTCTGCCGGGCGGCGCCACGGGAGCGGTCGCCTCGGCGGATTCGGCCGATCGGGTTGAGGCGGTCAGGTGTGTCGCGTCGGTTTCGTCAGTCGGAGCCACCCCGCCAGTCTCGCGCACCGCACGGACATTCCACCCGGGACCCCGCACATCAACCATTCTCCGGGGCGCCGCGAGCGTGCGGTTCGAGTTCTCGCAGCTCAGAAGCGGTCGGGACGACCATAGCGTGCGCAACAGGTGTGGTGCACGGAACCTGACGGAAGATTCACTCGGCGGGATGCTGACCGGGTTCGGGCCGCCCGTTCAGACGCTGGCGGATTTGGCCCTCGGGGAGTATCCGAACGGAATATAGCGGTAGGCGTCAGGTCATGGATCCAGGCCGAAGACCCTGCGCCACTTCGACGCCTGATCGTCAGCCCGGGCGTTTGGCCATGACGACCAGACCGGGGCCGCTGTATCCCGTCGGGGGAGCCGCAATTCGGCGACCGGGTTCAGGCCGGCCTGCTCGATCAGATTGACGAGTTGTTCCGGCCGCCACTTGTGGTGTCAGCAGCGGGGGTGCGGCGGTGCCGTTGTCGCTGGACCGTGACGAGGCCATGGCGCGGCCGGGACGGGGAGTCGGCGGTCGGCGCGCACGGGCGGAGCGTCTGTGCGCGCATGCTCCGCCGACGCCACGGCCCTGCGCCCCACCGGCAGGAGCCCTCCCCCCACTCCCCTCCCCGCACGCGCCCCTCGGAAAAGTCCAGCAGCGGCCCGGAGGGGCGGGCGTCCAGCCGGTGCGCCGCGGTCGACGGACTGCCCGGCACCGGCCCCTGGGTCACTCGGCCGGTGCGCGGGCCGAAGGGCCCGGTCGCTCAGGTTCCGCCAGGTTTGCCCGTCGAGACCAGCAGGAAGACGGACGAGCCCGGTGCCACCGGTTTTGCGCCGCCCCGGGGCTGACTGCTGATCACCTGCCCGGCGGGAGCGTTCCAGTCCGTGTGCCGCATGATCGTGCAGCTCAGTCCGAGTCCGCGCAGCAGGCTTCCGGCCTGTTCGACCGGCATGCCGGCCAGGTCCGGCAGCGCGATGCCCGCTCCCGCGGTCTGCTCCTGCTCCCGTGTCGGAGTCGCATCGGCGCTTCCGCTCTTGGGGGTGCCGGTGGCGAGCGGGGTGCACGCCCCGTTCGCCAGTGGGGACAGGGACGGGGAGGCGCCGGGCGCGGGCGGCACGGGCTTCAGCGCGAAGAACCCCACCGTGGCGCACGTCAGCACGCAGCACGCCGCAGCGGTGCCGAGGAGCGCCCGGCGGGTGCGGCTGCGGCTGACGGCTCGCTCGATCGCGGCCGCGTCGACGACCGGCGCCGTCGGCCCGTCGGCGAAGGAGGCCACCGCGGCACGCAGCTCGGCTTCGAGCCCCGGCTCGAACGGGGCCGGTCCGGACGACGTGTTCCTCACTTGGTACCTCCGAAAGCGGCCGACGGCGTGTGCGGCGCCTGGGCGCCCGATACGGAATCGCGCAGCTTGGCCAGGCCGCGGGCGAGCTGGGACCTCACCGCACTCGAAGAGATGTCCAGGACGCCGGCGACCTGCCCGGCGTCCAGATCGTGCAGGTAGTACAGGACCACCACGCTGCGCATGCCCATCGGCAGCCCGAGCAGGGCCTCGATCAGTTCCGCGCGCAGATCCACCTGCCCGAACCGGTCCCGGGGGTCGGCCGTCTCGGGCACCCCCGACAGCCCGGGGCGCTCGCCCCGGCGCGACAGCCGCCGCCAACGGTCGTTGGCCAGGTTGACCAGCACTTTGCGCACGTACGCCTCCGGCGAGTCCGCCACCGCGACCTTCCGCCACTGTCGGCACGCCCGCTCCAGCGCCTCCTGCACCAGATCCTCGGCCACGTGCACGTCACCGGTCAGCGCATACGCGGTGCGGAACAACGCTCCCGACCGATGTGCGACGAACTCCGTGAATCCGTTGCCCGGACCGCTCCTGCGAAACCTCACCCGCCGACCTCCTCTCCTCATCCCGTCCCGATCACTGCCCCCATGACGGCGGAACGGGGCCGAGTGCTGCACCGAGCCGCCGGCAGTGACGTGAATCACAGCCGGGACGGAAGGGTGTCCCAGGACCTCGCGCCGCTGCCGCCCGGGGTGCGGGCGGGGCCCGGCGAAGCGGAGGGCCGCCGGGCGGGCGGCCCGCAGTCGGCCGAGAAGAACGGGGGCGCCTCTTGCCAGATACTACGGTGACCGTACTACGGTGTGCCGGGTGAAGAACAAACGCTCCATGCAGGAGCCGACCTTCCTCCTCCTCACCGCACTCGCCGACCGGCCGCGCCACGGCTACGCGCTCGGGGACGAGGTCGCCGCGATCTCCGACGGTCGGGTGCGACTGGGCGCAGGCAGCCTCTACGGCACCCTTGACCGCCTGCTGACTGAGGGGCTGATCCGCGTCGAGCGCGAGGAGACGGTGGACGGACGCCCCCGACGCGTGTTCACCCTCACCCCGGACGGAGAACAGTCGCTCAGGACCGAGGCCGACCGCCTGCGCTCCGCCCTGCGCGAGGCGGACCGCCGCCTGGCGGCACCCCGGACCCGTTCCGCAGGAGGCTCGGCATGACCTCGAAGCACCCCCTGAACGCCTGGCTTCTCCGGCGGGCCCCCGCGCTCTACCCGTCCTCGTACGGCATCGGCGCGCTCGCGGAGGTGACCGACTTCGCCGCCCGCCGGATCGCTCTCCGGTCCGGCCGGAGGGCTGCGCGAGGTGGCCGACGTCGCCGGGCACGGAGTCCGGGTCCGGCTCGGCCTGGTCTCCCACCGCCCGACGGGCCGGGCGTTCGCCACCGCGGCGCCGATCGCCGCCCTGCTCGCCGGAACCTACGCGGCAGCCTCGGTCGTGCGCGACGTGCGAACCGCCGTCAGCCCCGAGACCCACGGCTCCTCCACCAGCGGCTTCCCCGACGGAGGCCCGCTCCTGGCGGCGGTCTCGTTCCTCGTCCCGGCCGCGCTCACGGCCTGCGCGGTGGTGGCCGACCGCTGGTCCGCCGCACGAGTCCTGGCCCTGCTGGCCGCCGCTTCGGCGGCACTGTTCTGCCTTCTCCAGCACGCCGTCGCTCAGGAGCACGTAGAAGAGCTTGCGAAGCGAGACGGGCAGGTGGTCGCGGTAGCGGTCGAGGACGGCGTCGACCGCGGTCAGCACCCGGAGTGTCTCCTGCTTGGGCCGCCAGTGCGGCTGCGGCCCGCGGGGGCGCTTGTTCGGCATCGTGGCCTCCTGCATTCAAGAGTCCGTCATGGCGTCCCTTCGCTCAAGAGTGGTGGTGACCTGGGGTTTCATCCGGGAGGCGGGGGTGTGTCGCGTCCTCGGTTGAGCTGGGCCATCAGCTCGCGGTTGGCCGCGCGGGCGGCGGCGAGGTCGTCGCCCTGATCCTGGAGCGTGAGCTCCAGGTCGACGACTTGCTGTTCGAGGGTGATGATCCGGGCCTGGAGCTGTTCGGTGTCGTCGGGCCCCCCGATGCCCGACTCGCGCCAGACCTGATCGCCCAGAACCTCGCTGAGACGGCCTTCGAGGCGCCGGACCTGGGCGGCGAGGCGGGCGGTGCGGGCGTCGGCCGCCACCAGGTCGGCCTGCAACGAGGCCCGGCTGACGGCCGGTCCCCGGCCGCCGGGGACCGTGGGCGGCTCGGCAGCCTGGGCGTGGATCTGGCCGAGCAGGTCGCGGTGGCGGTAGAGGAAGGTGCGGTCGACGCCCGCGCGGCGAGCGATGGCCGCGACGCTGATCTCCAAGCCGTCCTTCGCGGCCTCGGCCAGGGCGGCGAGGACGCGCTGGCGGCGTCGGCCGGTGTCGGCTCGGCGGCCTTCCAGCATGGCCTGGACGGCGGGGTCGGGTGGGCTCATGCGGGTCGCTCCGGTCGCAGGTCGGGCAGGGGCTGGGGGATGCGCGGCATGCCGAGGAAGCCCTGGCGGGTCTGGCGGACCATGGCCGCGGCCTGCTGGATCTCGGCGCGTTCGGTGTCGGTGAGCTGGTCGACCTCCTCGGTGACGCGACGGATCAGCCGTCGGACGCGGGCGATCTCCTCCTCGGACGGGGTGGCCTCGGCTCGGGCCCAGTCGTCGGCCTCGGTCATCGACCGCAGCCGCTCCCGCTGCCGCAGCAGACCGTCGAGGTAGGGCGAGAGGACCTCGATGGGGACGCCGGCGTCCGCGTGGCGCTGGGCGAAGGAGTGCCGGTAGGCGTAGGGGAAGACCCTCTCCTCGTCGAAGACGGTCCCGTCGTCCAGCAGGAACTCCGGCAGTTCGGTGACCCAGTCGCGGTGCATCCCGCTGAAGTGGGTGGCGTCGATGCCCTTGGCTCCGAGCTGGTTCATCACCGACGACGGCAGCAGGACCAACTGGGACAGCGGCCGGTCGGGGTAGAGGAGGCGGACGCGTTCTTGCTGCTCGCGGATCAGCCGGGCGGTGGGTTCGTGGATCGGCAGCTCGCGGCGGATCCGCTGCTCTTTCCAGTTGTTGTAGACCAGGACGGGCTTGCCCTGACGGTCGCGGCTCAGGCAGTGGTACTCCAGCTTGCAGATCTCCTCCGGCCGCCGACCGGTGTCCATCATCAGCTCCACCGCGACCCGCAGTTCGCGGCAGGTCATCTCCTCGAACAGATCCAGGTGAGCGCAGAGCTGACGCAGCACCTCCGGCGGCAGGTCCTGGCCCTCCTCCGAGGGCTCCGGCGGCTTCGGAACGTCATGCCGAGTGATCACGAAGTCGTCGGGCAGCCCGGCCAACGGGCCATCCGCCCTGGTCAGGCCCATCACACGGGACTGCCGCAGCACGTTGCGCGCGGCCCGGACGTAGCTGATGCGGGTCGTCGCGGCGATACGGCCGTTGGCCTCCAGGAACGTCATCCGGTTCAGGTAGTTCTCGATGTCCGCCCGCCCCAGCGCCGGCCGGTCCAAGCCGTGGTCCGGCCGGGCGTCGAGACTGCGCGACAGGAAGGCCAGTGCGGTCATGTGCTGGCGGGCGTGAGAGGAGGTACTGCGGGAGCGCACGCGGGTCAGGTAGTCGCGGGCCCAGCGCTTGGCGGCGTCCTTCAGCCACGGCTGGTGAACGGCAGTGAACTCCACCGTGCCACGGTGCCCGAAGACCGACAGGTCCCAGTTGTCCTTGTCGTACTCGCCCTCGGGGGACTTGAAGGCCCGCTGCGCGTAGGCGGTCAGCCGGTTGAGGAGGATCACCGCGGTGCTGTTCACCCCTGGCCGTGGAACGTCCTCCAGACGGCCCGTCTGCGAGGGGCGGATCGTGCGGTCGATGAGCGCGCGCAGGCCGCCGACGTCGGTCTTCGCCCCGCGCTGGCAGCGGTGCTGCAGGCCGAACAGCAGCTGCGCGACGACCAGGTCCGGCAAGCCCCGGAAGCTGATCTCGGATCCGTTGCAGCCCGACGGTGCCGTTCGCAGCCACAGCTGCTCGTCGACGGGCCCCTCCTTGCGGAGCTGGTTGAGCTGCTTGCCGTGCGGGTGACAGAGCCGATGGCCCACAGCGGTCACGGCCTGGCGGGTGCAGGCGAACACTCCGCAATCCCCCAGGCCCGGAAGCGCCCGCGCCGCCGGGTCGGTGAGGAACTCAGGCAGAGTGCCGCCGAACTGCACGTACTGGTACCAGTGCGACCGACACAGCGGCTGCTTCTGGGAGTTGATCCAGGTCCGCTCACACCCGTCGACCCGGCACTGCCCCGGGACAACGCGCGAGGCGGTGCGGGGGAGCTCGATGAACTCCTTCAGCGGCAGCCCCGACTTCCGGTGCTGGTCCTGGCAGGTCCGGCACAGGCCGCGGGCCTTCGACGGCAGATCGCATCCCGGCACCGGGCAGGCCCGCATCCCGAGCATGGGGTGGTCGATCGGCGCGGTCAGGACGCGCCGCTCGCCGTCCCAGCCGACCTCGGTGAAGAACTCGGGCTCGATCAGCGACCACGGGAACGCCGCGCTCTCCTCCGCGGTGGCCCCCGGCGCCGGCGGCGTGGCCGGCAGCGTGGCGCTCATCGGAGCCCACCCGCCAGCTCGCGCGGCGAGGGCACCCGGTCGACCGCCTGCCGCAGCCGGTCCGGATCGGGATGCAGATACGGCTCGGCGCTGGACAGCCGAGCGTGATCGAGCAGCGCGGCCACCTCGTCCACGCTCCCGCCGGCGTCCGCGACGTTGCTGGCCATCGCGTGCCGGAGCATGTGCGGGGTCACGATGCGCGACAACCCGGCCCGCCTCGACAGCCTCTGAAGCAGCTCGGTGACGCCGTCCGGGCTCATCGGGGCGCCCAGCGGCTCGGCGAACAGGTTCACCAGCACGAAGTCGCTCGCCGCCCCGTGCGGCAGCCCCATCCGCTCGATCACGTACTGGTCGTGGGCCTGGACCACCAGGAAGTCGACCGGCTTGGCCTTCCCCGGCGCCGCGGACTGCTGGCGCTTGGCCCACGCCCCGTTGGGGTTCTCCCGCCGCAGCACGTGCAGGTGCGAGCGGGCCACCCGGCAGCCCAGCGCGGTGGAGTCCGGCATGAAGTGCATGTCCTCGCGCCGCAGGCCCGCCGCAGTGCCGCGTCGCAGGCCGGCGCGGGCGAGCAGCAGCACGATGAAGCGGTCACGGGCGTTGTGGCAGGCCATGAACAGGGCCACCGCCTCGGCGTCCGTAGCCCGGTCCCGGCGCTTGCGCGGCACCTGCACCCGGTGGCGGGCCTTGAGCCGGTAGCCCATCCCCTCGCCGCGGGCTTCCTCGGGCAGGTCCCAGTCCTCGGCCACCTCGTAGAGCTGCACCAGGACCTCCGACGGCACGCTCTTCGCGGTGATGGCGTGCAGCAGGAACTGCCGCACTCCGGTCAGCACATTCCCGATCCGGCCCGGCTGGCGGCAGGGCTCCGTCCCCGGCCCCGCCATCACCACCCCACGGCCCGCAACCGGCCGCTCGATGCCGGTGGCCTCCGGCGTCCCGTACTTCAGCCACACGGTGAACAACCCGAGGTCCTGCGCTGCGGTCCTCCAGTCCCGGCCGGTCCGGGCACACCAGCGCAGGTACAGCGCGACGTGCCCGGCGTACGTACGCGTCGTCAACTCCGCCTGATCCCGGCCGAACCGGACGTACCGCAAGAACGCATCCGCCGCCGGCACCACCGCCAGCTCCTCATCCAGCACCGTCCAGTACCCGGCACCCGAAGGCAACTGCACCCGAAACGCTCGCAAGGCTTCCTCCACTCCATCTGCAACGTGTCGCAACGATCACGACAGCTCCAGAGATGCGAGGAAGAACCCCAGCTCACACGATCAGACGCAGCGTCCCGCCACACATCGAAGCGCCCGGGAGAACACCTGCCAGTCACCCCGTGGTTCGCCGCCCGGCCACCCCTCGTCGGCCGACCGTACGTACGCGGGTACGGGGACTCGTACGGGTACGAGAACGGGGACGGGAACGCGCCCTGATCGCCGCTACCGCTTGTCGGCCGGTACGTCGACGGCCACGCACACGGCCCGCCAGACGTCCTTCGCCTCCCAGCCGGCGTCCAGCGCGTCGCGTACCGTCCGGCCTCCCAGTTCCGCCATCACATGGTCGCGCGCGAAGGACTCGGCGTACGACGCACCGAAGTGGTCGGCCATCCGTTCCCAGAAAATCGTCAACCGCATGACCCCAGTATCCCGCTCCGAAGAGTGCAGCCCGCCCCGGAGGCCTTGTCACCGCGGCTTTCCGCCCTACCGTCGGAGCATGGCCGAAAAACCCCTCCCCTCCTCGCCCTCGACTCCCGTGGCCCGCGCCGAACGCTTCGTCTGGCTGACGGCCCGCGTCCTCGAACAGCGCCGGTTCGCCTACCACTTCCTGCGGGGTGGCGCGGATCACGTCGAGACGGCCCTCACGGCGTACCTCAACGAGGACGGCGGCTACGGCCACGCGCTCGAACCCGATCTCCGCGGACCGGTCAGCCAGCCGCTGCACACCGCGCACGCCCTGCGCGTCCTCGACTCGATCGGCCGGTGCGGCGGACTGCGCGTGGAGCGGATCTGCCGCTACCTCACCGCCGTCTCCACCCACGACGGCGCGCTCCCGGCGATCCACCCGTCCCAGCGCGGATACCCGTCGGCGCCGTTCGTCCCGGTGGTCGACTCCCCGCCGAGCGCGCTGCTCACCACCGGCCCGGTGGTCGGACTGCTGCACCGCAACCAGGTGTGGCACGCGTGGCTGTTCCGAGCCACCGAGTACTGCTGGGCGGCCGTGGAGTCGATGGAGAAGTCCCATCCGTACGAGATCGAGGCCGCGGTCGCCTTCCTGGACGGGGCGCCGGACCACGCGCGCGCGGAGGCGACCGCCGACCGTCTCGGGCGTCTCGTACGTGAGCAGCGGCTCGCGGTCCTGGACCCGGACCGGCAGGACGACTACCCGGTGGCGGACGGGTACGCGCCGGGAGAGCTCCACTTCCCGCACGACTACGCGCGCGTGCCGGATTCGCTGGCCGCGCGGTGGTTCACCGCGGAGGAGATGTCCCGCTCGCTGGACCGGCTCGCGGCCGACCAGCAGGAGGACGGGGGCTGGCCGATCCGCTGGCGCGCGTGGGCCCCGGGCTCGGCCTTGGAGTGGCGGCCGATCGTCACGGTGGAGGCCCTGCGCACGCTCCGCGCCCACGGTCGTGCCGTCGACTGATCCGGAGACCCGCCGCCTCCGCCCCACATGGCCCTGGGAGGCCGCCGCCTCAGCCCCACAGCACCCCGATCACCCTCCCAGGGCCCGTACCCCCGCCGTGACGAGTACGGCGGCGCCCACGACGACCAGGAAGGGAGCCCGCAGGACCAGCGCGACGGCAGCCGCGGCGAGCCCGGCGGCGCGGGCGTCGAGGACCAGGTCGCCGCCCGCGCTGAACGTCTGCTGGGCGGTGAGCGCGGCGAGCAGCGCGACGGGGAGCAGCGCGGCGAGCCGCTGGACGAGGGGGCGTTCCAGCGCCCCGGCGGGGACCAGCAGACCGATCAGTTTGACCAGGTAGCAGCCGCCCGCGGTGAGGGCGATGGCGATCCAGACGTTCATCGGGAGTCCTCCGAAGGGGCGGGCGGGCCGGTGCGGCGGCCCCGGAACCAGAGCACCAGGGGCGCGGCGAGGGCCGCCGCGAGGACCGGGACGCCGGCGGGCAGCACGGGCAGCAGCCCGAGGCCGAGCAGGACGGCGAGCCCGGCGGTGGCCCGCTCGGTCGTGGACTTCAGCATGGGGGCGAGCAGGGCGAGGAAGACGGCGGGCCCGGCCGCGTCGAGCCCCCAGGCCGCCGTGTCGCCGAGCGCCTCGGCGCCGAGCGCGCCGAGCAGCGTGGTCACGTTCCACAGGACGTACAGCGTGAGCCCGGTGACGGTGAAGCCGATCCGGGCGGCCCGGCGGGAGGGCTGCGCGAGCGCGACGGCGGTGGTCTCGTCGATCACCCAGTGCGCGGCGAACGGCCGGACGGCCTTCGGCAGGGCGAGCAGCTGGGAGAGCCGCAGCCCGTAGAAGGCGTTGCGGGTGCCGAGGAAGAAGGCGCCGGCGGCGGCCGTGAAGGGGTTGCCGCCCGCGGCGAGTGCGCCGACCAGGGCGAACTGCGAGGCTCCGGTGAAGACCAGGAGGCTGAGGAGGCAGGTCTGGAGGACGCTGAGGCCGGAGCCCGCCGAGGTCACGCCGAAGGCGAAGCCGGAGAGCCCGACGGCGACGCCGACGCCGAGGGCGTCGCGGACGACGGCAGCGTCGGGTTTGGGCGGTGTGCCGTCGCGTATCACGGGAGGTGCTGTCTGTTCTGCCACGTCAGGGACGTTACGGGGTCGGTGCCGGCCCGGTCTTGTACGTTCTTGCGGCGGACCGCCGGGACCGCTGTCCCGCTCCACGCGCGCGTTGGTACGCCCCCGGCGGCACGCCCACGCTGCGGGTGAAGTGCCGGTTCAGGTGCGACTGGTCGGTGAAGCCGACGGCCGCCGCCGCGTCCGCCGGGGGCGTCCCCTCGTCGAGGAGCCGCCGGGCCCGCCGTACGCGCGCGTCGGTGAGCCAGGTGTGCGGCGGCATGCCGTACGCGTCCCGGAAGGCCCGCAGCAGGGCGAAGGGGCTGGTGCCGAGATCGGCGGCGAGCCGCTCCAGGGTCGGCGGCTCGGCCATGCGGTCCTCGAGGACGGTACGCGCGCGTGCCGCGTTCCGGGCGCCCGCCGAGCTCGGCGGGAGCGGGGTGACGAGACCACCGTGGCTGCGCAGCATCCGCGCCGTGACCAGCCGGAGCAGGCTGTCCGCGGCGAGCGCGTTGCCCTCCTCGGCGGCCCGGTGGACACCGACGACGAGCCGGGAGGCGTACGGGTCGTCGACGACGGGCGAGGTGAAGCCGACGGAGCCGCGCAGGGCGAGGGTGTCGGCGGCGATGGACCGGACGATCTCCGCGTCGGGGTAGATCGTCCGGTACGTCCAGCCCTCGGGCACGCCCGCGTGCCCGGTGTGCGGGGTGTCGGGGTTGACCAGGGCGATCTGCCCGGGTCCTGCGTGGACCAGGTCGTCGCGGTAGTGGAAGGCCTCGACGCCCTCGGTGATCGCGGCGAAGACGAAGGTCTCGTGGGTGTGCCGGGCGAAGGCCTTGTGGATGTAGTGGGCGTGCAGCAGGTCGACCCCGGGCAGCTCGGAGTACTGCCAGTACCGTGCCCGCTCCCCGATCGCCATGCCCCCATTCTGCGCCGCGCCGCCACCGCCGAGCGAACGGATCTCCCCAGGTCCGGGCGGTTGTCAGTGGCCGGGTGCACGATGGGGGACATGGTCAGGTCCGCGCTCGACTCGTTCTCCCCCGCGACCCGTGGTTGGTTCACCGCGGCCTTCACCGCGCCCACGGCGGCGCAGGAGGGCGCCTGGCAGGCCATCGGCGCGGGCTCCGACGTGCTCGTCGTCGCGCCGACGGGCTCGGGCAAGACGCTGGCCGCCTTCCTCGCCTCCCTCGACCGGCTGGCCTCGGCGCCACCGCCGGCCGAGCCGAAGCAGCGCTGCCGCGTGCTGTACGTGTCACCCCTGAAGGCGCTCGCGGTGGACGTCGAGCGGAACCTCCGTTCGCCGCTGACCGGGATCCGGCAGGAGTCGGTGCGGCTCGGGCTGCCCGAGCCGGACATCCGGGTCGGCATCCGTTCCGGCGACACCCCGCCCGCCGAGCGCCGGGCGCTCGCGACCCGGCCGCCGGACATCCTGATCACCACCCCCGAGTCGCTGTTCCTGATGCTGACCTCCGCCGCCCGGGACGCGCTCGCGGGCGTGGAGACGGTGATCCTGGACGAGGTCCACGCGGTCGCGGGCACCAAGCGGGGCGCCCACCTGGCCCTCTCCCTGGAGCGGCTCGACGAGCTGCTGCCGCGCCCCGCGCGCCGGATCGGCCTGTCGGCCACGGTCCGGCCGGTGGACGAGGTGGCGCGCTATCTGTCGCCGGGGCGCGCCGTGGAGATCGTCCAGCCTCCCTCGGGGAAGGAGTTCGACCTCTCCGTCGTCGTCCCCGTCGAGGACATGGGCGAGCTGGGCGGCTCCCCCGCGTCGGAGGGCAAGGACGGCGGCGACAAGCCGTCGATCTGGCCGCACGTCGAGGAGCGGATCGCGGACCTCGTCCAGGCGCACCGCTCCACGATCGTCTTCGCCAACTCCCGGCGCCTCGCCGAGCGCCTCTGCAACCGGCTCAACGAGATCGCGTACGAGCGGGCCACCGGCGAACCCCTCCCCGACGGGGCTCCGCCGGCCGAGATCATGGCCCAGTCGGGGGCGGCCCAGGGCGCCCCGGCGCTGCTCGCCCGCGCCCACCACGGCTCGGTGTCGAAGGAACAGCGCGCCCAGGTCGAGGAGGACCTGAAGGCGGGCCGGCTGCCCGCCGTGGTCGCCACCTCCAGCCTGGAGCTGGGCATCGACATGGGCGCGGTGGACCTGGTCGTGCAGGTGGAGTCGCCGCCCTCGGTGGCCTCCGGGCTCCAGCGCGTGGGCCGCGCCGGCCACCAGGTCGGCGCGGTGTCGACGGGCGTGGTCTTCCCCAAGTACCGGGGCGATCTGGTGCAGGCGGCGGTGGTCACCGAGCGGATGCGTTCGGGGGAGATCGAGTCGATGCGGATCCCCGCCAACCCGCTGGACGTCCTGGCCCAGCAGCTGGTCGCCCTCGTCGCCCTGGACACCTGGCAGGTGGACGACCTGCTCGCCCTGGTGCGCCGGGCGGCGCCGTTCTCCTCGCTGCCCGAGTCGGCGTTCACGGGCGTGCTCGACATGCTCGCCGGCCGCTACCCCTCGGACGCCTTCGCGGAGCTGCGCCCGCGCGTGGTCTGGGACCGGGTCGCCGGGACCGTGACGGGGCGGCCGGGCGCGCAGCGGCTCGCCGTCACTTCGGGCGGCACGATCCCCGACCGAGGACTGTTCGGTGTGTTCCTCGCGGGCTCGGACCCGAGGAAGGGCGGCGGCCGGGTCGGCGAGCTGGACGAGGAGATGGTGTACGAGTCGCGGGTCGGCGACGTGTTCACCCTCGGCACCACCTCGTGGCGGATCCAGGACATCACCCGCGACCGGGTCCTCGTCACGCCGGCGCCCGGCGTGCCGGGCAGGCTGCCGTTCTGGAAGGGCGACCAGCTGGGCCGCCCGCTCGAACTGGGCAGGGCCGTGGGCGCGTTCCTCCGCGAGGTGGGCGCCCTCGCGGACGAGGACGCACGGCTGCGGCTGCTCGCCGCGGGCCTGGACGGCTGGGCCGCCGACAACGTCCTCGCGTACCTCAAGGAGCAGCGCGAGGCGTGCGGTCACGTGCCGGACGACCGGACGATCCTCGTCGAGCGCTTCCGCGACGAGCTCGGGGACTGGCGGGTCGTCATCCACTCCCCGTTCGGCGCGCAGGTGCACGCCCCGTGGGCGCTGGCCCTCGGCGCGCGGCTCGCCGAGCGGTACGGCATGGACGCGCAGGTGATGCACGCGGACGACGGCATCGTGCTGCGCCTGCCGGACGCCGACCTGATGGGCCTGGACATGGGCCTGGACCTCCTCGACCACGAACCGGTCGACCCCGGCCGGCACCTCGACACGACGTACGACGCGGACAAGGCGCCCGTCGGCGCGGCGGACGCCCTGTTCGACAAGGCCGAGATCGGGCAGATCGTCACCGACCAGGTGGGCGGCTCCGCGCTGTTCGCGTCCCGCTTCCGCGAGTGCGCCGCGCGCGCCCTGCTGCTGCCCAAGCGCAACCCCGGCAAGCGCACCCCGCTCTGGCAGCAACGGCAGCGCGCGGCGCAGCTGCTCCAGGTGGCGAGCGAGTTCGGCTCGTTCCCGATCGTCCTGGAGGCCGTCCGCGAGTGCCTCCAGGACGTGTTCGACCTCCCCGGTCTGACCGAGCTGATGGGGGACATCGAGGCCCGCCGGGTCCGCCTGGTCGAGGTCACCACCCCCGAGCCGTCCCCCTTCGCCCGCTCGCTGCTCTTCGGGTACGTGGCGCAGTTCCTGTACGAGGGCGACTCGCCGCTCGCCGAGCGGCGGGCGGCCGCGCTCTCCCTGGACTCCCGGCTGCTCGCGGAGTTGCTCGGTCAGGCGGAGCTGCGCGAACTGCTCGACCCGGAGGTCCTGGCCGAGCTGGAGCGGGAGCTCCAGTGGCTGACGGACGACCGCCGGATCAAGGACGTGGAGGGCGTCGCCGACCTGCTGCGGGTGCTGGGCCCGCTCACCGCGGACGAGCTGGCCGAGCGGGGCGCGGAAGCGGCCTGGGCGACCGAGCTGGGGGCCTCGCGGCGGGCGATCCGGGTGCGGATCGGGGGCCGGGAGCACTGGGCCGCCGTCGAGGACGCGGGCCGGCTCAGGGACGCCCTGGGCACGGCCCTGCCCGTCGGGGTGCCCGAGGCCTTCACCGAGCCGGTCAAGGACCCGCTGGGCGACCTCCTCGCGCGGTTCGCCCGCACCCACGGCCCGTTCGCGTCCTCCCAGGCCGCCGCCCGCTTCGGTCTCGGCGGGGCCGTCACCGACGGCGCCCTGCAGCGGCTCGCCGCGTCCGGCCGGGTCGTCCAGGGCGAGTTCCACCCCTCGGGCATCGGCCAGGAGTGGTGCGACGCGACCGTCCTGCGCCGGCTGCGGCGCCGCTCCCTGGCGGCCCTGCGCCACGAGCTGGAGCCGGTGCCCCCGGCGGCCCTCGCGACCTTCCTGCCTCAGTGGCAGCACCTGGGGAGCAACAGCCTGCGCGGCATCGACGGCCTCGCACGCGCGATCGAGCAGCTCCAGGGCGCGCCGGTCCCCGCCTCGGCCCTGGAGAAGCTGATCCTGCCGTCCCGGGTCGGGGACTACACCCCGGCCCTCCTCGACGAGCTGACCACCACCGGCGAGGTGCTGTGGGCGGGCGCCGGATCGCTGCCCGGCAAGGACGGCTGGGTCTCGCTGTACCTCACGGACACGGCGCCGCTGCTCCTCCCGGCGCCGCATCCGCTGGAGCTGTCCGCCCTCCACGAGTCGGTCCTCACGACCCTCTCCGGCGGGTACGGCCTGTTCTTCCGCCAGATCGCCGACCAGGTCCGGGCCACCACCCACCCGGACGCCACCGACCCACAGCTCGCCGACGCCGTCTGGGACCTGGCCTGGTCCGGCAGGCTCACCAACGACACCCTGGCCCCGCTGCGCTCGCTCCTCGGCTCGGGGCGTACGGCCGGGTCCACGGCCCACCGGGCGCGCCGCACGGTCCCGCGCGGCCGGTACGGCACGCTGACCGCCGCCGCCCGCCCCGCCTCCCGTACGGGACCGCCCACGGTATCCGGCCGCTGGTCTCTGCTGCCGCCGGCCGAGCCGGAACCCACCCACCGGGCCCACGCCCTGGCCCGCACGCTCCTGGACCGGCACGGTGTGGTCACCAGGGGGGCGGTGGCCGCCGAGGGCGTGGAGGGCGGCTTCTCGGCCACGTACCGCATCCTGGCGGCCTTCGAGGACAGCGGGCAGGCCCGGCGCGGCTATGTGGTGGAGGGTCTCGGCGCGGCCCAGTTCGCGATGGACGGGGCGGTGGACCGGCTGCGGGCCGCGGCGACCGCCCGCGACCGGGGCGTGGAGGCCGCGACGGGCCCGCGCGCGCTGGTCCTCGCGGCGGCGGACCCGGCGAACGCGTACGGGGCGGCCCTGTCCTGGCCCGAGCCGCCGACCGGCGCCGGGCACAAGCCGGGGCGCAAGGCGGGCGCGCTGGTGGTCCTGGTCGACGGCGAGCTGACGCTGTACATGGAGCGCGGCGGCAAGACGCTCCTGTGCTGGCCCGCCGATCCGGACGACCCGAGCCTGCGGGCGGCGGCCGAAGCCCTTGCGGCGGCGGCACGGGCGGGCACCCTGGGCACGGTCACGGTCGAGCGTGTCAACGGCGCGACGGCCCTGACCTCCCCCCTGGCCCGCCCCCTGGAGACCGCGGGTTTCGTGGCCACCCCCAGAGGCCTCCGCCTCCGCGCCTGACCCTCCGCGCCCGACCCACCACGTCCGCACCGGGGGCGGTCGGCCGTCCCGGTCGTTCCGCCCGGAGCCTGCGATAGGTTGCCCGCCATGACTGGTCCCGGAAGCACTGCCTGGCCGCCGGCCCCGATCGAGACCGCACGGCTGATGCTGCGCGCGTCCGAAGCCCGTGACCGTGCGGCGTTCATCGAGCTGTTCGCCTCGCCGGAGGTGGGCACCTACGTCGGCGGTTCCCGGCCGCGTGACGAGCTGGAGAAGACGGCGCCGGAGGTGCCCGGAAGGCGCCCCGGCTGCTTCGTGATCGAACGCGACGGATCGATGATCGGCATGGTCACGCTCGACCCGCGCGACCCGGAGCGTCCGGGCCGGGTCCGCCCGGACGGCGGGGAGACCGAGCTCGGCTACATGTTCCTGCCGACGGCGTGGGGACATGGGTACGCCACCGAGGCCTGCGCGGCGGCACTCGCCTGGTTCACCGACGCGCTGCCCGACGAGCCGGTGGTGCTCCGCACCCAGTCGGCGAACGACCGCGCGATGCGCGTCGCGGCGAAGCTGGGCTTCACCGAGGTGGAGCGGTTCGAGGCCTACGGCGCCGAGCAGTGGTTCGGCGTACGGACCCCGGCCGCACCGGCCGACCGACCCCGGCCGCACCGGCCGACCGAGCCCACCCGGACCGCCGACCACGAGGATCCCCCGCACCAGCCCCCACCCGGCATCATGGAACCGTGCCCGAAGGAGACACCGTCTGGCAGGCCGCCCGCCGCCTGCACACCGCGCTCGCCGGGCGGGTCCTGACCCGCTCGGACCTCCGGGTGCCCCGCTTCGCCACCGCCGACCTGACCGGCCGGACCCTTCTGGACGTCACCCCGCGCGGCAAGCACCTGCTCGCCCGCATCGAGGGCGGACTCACCCTCCACTCCCATCTGCGGATGGACGGCGCCTGGCGGGTGTACGCCACCGGGGAACGTCCGCACGGCGGCCCCGAGCACCAGATCCGGGCGATCCTCGGAAACGCCGAGTCCACCGCGTACGGCTACCGGCTCCCGGTCCTCGAGCTTCTCCGCACCGCCGAGGAGTCCCGGGTCGTCGGTCATCTCGGCCCGGACCTGCTCGGCCCGGACTGGAACCCGGAGGAGGCCGTACGGCGGCTCGGGGCCGACCCTGGCCGCCCCCTCGGCGACGCCCTGCTCGACCAGCGCAATCTGGCCGGCATCGGCAACGTGTACAAGTCGGAGCTGGCCTTCCTCGCCGGCGTCACGCCCTGGCTCCCGTTCGGCGACCTGGGCCCCGGCGTCCCCGCCCGGCTGGTCGCGACCGCGCACCGCCTGCTGGACGCGAACAAGGACCGGCCGGACCGCCGCACCACGACCACCCGGCGCCCCGGCACCCCGCTCCATGTCTACGGCCGCGAGGGCCGGCCCTGCCTGCGCTGCGGCGCCCCGATCCGCAAGGCGGAGCTCGGCGACCGGGTCACGTACTGGTGCCCCGGCTGCCAGCGGGGCCCCGACGGAAGCCCTCACGACGACCCCCACAACAATTGACGTTCCGTCAGATCCGGTCGTACGGTCCGGACATGACGACGACTCTTCCGGCATACGACCTCACCGGCCGCACCGCGTTCGTCACCGGCGCCGCGAGCGGGATCGGCCGTGCCACCGCGGCCCTCCTCTCCCGGGCCGGTGCCACCGTCCACTGCGCCGACCGCGACGAGGGCGGCCTCAAGGAGACCTCGGCCCTCATCGCCGGACAGGGCGGCACCGCGCACACCCACCTCCTGGACGTCACCGACCGCCCCGCGCTCGCGGCGGCCGTCCGCGCCGCGGGCCCGCTCCACGTCATGGCGGCCATCGCCGGGATCATGCACACGAGCTCCGTCCTGGAGACCCGCGAAGAGGACCTGGACCGCGTCCTCGCCGTGAACTTCAAGGGCGTGCTCCACGCGTGCCAGGAGGGGGCCCGTTCGATGATCGACGCGGGCGTCCCCGGCTCGATCGTCACGATGGCCTCGGGCGCGATGGACACCGCGAGCCCCGGCCTGCTCTGCTACAGCGTCACCAAGGCGGCCGTCGTCCAGCTGACGAAGACCCTCGCGGTGGAGGTCGGCCGGCACGGCATCCGGGTCAACGCCGTCGCTCCGGGCTGGATCCGCACCCCGATGACCGACCGGCACGAGCCGGCCGCCCAGGAGCAGGCGGAGGCCGCCATGGTCCGTCACTCACCGCTGGGGCGGGTCGGGGAGGCCGAGGACATCGCGCACGCGGTCCTGCACCTTGCCTCCGACGCCTCCGCGTTCACGACCGGCCAGATCCTCCGCCCCAACGGCGGCGTCGCGATGCCCTGGTGACCCGACCGCCGCCCAGCGCGTGCCCCGGCGCTCCGGCGACGGACCCGCCGCCCGTCACACCCGCACGCCCCCCGGCCCGCCCCCGCGCCCTCCCCGTGGAAGCCGCCACATGCACCGGCAGCAGGCTGAGACCCCAGCCGCCCGCGGCCACCGCCCCCTCGACCGGTCCGCTCTCCCCCGGAACGAGCAGCAGGCGCAGCACGGCCCACCACCAGAGCCCCCCGGACACCAGCGCGATCGCGAACAGCGCGAGCGTCGCCGGCGGAACCCGTCGCCGTACCATGGCCGCCTCCTGCGGTCGACGCTAGACCGGCAGGATCACCCTGCGGGAGGGCGCACGGGAGGCAAACCCGGCGCACGCGGTCCAGTCGTACGTCCCCCACCTTGGCACGGCACACCGGAACCCGGCATCTCAGGCAATCGGGCAGATATCGAACAAAAACGAGAGAAGCCCCGGTCAGCGCCCCATGAAGGGCACCGACCGGGGCTTCGCCCCACTTCGGTCAGGCAGCGACGACGTCCACCGCTTCCGCGGGCGCCTTGATGGTCACCCGCCCGGTGGGCACACCTGCCACCGACGTCACCGACACCGAATTGAGCATCGGGCGGACCGGCGCCGGCACCGGTTCGCTCGCCGCTGCCGACTCGGCCAGTTCGGCCAGTGACAGCTCGTCGCTCACTTCACGCATGAGCTCGGACATCCGTACGTCCAGCGCGTCGCAGATCGCGGAGAGCAGCTCGGAGGATGCCTCCTTCTGCCCCCGCTCCACCTCGGAGAGATAGCCGAGCGAGACTCGGGCGGACGAGGAGACTTCGCGCAGAGTACGGCCTTGGCGCTGGCGCTGCCGACGCAGCACGTCACCCAACAGGCGACGGAGCAGAATCATCGGTGGCTCCCTCCTCGGACCGCGTAGCCGCATCCTTCACGCCCCACCGTACCGCCTCGCGCTGCGGCCGTGCGGGGAGCGATGTCGTGTTCACTCAGGGCTGCAAACATCAATTCCCCCCGTTGTGTTCCGTATCCTGTGCCCGCGCATTTCCCGAGAGTTCCTCGTGCAGCAGTTCCAGCACGCTCCGCACACTCTCTCTACGGATTTCCGCGCGGTCGCCGTTCAACCTCAACGAGACCACTTTCCCTGCGCGGGCGCCCGTCGCGGCGGGTCCGGCGACCGCCACGTACACCGTTCCCACGGGCTGGCCGTCCTGCGGGTCGGGCCCCGCGACCCCGGTCGTCGAGATGCCCCAGTCGGCTCCCAGCCGGGCCCGCACACCTGCCGCCATCTGCAGCGCGACCTCGGGATCCACCGCTCCCCGCTCCGCGAGGAGGGCCGCGTCGACGCCGAGCAGCTCCTGCTTGAGGGCCGTGGCGTAGGCCGTGACGGACCCCCGGAAGACAGCCGAGGCGCCGGGGACCCCGGTCAGCTCGGCGGCCACCAGACCACCCGTGAGCGACTCCGCGGCGGCCAGCGTGTGACCACGCTCCGCGAGCAGCGCCAGCACCCGGGCGGCCTCGGTCATCGACTCGCCGTCTCCGACCGCGCGTCCGCCCGCTCGGCGGCGAGGCCCTCGCGGCGCAGGACGACCGCCTGCCGTACGTAGTCCAGACCGGTCACGACCGTCAGCGCGACGGCCACCGCCATCACCCAGAAGCGCAGGGTGGCCAGGGGTCCGGTGAGCATCAGCACGTACATGCCGACCGCCGTGCCCTGGGCGAGCGTCTTCATCTTGCCGCCGCGGCTGGCCGGGATGACCCCGTGCCGGATCACCCAGAACCGCATCAGGGTGATCCCCAGCTCCCGCGCCAGGATGACCCCGGTGACCCACCATGGCAGGTCCCCGAGCAGCGAGAGGGAGATCAGTCCGGCCGCCATGATCGCCTTGTCGGCGATCGGGTCGGCGATCTTCCCGAAGTCGGTGACCAGGTTGTACGTACGGGCGAGGTGCCCGTCGAAGACGTCCGTGATCATGGCGACGGCGAACGCCGCCCACGCCCAGGCCCGCCAGACGGGGTCGTGACCGCCGTCCTGGAGCAGCAGCACCACGAAGCCCGGCACGAGCACGAGCCGGATCATGGTCAGGATGTTGGCGATGTTCCACAGGCTGGCCTGGTTGACGGCCGCCGTGCCCAGCTTGCCGCGGGGCGCCGGCCTACCGGTCCCGCCCGTAGCGGATGCCGGGACTCCGGTCATCTGCCTGCCTCCTCGAAAAGACACTCGGCCACCAGGTCGACGCCTTCCGTGCCGACGACCTTCGCCCTGACCATACGGCCGGGAGCCAGGTCCGGGCTCGCACCGTCGGCCGTGGTGAGCAACACCTGACCGTCGGTCTCGGGCGCCTGGTGGGCGGCGCGACCGATCACACCGTCCTCGTCGTCCACCGACTCGACCAGTACCTCAAGGGTCTCTCCGAGCCGCTCCTCCGCGCGCTGTGCGGTGAGCTCCTCGGCGAGCCGGGAGAGGTGGGCGAGCCGCGCGTCGACGACGTCCTGGTCGAGCTTGTGCTCGTACGTGGCGGCCTCGGTGCCGTCCTCGTCGGAGTAGCCGAAGACGCCCACGGCGTCGAGTCGGGCGTGGGTGACGAAGCGTTCCAGCTCGGCGAAGTCCGCCTCGGTCTCGCCGGGGAAGCCGACGATGAAGTTGGAGCGCGCACCGGCCGTGGGGGCCTTGGAGCGGATGGTCTCCAGAAGCTCCAGGAAGCGGTCGGTGTCCCCGAAGCGGCGCATGGCCCGCAGCACGTCGGGCGCGCTGTGCTGGAAGGACAGGTCGAAGTACGGGGCGACCTTCTCGGTCGACGTCAGCACGTCGATCAGGCCGGGGCGCATCTCGGCCGGCTGGAGGTAGCTGACGCGGACGCGCTCGATGCCGTCGACGGCGGCCAGCTCGGGCAGCAGGCTCTCCAGGAGGCGGATGTCGCCCAGGTCCTTGCCGTACGAGGTGTTGTTCTCGGAGACCAGCATGACCTCCTTCACACCCTGCTCGGCGAGCCAGCGCGTCTCGTTCAGCACGTCCGAGGGGCGGCGCGAGACGAAGGAGCCACGGAAGGAGGGGATGGCGCAGAAGGAGCAGCGGCGGTCACAGCCGGAGGCCAGCTTCACGGAGGCGACGGGGCTGGTGTCGAGGCGGCGCCGGAGCGGCGCGCGCGGCCCCGAGGCGGGCGCGAGGCCCTCGGGGAGGTCGGCCGGCGCTTCGGCGGGGGCCTCGGCGGCGTCGCCGTGTCCGGGCAGGGCCACGGCCGCGGCGGCCTCCTGGCGCTCCACCGGGGAGAGCGGCAGCAGCTTGCGCCGGTCACGCGGGGTGTGGGCCTCGACACTGCCACCGTTGAGGATGGTCTGGAGGCGGTTGGAGATGTCGGCGTAGTCGTCGAAGCCGAGGACGCCGTCGGCTTCCGGGAGGGCTTCGGCGAGTTCCTTGCCGTACCGCTCGGCCATACAGCCGACGGCGACCACGGCCTGGGTCTTGCCGTGGTCCTTCAGATCATTGGCTTCGAGGAGGGCGTCGACGGAGTCCTTCTTGGCGGCTTCGACGAATCCACAGGTGTTGACGACGGCGACATCCGCGTCCTCGGCGTTCTCGACGAGCTCCCAGCCGTCCGCTGCCAAGCGGCCTGCGAGCTCCTCCGAGTCCACCTCGTTACGGGCGCAGCCAAGAGTGACAAGGGCGACGGTACGGCGTTCGGGCATGGACTCAAGACTACTTCGTCCCGGCCGTTCCCCTGTCGCGCAGGGTTCACCTGCGCGACAGGGGTCACATCGGGGGCCGTCTCACGGGGCTCAGCCGGCCTCGGGGTCGCCCTTGGTGTAGGTCAGTCGCTCGACCTGGCCGGATTCGAACTTGTCGGCGAGCTTCTTGCCGTTCACGTAGAGATCGATCGCGCCGGCGTTGCCGAGGACCAGATCGATGCGCTCGTCGTCCTGGAAGGTCTTGGACTCGCCCGCGAGGAGGAGTCCGTCGAAGAGCACCTTGCCGTCGTGGCCCTTGGCCGAGATCCAGCTCTTGTCGTCGGTCGCGGAGAGCTTGACCGTCACCTTGTCCTGCGGGACGGCGGCGATGGCGCTCTCGGTGGGCTTCGGGGCGGCGGGTTTGACCGGCTTCGGCTTGGCGGCGGCCGTGCCCTTCTCGGGCGCGGGCGCCGGGCCGCCCTCGGCGGCGGTGGTGCCCTTGGGCGCGTCGTTCCCGTTGAACATCGTGAAGCCGACGAAACCGACGACGGCGACGATGGCCGCGACCATCGCGGCGGTCCAGTTGGGCCGCCTCGGCTCGGGGCGGATACGTTCCGCCTCGAAGAGCGGGGCGGCGGGGGTGGGGGCGGGACGGCCACCGTGCTCGGCGTCGAACTGCTCGATCAGCGGAGCCGGATCGAGGCCGACGGCACGCGCGAGCGTGCGGATGTGCCCGCGGGCGTAGACATCGCCGCCGCAGCGCGAGAAGTCGTCCTCCTCGATCGCGTGCACGATCGGAATCCGGACACGGGTCGAGGCACTGACCTCTTCGACGGTGAGGCCGGCGGCGATGCGGGTCTGCTGGAGAGCGCGACCGATCGAGTCCCGGTCGTCTGCCGGGAAGATCCGGTCGTCTTCGGGGGAGTTGCCGATGGACACGAGAGCGCCTTTCGAGCGTGTAGCCACCTGCTGGACGTTCAGTCTATGGGTGGTACGAAAGGGTGGGGCAACCGGGCGGGTGCTGTTTGTACGCCATGAGGCTGGGACATCCTTCTGTCCCTCCCTCCAACTTGACGTACGGCCAGGGGAAACGGTTGCCCTCCGTTCCCTTACGAGTGAGTCTCGGCCCGGTCTCATCCGGCACCCGGCCCCTGTGCCCCGATCACGCACCCGGCCACCCGGATGCCACACCCCGGGCCCGGTCGCGTACCCCGCCTCCCGTCCGCTACACCTAAGCCCCGGAATCCCCGCGGATCACCGCGAGCACCTCGTCCAGCTCGTCCGGCTTGACGAGTACGTCGCGTGCCTTGGAGCCCTCGCTCGGTCCGACGATGTTGCGGGACTCCATCAGGTCCATCAGCCGGCCTGCTTTCGCGAAGCCGACGCGTAGTTTCCGCTGGAGCATCGAGGTGGAGCCGAACTGGGTGGTGACGACCAGTTCGGCGGCCTGGCAGAGCAGGTCGAGGTCGTCGCCGATGTCCTCGTCGATCTCTTTCTTCTGCCGGGTGGCGACGGTGACGTCCTCCCGGAAGACCGGGGTCATCTGGTCCTTGCAGTGCTGGACGACGGCCGCGACCTCGGCCTCGGTGACGAAGGCGCCCTGCATGCGGACGGGCTTGTTGGCGCCCATCGGCAGGAACAGTCCGTCACCCTTTCCGATGAGCTTCTCGGCGCCGGGCTGGTCGAGGATGACCCGGCTGTCGGCGAGTGAGGAGGTCGCGAACGCCAGCCGCGAGGGCACGTTCGCCTTGATGAGACCGGTGACGACGTCCACGGACGGCCGCTGGGTGGCCAGCACCAGGTGGATGCCGGCGGCGCGCGCCAACTGGGTGATGCGGACGATGGAGTCCTCGACGTCCCGGGGCGCGACCATCATCAGGTCGGCCAGCTCGTCGACGATGACGAGGAGGTAGGGGTAGGTCTTGAGCTCGCGCTCGCTGCCCTCGGGCAGCTTGATCTTCCCGTCCCGGATCGCCTGGTTGAAGTCGTCGATGTGCCGGTAGCCGAAGGCGGCCAGGTCGTCGTAGCGGAGGTCCATCTCCTTGACCACCCACTGGAGGGCCTCGGCGGCCCGCTTGGGGTTGGTGATGATCGGGGTGATCAGGTGCGGGATGCCCTCGTAGGCGGTGAGCTCGACCCGCTTGGGGTCGACCAGGACCATCCGGACGTCCTCCGGGGTCGCTCTTATCATGACCGAGGTGATCAGGCAGTTGATGCACGAGGACTTTCCGGAGCCGGTGGCCCCGGCGACCAGGACGTGCGGCATCTTCGCCAGGTTGGCCATCTCGTAGCCGCCCTCGACGTTCTTGCCGAGCGCGACCAGCATCGGGTGGTCGTCCTCGGCCGCGGCGGCGAGCCGCAGCACGTCGCCGAGGTTGACCATCTCCCGGTCGCTGTTCGGGATCTCGATGCCGACCGCGGACTTGCCCGGGATCGGCGAGATGATCCGCACGTCCGGCGAGGCCACCGCGTACGCGATGTTCTTGGTCAGCGCCGTGATCTTCTCGACCTTCACGGCCGGCCCCAGCTCGACCTCGTAACGAGTGACCGTCGGCCCCCGCGTGAAGCCCGTCACGGCCGCGTCGACCTTGAACTCGGTGAAGACGTTCGAGAGCGAGTCCACCACCGCGTCGTTGGCGGCGCTGCGCGTCTTGCCGGGCCCACCCCGCTCCAGCAGGTCGAGCGACGGCAGCGAATACGTGATGTCGCCGGACAGCTGGAGCTGCTCGGCCCGGGGCGGCAGATCGGTCGGCTCGGGCGCGGGCTTGGTCAGATCCGGTACGCCCCCGCCGGGTCGCTGGTCCCCACCGCGGGCCGGCGGCACGGGCGCGGCGGCAGCCGTCTCCTCGGCCGCGGCAGCGGCCTTCGCGGCGGCTGCCGCCGCCCTCCGGTCGGCGGTGACGTCCCTGGTCAGATCGGCGACGATCGGGGACGGCGGCATCCCGTTGAGCACCGCGCCGTCGAGCGCGGCGGCAGCGGCGGCGGCGATGTCCACCGGGTCGAGGCCGGCGTCGAAGGGGGGCTCGTAGGAGGGCCGTTCGGCGGGGCGCCGGCCCGCGCCCTTGCGCCGGTCGAGCATCTCGGCCTCGGCCCGGTCCACGTCGTACGGCTCCGCCGGTCCGCGGCGGCGCGTCGGCCGGGCGGTACGGGGCTGCGGGCGGGCGTCGCGCCACTCCTCGTCGTACTCCTCGTACCGCCCGTCCTCCTCGGCGCCCGCGTACCCCTCGCCCTCGGCCGGGTCGTACGCGGGTTCGACGATGCCGAGCCTGGCGCCGAGGGCGCGCAGCCGCTGCGGGATCGCGTTGACCGGCGTGGCGGTGACGACGAGCAGCCCGAAGAGGGTGAGCAGCACCAGCATCGGTACGGCGAGGACCTCGCCCATCATGAACACCAGCGGCTGGGACGCGGCCCAGCCGATGAGGCCGCCGGCGTCCTGCATGGCCTCGCTGCCGTCGCCGCGCCCTGGCGAGCCGCAGGCGATGTGGACCTGGCCGAGGACGCCGATGACGAGCGCGGAGAGACCGATGCTGATCCGGCCGTTGGCCTCGGGCTTCTCCGGATAGAGGATCAGCCGGATGGCGATCGCACCGAGCAGCAGCGGTACGAGCAGGTCGAGCCGGCCGAAGGAGCCGGTCACCAGCATCTCGACGAGGTCGCCGACCGGCCCGCGCAGATTGGACCAGGTGCCGGCGGCCACGATCAGCGCGAGACCGAGCAGCAGCAGCGCCAGACCGTCCTTGCGGTGGGCCGGGTCGAGTCCCTTGGCACCACGCCCTATCCCCCGGAACATCGCCCCCACGCCGTGGGCGACACCGAGCCAGGCGCCGCGCGCGAGCCGGTAGACGCCTCCGGTCGGGGACGGCGCGGGGCGGGGCGGGGCCTTCTTCGCCGCGGTCTTCCGCGCGGGCGCGCGCTTGGCGGGCGCGGCCTTCTTCGCCGCCGTCCTCTTCGCGGGCGGTTTGACGGGGGACTTCGCGGGTGCCGCTTTCTTCGCGGCGCCCGTCGTACGGCCGGCGCGCGGCTTTGCGGTGCCCGCCGTGCCCTGGGAACCCTTGCCGGACGTACGTGAAGCCATGATGCCGAGGTTACCGGTGTGGGGACCCGCTGTCCGCCTCACCCGATCGTGTCGCCCCTGCCGGGGCACGAAGCTGACGTCACCTCACGCCGACGACCGCCCCGGAGGACGGCCGATGACGGTGTGTCAGCCCTGGGCGGGCAGGGTCGACGCGGCGCCCGTGCCCGGTTCGAGCGCGTCCAGCGCCCGGCGCAAGCCGGTGAGCTTGCGCTCCAGATGCGCCGCGGTCGCGACGGCCGCGGCGTCGGCGGAATCGTCGTCGAGCTGCTTGGACAGCGCCTCCGCCTGCTCCTCCACCGCCGCGAGGCGGGCGGAGAGCTCGGCGAGCAGTCCGGCGGACTCCTTGCCGTGACCGCCCTCGCCGCTGCCCTCCAACTGCAGCCGCAGCAGGGCGGCCTGCTCGCGCAGCTTGCAGTTCTTCATGTAGAGCTCGACGAAGACCGACACCTTGGCGCGCAGCACCCACGGGTCGAACGGCTTCGAGATGTAGTCGACCGCCCCGGCCGCGTACCCCCGGAAGGTGTGGTGGGGGCCGTGGTTGATGGCGGTGAGGAAGATGATCGGGATGTCCCGGGTCCGCTCCCGCCGCTTGATGTGCGCGGCGGTCTCGAAGCCGTCCATCCCCGGCATCTGGACGTCGAGCAGGATGACCGCGAAGTCGTCCGTCAACAGCGCCTTGAGCGCTTCCTCCCCGGACGATGCCCGCACCAGCGTCTGATCGAGCGCGGAGAGAATGGCCTCCAGCGCGAGCAGATTCTCCGGCCGGTCATCGACCAGGAGGATCTTGGCCTTCTGCACCATGCCCCGTCCTCCTCGCCCCGGCAACGTCTCTCCCCGGCTCCCCGAACCGGGGGAAGCACCGGGCGCCGCCCCAGAAGACGACTCCCTGACGCCGTCCGTCCTTGTGCCGGTCATCGTAGCCGCACCCCGCCCATCGCCACACCCTGTCACCGCGATGTCACTGTGCACATACCTGCCCACGTACCTGAAACGCGGTGGGAGACCAGAAGGTTCCCCGTATCCCGCGCTCTCACACCCCGGTGACGACACTCCGTCAGCCGGGGCCCGGAGCCCGCGCGTCGCACCTCACGGCCCCCGGGCCGCGAGGCCCCCGAGTCACACCCCCCGCATCCACTGCTCCATCACGGACAGCAGATGGTCGGGGTCGACCGGCTTCGTCACATAGTCCGAGGCGCCCGACTCGATCGCCTTCTCCCGGTCGCCCTTCATCGCCTTCGCCGTCAGCGCGATGATCGGCAGCCCCGCGAACTGCGGCATCCGACGGATCGCCGTCGTCGTCGCGTACCCGTCCATCTCCGGCATCATGATGTCCATCAGCACGACGGCCACGTCGTCGTGCTGCTCCAGGACCTCGATGCCCTCCCGTCCGTTCTCCGCGTAGAGCACCGCGAGCCCGTGCTGCTCCAGGACGCTGGTGAGCGCGAACACATTGCGGATGTCGTCGTCGACGATCAGCACCCGCTCGCCGGAGAACCCGAAGGTACGGCGCGGCTCGACGTCCGGCTCCTGCTCCACCCGGTCCGTCGCGGTCTCCTTGCCCGGCTGCCCCGGCACCGAGGTCCGCGACCCGGTCGCCTCCGCGGCGGCCTTGCGCCGGTGCCGGAACAGCGCCCCGGCGCCCGACCGCGCCTCCGTCCGTACGGGCGGCGGCGGGAAGTGCGGGAAGGAGTGCACGGCCCCGGCCGCCCCCTCCTCCGCACCCTCCTGCGGGTCGGTGTCCTGCGCCCCCTGCCCGTACACGCCCGTGGGCAGCTCGGTCGGGCTCAGCGGCAGATAGAGCGTGAAGGTCGAGCCCCGGCCCGGCTCGCTCGCCGCGAAGATCTCGCCGCCGAGCAGCCGCGCGATCTCCCGGCTGATCGAGAGCCCCAGACCCGTACCGCCGTACTTCCGGCTGGTCGTGCCGTCGGCCTGCTTGAACGCCTCGAAGATGACCCGCATCTTGCTCGCGGCGATCCCGATCCCGGTGTCGGTGACCGAGAACGCGATCAGGTCGGCCTCCGGGTCGCTCAGCGACCCCGCCTCAAGGAGCTGTTCGCGGATCGACTGCGGTACGTCGACCCCGGCCGGCCTGATGACCAGCTCCACCGCGCCCGTGTCGGTGAACTTCACCGCGTTGGACAGGAGGTTGCGCAGCACCTGGAGCAGCCGCTGCTCGTCGGTGTGCAGCGTGGCCGGCAGCTCGGGCGAGACCCGCACCGAGAAGTCGAGCCCCTTCTCCGCGGTGAGCGGCCGGAAGGTCGCCTCCACGTAGTCGACGAGCTGGACGAGGGCGATCCGGGTCGGCGAGACGTCCATCTTGCCCGCCTCGACCTTGGACAGGTCGAGGATGTCGTTGATCAGCTGGAGCAGGTCCGAACCCGCGCCGTGGATGGTCTCCGCGAACTCGACCTGCTTCGGCGTCAGGTTGGTCTCGACGTTGTCGGCGAGCAGCTTGGCCAGGATCAGCAGCGAGTTGAGCGGGGTGCGCAGCTCGTGCGACATGTTGGCGAGGAACTCGGACTTGTAGCGCATGGAGACCGCGAGCTGTTCGGCCCGCTCCTCCAGGACCTGCCGCGCCTCCTCGATCTCGGTGTTCTTCACCTCGATGTCGCGGTTCTGCCGGGCCAGCAGCTCGGCCTTCTCCTCCAGCTCCAGGTTGGAGCCCTGGAGTTCCTTCTGCCGGTGCTCCAGCTCGGCCGACCTCTCCTTGAGCTGCTCGGTGAGTTCCTGCGACTGCTGGAGCAGCACCTCGGTCTTGGTGTTGACGCTGATCGTGTTGACGGTGGTCGCGATCAGCTCGGCGATCTGGTTGAGGAAGTCCCGCTGGATCTGCGTGAACGGCTGGAAGGAGGCCAGCTCGATCACGCCGAGGACCTTGCCCTCGAAGAGGACCGGCAGGACGATCACATGGGCGGGCGAGGCCTCGCCGAGCCCGGAGGAGATCTTCAGATAGCCGGGCGGTACGTGCAGCTGGATCGTCCGCTTCTCGTCGGCCGCCGTCCCGATGAGCGTCTCCCCGGGCCGGAACGAGGTCGGCATGGACCCGGTGGAGTATCCGTAACTCCCGCGCATCCGCAGCTCGTACGAACCGTCGCCCTCACCTACGAGTTCGGCGTCGCTGTGGGCGGAGCCCGTCGGCACGGCCACGAAGAAGGCGCCGTGCTGGGCCGAGACCACCGGCGTCAGCTCGCTCATGATGAGCGAGGCCACGTCGTCGAGGTCGCGGCGGCCCTGCATGAGGCCGGAGATACGGGCCAGGTTGCTCTTGAGCCAGTCCTGCTCGTCGTTGGCGAGGGTGGTGTCGCGCAGGTTGGCGATCATCGTATTGATGTTGTCCTGGAGCGCCTGGATCTCGCCGGCCGCGTCCACACCGTCGATCTTGACGTTGAGGTCGCCGCGGGTCACCGCGGTGGCGACGGCCGCGATGGCGCGCACCTGCCGGGTGAGGTTCCCGGCCATCTCGTTCACGGACTCGGTGAGGTCGCTCCAGGTGCCCTCCACGTCCCGGACCCGGGCCTGGCCGCCGAGCTGCCCGTCGGTGCCCACCTCGCGGGCCACGCGCGTGACCTCCTCGGCGAAGTTCGACAGCTGGTCGACCATCGTGTTGATGGTGTTCTTCAGCTCCTGGATCTCACCGCGCGCGTCGATGTCGATCTTCTTGGTGAGGTCGCCCTTGGCGATGGCGGTGGTGACGGCGGCGATCTGCCGCACCTGACCGGTCAGGTTGTCGGCCATCGAGTTCACCGACTCGGTCAGGTCCTTCCAGGTGCCGGAGACTCCCGGCACCCGCGCCTGGCCGCCGAGTTCGCCCTCGGTGCCCACCTCTCGGGCCACCCGGGTGACCTCGTCCGCGAAGGACGACAGGGTCGTCACCATCGTGTTGACGGTCTCGGCGAGTTCGGCGACCTCGCCGCGCGCCTCGACCGTCACCTTCTTCGTCAGGTCGCCGTTGGCGACGGCCGCCGAGACCCGGGAGATGTTCCGCACCTGACTGGTCAGGTTGTTGGCCATCAGGTTGACGTTGTCGCTGAGGTCCTTCCACGTGCCGGTGACACCGCGCACGCGTGCCTGGCCGCCGAGGATGCCCTCCGTGCCCACCTCGCGGGCCACGCGCGTGACCTCGTCCGCGAAGTTCGACAGCTGGTCGACCATCGTGTTGACGGTCGTCACCAGCTCCAGGATCTCGCCCCGGGCGTCGACCGTGATCTTCTTCGACAGATCGCCCTTCGCGACCGCCGTCGTGACCTCGGCGATGTTCCGCACCTGGATGGTGAGGTTGTTCGCCATGAAGTTCACCGACTGGGTGAGGTCCTTCCAGGTGCCGGAGACCCCCTGCACCTCGGCCTGCCCGCCGAGCATGCCCTCGGTGCCCACCTCACGGGCCACCCGCGTCACCTGCTCGGCGAAGTTCGAGAGCTGGTCCACCATCGTGTTGAGGGTGTTCTTGAGCTCCAGGATCTCGCCGCGCGCGTCCACGTCGATCTTCTGCGACAGGTCACCGCGGGCCACGGCGGTGGCGACCTGCGCGATGTTGCGGACCTGGGTGGTGAGGTTCCCGGCCATGCCGTTCACCGAGTCCGTCAGGTCGCGCCACACCCCGGCCACGCCGGGCACCTGCGCCTGACCGCCGAGCCGCCCGTCGGTGCCCACCTCGCGGGCCACCCGGGTCACCTGGTCGGCGAAGGCGGAGAGCTGGTCGACCATCGTGTTGATGGTGTTCTTGAGCTCCAGGATCTCGCCCCGCGCGTCCACGTCGATCTTCTGCGACAGGTCACCCCGTGCCACGGCCGTCGTCACCTGCGCGATCTGCCGCACCTGCGAGGTCAGATTGCCGGCCATGAAGTTCACCGAGTCGGTGAGCTCCCGCCAGCGCCCGGAGACGCCGTCCACCCGCGCCTGGCCGCCGAGGCGGCCCTCGGTGCCCACGTCCCGCGCCATCCGCGTCACCTGGTCCGCGAACGACGACAGCTGCGACACCATCGTGTTGACGGTGTTCTTCAGCTCCAGCATCTCGCCGGCCACGTCGACCGTGACCTTCTGCGACAGGTCACCGTTGGCGACCGCCGTCGTCACCTGCGCGATGTCCCGCACCTGGCCGGTCAGGTTGCGGAAGGCCGTGTTCACCGAGTCGGTGAGGTCCTTCCACGTCCCGGCCGCGCCCTGCACCTCGGCCTGCCCGCCGAGCAGACCCTCGACGCCGACCTCCCGGGCGACCCGGGTCACCTCGGAACCGAAGGCGGACAGCTGGTCCACCATCGTGTTGACGGTGTTCTTCAGCTCCAGCATCTCGCCGGCCACGTCGACCGTGACCTTCTGCGACAGGTCACCGTTGGCGACCGCCGTCGTCACCTGCGCGATGTCCCGCACCTGCGTGGTGATGTTCCGGAAGACGGTGTTGACGGAGTCCGTGAGGTCCTTCCAGGTCCCCGCCGCCCCCGGCACCTGCGCCTGACCGCCGAGGAGGCCCTCGGCGCCGACCTCGCCCGACACCCGGGTCACCTCGTCGGCGAAGATCCGCAGCGTCTGCGTCATCTGGTTGATGGTGTCCGCCAGTTGCGCGATCTCTCCGCGCGCCGACACCCGTACCTTCTGCGTCAGATCGCCGTTGGCGACCGCCGTCGTCACCAGCGCGATGTCCCGCACCTGGTTGGTCAGGTTGCCTGCCATCGTGTTGACGGAGTCCGTGAGGTCCTTCCACACGCCGGACACCCCGGCCACCTCGGCCTGACCGCCGAGCTCGCCCTCCGTACCGACCTCCCGGGCGACCCGGGTCACCTCGGAGGAGAACGACGACAGCTGGTCCACCATCCGGTTGACCGTGTTCTTGAGCTCCAGCATCTCGCCGGCCACGTTGGCCGTGACCTTCTGCGACAGATCGCCGTCGGCGACCGCCGTCGTCACCAGCGCGATGTCCCGCACCTGGGCGGTCAGCCGGTTCGCCATGGTGTTGACCGAGTCCGTGAGGTCCTTCCACGAACCCGACACCCCGCGCACCTGCGCCTGGCCGCCCAGGTTGCCGTCGGTCCCCACCTCGACGGCGACCCTGGTCACCTCGGACGCGAACACCGACAGCTGGTCGACGAGGTTGTTCGCGGTGCGCGCGACCTTGAGGAACTCGCCGCGCAGCGGCCTGACCGTCCCGTCGGCACCCTCCGAACGCAGGTCCATCCGCTGGTCCAGATCGCCCTCGGCCACCGCCGACAGCACCCGGCCCACCTCGGACACCGGCCGGGCCAGGTCGTCGACGAGCGCGTTCGCGGCCTCGATCGCCGCCGCCCACGCCCCCTCACCGGCCCCCGCGTCGAGACGCTCGGACAGCTTGCCCTCGCGTCCCACCACCCGGCGGACGCGCGACAGCTCCCCCGTCACATGCATCTGCCGGTCGGCGACCTCGTTGAACACGGCGGAGATCTCCGCCATGACCCCGTCGCCGGAGACCGTCAGCCGCCTGCGGAGATTCCCGTCCCGCATCGAGACCAGTGCGGCGAGCAGCCGGTCGAGCACCGCCGCGTCCACCTGTACCGTCCCCCCACGGGAACGCCCGCCCCTCGCGCGCGTACCGCCGCCTCCGCCGCGTCGCGGCGCCGTGCCAGGTTCCACCGTGTCCCTCCCGAAAGGGGTCGACCGTTCCGCTCCGGCTTCCGCCGGTAGCCTGCCCAGTGTTTCACCGCCACCGAACAAGGCGATAACAGTTCGGCAGCTTCGCACAGCGTCCCTACCCCCGGGGGGCGGAATCAGCGCGACCGGCCTCCGCCGGCACAGTGAAGGAAAGTAACCTGGCACCCGGCTGTCCAACCACCCCGGTCCGCCCGGCGGGGGCGGTGTGGTGCGCGATCGACCACCGGGCACCGGGAGGGGCAGACCGAGCATGGCGGAGCCGGGCGTCGAGACGCGTACGAGGAGTGCTGTGATCACCGCGCGGGCGACTGCCAGCTTCGAGCCCGTCGGGCGGTCCGTCGCGGCCGCCCGCGCCTTCGTCCGGGACACCCTCCAGGGCTGGGGCCACCCCGAACTCGTCGACGACGCCGTCGTCCTCACCAGCGAACTCGTCACCAACGCCGTCATCCACGCCGGCACCTCCGCCGAGGTCCTGTGCCTCCGCTCCGACGACAGCATCCGCGTCGAGGTCGCCGACCGCTACCCCGAGCGCGAGATCCCTGTCCAGAGCGGCCACTCGCTGGGCAGCCCGGACCGCGAGAACGGCCGCGGCCTGCTGCTCTGCGCCGCCCTCGCCCACCGCTGGGGTGTCGACTACACCCCCACCCGCAAGCACGTCTGGTTCCATCTGGACCTCCCCCAGCGCCCGGTCGGCACACGGTCCGCGGGCCCGGTCCTGCCGGACGCGCTCCTCCCGGTCACCGACAGCCGCGTCCGCGTCGCCGTCGCCCAGATCGACCGCGGCGGAGCGATCACCGCCTGGAACGAACACGCCGGGGAACTCTTCGGTTACGACTCCGAGCAGGTCGTCGGCAAGCCCCTCGGCGACCTCGCAGCCTGGCCCCACACCCCCGGCATCGGCACCGGCCTCGCCGAGGCCCTGCGCCTCTCCCGCTGGGAGGGCAGCTACGGCATCCGCTGCGCCGACGGCCGCGTCATCCCGGTCTACGCCTCCCACCTGCGGGTACGAGACGCCCAGGGAGAGCCCTCCACCGTCTGTCTCCTGGTACGCGAGCACGAGCGGGCCGTCCTCCAGACCCCGCAGCGCGCGACCGCCGACCCCAACGCGGAGAACCGGACCGCCGCCGACCCGTTCGAGGTCTTCATCGGCTCCCCCGCCCCCGACGACCTCGACGGCCTCCTCCAGCGCACGGTCGAGCGCGCCCGCGACATGCTCGACGGCGACGCCGCCTTCCTCCTCCTGGCCACCGACGACGAGACGGAACTCGAGGTACGGGCGACCACCGGCCTCCCGGCCGCCCGCCAGCGTTTCGCCCGCGTCCCCGTGGAGACCGGCGCCAGCCGTTACGGCTCCGCCCGCATGCCCGCGGTCCACGAGGACCTGGCCGCCGTCCCCGGCGCCGTCCCGCTCCTCGAAGGCACCGGCATGCGCTCGGTCGTCACCGTCCCGCTCAAGGTCGAGGGCCGTCTCACCGGATCCCTGGGCGTGGCCGCGGAACTCGCGAACCGCTACTCCAACGAGGAGGCCCTGCGCCTCCAGTTCGCCGCCGACCGCATCGCCCTGGCCGTGGAGTCCGCCCGCCTCGGCGAGCTGGAACGGCTGCGCCGAGGCTCCCTCAGCTTCCTCGTCGAGGCCTCCGACCTGCTGGCCGGCACCCTCGACCGCGATCAGACCCTGGCCCTGATGGCCCAGATGACGGTCCCGACCCTCGCGACCTGGTGCGCGGTCTACACGATCGCCGACCAGTCCTCCGACCCGTACCTCTCGTACGTGCTCCACGAGGACGAGGACCGCATCGACGGCCTCAAGGACCTGCTGTCCTCGATCGCCCCGCCCGACCCGGTGCCGACCCCCGGCGCCCGTGTCTGGACGGCTCCGGGCGACGCGGCCCACCGCGCGGCCCTCACGGCGTCGGTCCGCGCCCTCGACCATCCCACGAGCCCGCTGTCCTCCGGCATCGACACCACCCTGGCCACCGCGAGCGCGGTCGCCGGCGAGACGGTCGTCCTGCCGCTGGTCGCCCGCAACCGGGTCATCGGCATGCTGACCCTCGGCCGGCCCTCGGAGGACCACTTCCGCCAGGAGATCCTGGAGCTCGCCGAGGACCTCTCGCGTCGGGCCGCCCTGGCCCTGGACAACGCCCGCCTGTACTCGGAGCGGGTGGCGATCAGCCAGTCCCTCCAGCGCAGCCTCCTCCCGCCCGGCCTCCCCGACATCCCGGGCGTCGAGGTGGACGTCATCTACCGGGCGGCCGGCGAGGGCAACGAGGTCGGCGGCGACTTCTACGACATCTTCCCCATCAGGGACGACGTGTACGGCTTCGCCATCGGCGACGTCTGCGGTACGGGACCGGAGGCGGCCGCCGTCACCGGTCTGGCCCGCCACGCCCTGCGCCTCCTGGCCCGCGAGGGCTTCGGCGGCCCCGCCGTCCTGGAGCGTCTGAACGCGGCGATCCTCGACGAGGGCGCCCGCAGCCGCTTCCTGACCCTCCTCTACGGCGAGATGCGCCCGCAGTCGGACGGCTCGGCGATCCTCAAGGTCGTCTGCGCCGGGCACCCGCTGCCGCTGCGCCTCCGCCCGGACGGCACGGTCAGCTCCGCGGCGGAGCCGCAGCCGCTCCTCGGCGTGATGGAGGACCTGGAGCTGTACGAGGAGACCATCACGCTCGATCCGGGCGATGTCCTCCTCTGTGTGACGGACGGCGTGACGGAGCGCCGTGAGGGCACCCGCATGCTGGGCGACGACGGCCTGGCCGATGTCCTCAAGACGTGTACGGGCCTGACGGCCGGCGCGGTCGCCTCCCGGGTCCTCCGGGCGGTCGAGCGCTTCGCCCAGGCCCCGGCCTCCGACGACATGGCCATCCTGGCGATGCGCCTTCACGAACCGCACGACAGCTGACGGTACGGGTCCCGGCGATTCCCCATCGGGGAATCGCCGGCCCTCCGGCATCTGTAGGTACGGAAACGCAAAAAGGCCCCCGCCACAAGGCGGGGGCCTTTTTGATTGAGCCCTTTAACGGAATCGAACCGTTGACCTTCTCCTTACCATGGAGACGCTCTACCGACTGAGCTAAAAGGGCGGGTGTTCGGCGGCGTCCTACTCTCCCACAGGGTCCCCCCTGCAGTACCATCGGCGCTGAAAGGCTTAGCTTCCGGGTTCGGAATGTAACCGGGCGTT
>NZ_JBEOZK010000014.1:0-195896 GCF_040297565.1 Streptomyces sp. NPDC001728
ATCGACCGGGCTACCTACAAGGCCACCATCAGCATCAGCATGCTCACGACCGACCCTTGACGCCCCGGCCCCGCCCTTAACTGAACGGCGTTGGTACTAGACGGCCGCGCTGTCTGCGGCTTCCGGCGGCGGCGAGTTCTCGTGCTCACACGGATCGTGTGCCGCCGTACCGCGAGAGTGATGGTGGTCACGAGGGCTTCTGCGGGTGCACTGCGTAGGCTTGCGAGGTCGTCGCGGTGGAGCCGGGGCATGCCTATGTAGCCCCTTGGCATCACCTGATGGTGCGTCAGGAAAGTCGGCAAGTGGTCAGCATGAGTCCTGAAAGACCTGGGGACAGGTGCCCGAACTTGCGACTCGCCGTAAGGTGTGAAAACAGCCCTTGACCTGCAAAAACGCAGGCAGGGAGCCTATGTCCAGGAGTACCTCAATGCTTCGAACGATATTCAAGTCCAAGATCCACCGTGCGACCGTGACCCAGGCCGATCTGCACTACGTCGGATCGGTCACCGTCGACGCCGAGCTGATGGAGGCGGCCGACCTGCTGCCCGGCGAGCTCGTGCACATCGTCGACATCGACAACGGGGCCCGGCTGGAGACCTACGTCATCGAGGGTGAGCGCGGTTCCGGTGTCATCGGGATCAACGGCGCCGCCGCGCACCTCGTGCACCCCGGCGACCTCGTGATTCTCATCAGTTACGCGCAGGTCGAGGACGCCGAGGCCCGGACGTTCGTCCCGCGCGTCGTGCACGTCGACGGCGACAACCGCATCGTGGAACTCGGGACCGACGCGTCCGCGCCCGTCCCCGGGAGCGACACCGTGCGTGGTCCGCACGCCGTGCCCGCCCCCGCCGTGGAATCCGGCGCCTCGGAGTCCGTACCCGTACGGGTCTGAGCGCGGGTTCGCGTACGGGTCCCGTCCGACCGAGTCCAGGGAGCACCGCCACATGGCCGAGCTGAACATCCGCGACGACCGCCCGAACGGACGTCTGGAGGCCTTCGACGGGGACACCTTCGTCGGTGTCGTCGTCTACTTCGTCCTCGACGCCGAACCCCACGCCCTCGTGGCCGTGCACACGATCGTCGAGGAGGCGCACGAGGGGAAGGGGATCGCCGGGGCGCTCGTGCGCGAGTTCTACGGCATCGCCGCCGCCGAGGGCGTCCCTGTCGTACCGCTCTGCCCGTACGCCGCCGTATGGGCGGAGCGCCACCCGGACGAGGCCCCGGTGCCCCCGTCCGACGTGGTCCGCGCGGCGAAGCGCCGGCTGAAGGCCACCCCGGACCTGTGGTGACTCCGGCCGGCACCCTGGCGCTGCTCCACACCTCGCCGGTCCGCGTACCCGTCTTCGACGGGCTGCGCGACCGGTACCACCCCGGGCTCGTGCCGCGCCATCTCGTCGACGAGGAGCTGCTGCTACGGGCCCGGTCCGCCGGGCCCGACGCGGTCGCGGGGCCGGTGGCCGCCGCGCTCGCGGAGGCCGTCACGGACGGCGCCGACGCCGTGCTCTGCACCTGCTCCACGCGCAGCACGGGCACGCCGAGCGCCAGGCGGGCGCGCTCGGCGTGCCCGTGCCGCGCGTGGACCGCCCGATGGCCGCCGAGGCCGCCCGGTTCCGCCGGATCATCGTGATGGCCGCCCTGCGCTCCACCCTGGAGCCCACCGTCGCCCTCATCGCGGAGGAGTCCGGACCGGAGCCCTCGTTCGGGAGCACGGTCGTGGTCGAGGGGGGCGTGGGAGTTGTTCGAGGCGGGGGACCGGGACGGCTACCTCGACGCCGTGGCGGCCTCCGTGGACCGCGCGCCCCTGTCGGAGGGCGGCGTCGTCGTCCTCGCCCAGGCGTCGATGGCCGACGCCGTGGAGCGGATGTCCACCCGGCGGCCCGTTCTGGCGAGTCCACGCCTCGGGCTCGCGGCGGCGGCCGAGGCGGTCGCCGCGCAGGCCGCAATGCGCGCGGGGCGGGACTGACTCCTCGGTTCCGACCCGAAGGGCGGGCCCCGGCGGGCGCCGTCCGGCCCGGCGGGCCACCCTGGAGAGGGACGGAACCCGTCGATCGAGAGGTCCCGCCATGACTCACCCGTACCCCGATCCGCTGCCGCCCTCGCCGATCCCTCCGCCGGCCCCCTCGCCGCCTCCGGTGCCGCCGCCGAGCCCGGTCCCGGTCCCTCCGGACCCCAGCCCTTCTCCGGCTCCTCAGCCCGGCGGGCCCGTACCGGAACCAGAGCCTCAGCCCCAGCCGGGCCCCGCCGGCCGGCGTCCCGCGTCAATGCCGAGCTGACGTAAGGCGCTTGAGGTTTCGCGTATCGCTTGTCACGGAGCGTGTGTCACCCCTAACTTGGACGGCTGTCGCTGTGTTCAAGGGGGGCCCATGGCCGTACGCGGACGTCACCGCCGCCACCAGCCGAGCCGGATCAACCGTGCCTCGCTCACCGTCACCGCGGGAGGCGCCGGTATGGCGCTGCCGCTGATCGGCGCGGGCACCGTGCACGCGGCCTCGCTCGACGTCTGGGAGAAGGTCGCGTCCTGCGAGTCGACCTCCCATTGGCAGATCAACACGGGCAACGGCTACTTCGGCGGCCTCCAGTTCAGCCAGTCCACCTGGGAGCGGTACGGCGGCACCCATTACGCCCCGCGCGCCGACCTGGCCTCCAAGGACCAGCAGATCGCGATCGCCGAACGCGTCCTCAAGGGCCAGGGGCCCGGTGCCTGGCCCGCGTGCGGCCCCCGTGCGGGGCTCGCCCGGGGCGGGGAGGCACCCGAGGTCACCCCCGACGGCCGGACGGCGGCGAAGCCCTCCGGCGGCGGGAACACGATGAGGACCGCCTCCATGCCGGGGCAGCGGGCCTTATCCGCCGAGGCCTCGCACCAGGCCAGGAACGTCGGCCCGACCGCCGTACCCACCGTCCGTGAGATGTACACGGTGACGCCCGGCGACTCGCTGTCGAAGATCGCCCTCGAAGAGCGGGTCCAGGGCGGCTGGAAGGGGCTGTACGACAGCAACCGGCCCGTCGTCGGCGACGACCCCGACCTCATCCTCCCCGGCCAGCGCCTGACCCTGCGCATCGCCGCACCGAAGAAGCCCGCCCCGGCCGAGAAGCCGGGGCAGGGGGAGAAGTCCGCGCAGGCGGCGAAGCCGGGGCAGACCAAGAAGCCCGCGCAGGCCGGGAAGCCCGCGCAGGCCGGGAAGCCCGCGCGGGCCGGGAAGACGCCGGAAGTGAGGTCCGCCGTCGCCGCGAGGACGGTTCTCCCCAAGGTTCCCTCCGCCACTGCTCCGCCCGTACGGCCCTCCGCGCAGCCCACCGTGCCCCGGACCCGCCCCGCCGCCGTGCACCCGGCGACGAAGCCCGTCGAGAGGCCCGTGACCAAGCCCGCCACGAAGCCGGTGACCCGGCCCACGAGGCCGGCCGCCAAGCCGGTGGCCAAACCGGTGGCCAAGCCGGCCGCCAAGCCCAAGCCCAGGCCCGCCACCACCGACGAGGACCGCTACTCCGCCCCCGTCTCCGCGGGCATCGGCACCCGCTACGGCAAACCCGGCTCCTCCTGGGCCAGCGGCTACCACACCGGCGTCGACTTCCCCGTGCCCACCGGAACCTCCGTCAAGGCGGTGTCCGGCGGCCGGATCGTCTCCGCCGGCTGGGGCGGCGCGTACGGCTACCAGATCGTGCTGCGCCACGACGACGGCCGCTACAGCCAGTACGCGCACCTCTCCGCGCTCGCCGTCCGCGAAGGCCAGCGGGTGCACGCAGGCCAGCGCATCGGCCGCTCAGGGTCGACCGGCAACAGCTCGGGACCGCACCTCCACTTCGAGGTGCGGACGGGTCCCGGGTACGGGTCCGACATCGACCCCCTGGCGTACCTCAGGGCCCGCGGAGTCACCTTCTGACGCCCTGGGAGTGGGGGTGTCGTCGATCCGGCCCGGTCCGGTGCCGGATCCCGCGCCCGGTCCCGTCCCCCGGCTCCGCGCCGGATCCGCCGCCGCGAGCGGCTCGGCCGGGTCCGTCATCCGGTCGAGCGTCAGCTGCACCAGGCCGCCCGCGGCCACCGCGCCGCAGATCAGCGCCGCGACCGTGCCCGCGGCGCCGTAGCGGAAGCTCTCGCCGAACAGGGTCAGACCCACCGCGGCGGCGACCACCGGATTGACCACCGTGACGGTGGCCAGCGGGGCGGCGAGACCGGCGCCCCGGTACGAGGCCTGGGAGAGGAACAGCCCGGTGACGGCCAGGGCCGAGAGCACCAGCAGCCCGGTCCACTCGGCGAACGGCGCCTCGGGCGTCCACTCCTCGGCCACCGCCTTCGTGAAGACCGACGCGATACCGAAGGAGACGCCCGCCGCCGCCGCGAGGACGATGCTCCGGAGCACCGACCGGCCCACCAGGTGCGCCGCCGTGAACAGGCCGGCCACCACGCCGAAGGTGCAGGCCGTGAGCAGCCACCGGTCCCCGTCGGCCAGGGTCCGGCCCCCGGCGCCGCTCGTGAGGCTCAGGAGTCCCGCGAGGCCCGCCGTGGCCATGACGGCGCCGCGCCAGGCTCGCCGACCGGTCCTGCGGCCGACGAACACGGCCGCCATGGGCAGCGCGAACACGATCGTGAGGGCGCCCAGCGGCTGCACCAGACTCAGGGGGCCGTACGCGAGGGCCGCGACGTGCAGGGTCGCGCCGATGCCGTTGAGCAGGACCGACCCCCACCAGGCCGGATTGCGCAGCGGCGCGTAGCGCGGGCCGCCGACGGAGGCGGCGACCCGCTCCTGCACGATCGCCGCGCCCGCGTAGGCGACCGCCGAGACCAGGGCCAGGAGGACGGACAGCACGAGGGGACTCATACCTTCCACGATCTCTCTTCCCGGCCGATCGCGTCGTCGTCCCAGGGGACGTCTTCGCGGATACCACCGACGTAGTACGCGGGCCCCGCGTACGCCCGGAGATGTACACCCACGCAGGTCGGAACGGGTGCAAAGCGTCTCTTTCGAGCCGTTTCGAGGGCGGGGAAGGGCGGGCTACGGTGGCGGAGAATCCGGCACAGCCAGAGACAGACGCACAGACGCACAGACAGGCAGGGGGACCGCTGGTGGATCTCGTCGAGAGCGGATCGGTGGGCGGTTTCTTCGCCCTGCGGACCACCCCGCCGGAGACCGGCGGCGCGCACCGCCCCCTCGCCCTCCTGTACGCGGGGGAGGACGGCCCCCTCCACGCGCGCGTGGACCGGGTCGCCGCCCGCCTCGGCGCCCCCGAGCGGCGCGTCGGCGCCTCGGTGGCCCACCTCGGCCTCGCGGCCCGCCTCTGGTCGACGGCGCTCGGCCCGGCCGCCCTGCACGGCAGCTTCCCCGACCTCGACCCCGCCGGGCTGCACTGGGACGGGGCACTGTCCTCACCCGACGACCTGTGGTGGTCCGGCTCCGCGACCCGCCCCGCGACGGTGGACGCACTCCGCGCGGCCGTCCAGGAGGCCCATCTCGTACCGCTGCACGCGGCCCTCGGCCGCGACGGACGGATCTCCCGCCGCCTGCTCTGGGGGAACGCGGGCTCCGCCCTCGCCGGGGCGCTGCGCGAACTGACCCGGTGGGCCCGTGCCCACGGCCGCCCGGACGTGGCCGAGCGGGCCGCCGCCCTGGTCTCCGGACTGCTGGACCACCCCGCCCTCGCCGGCACCGTACGTGGTCCCCGGCTGCGCCGTGCCAGCTGCTGCCTCTACTACCGCTGTCCCGGCGCCGGACTCTGCGGGGACTGTGTCTTCGACCACGCCCCCCGAACGGGTTTGGAGGCGCGGCCCCCCGCTCCGTAAAGTTGCACTTTCGAAAGCCCACGAACGGCGACCCGCCCACGAACGGCGTACGAGCGAACGAGGAACCCGAAGGCCATGACGGTGACCGAAGAATCCCAGGACTACGGGCCGGGCGTCGACCCCGAACGCCTGGCCGTCTGTCTCGGCGTCCTCGACGAGCTCGACAAGCTCGACGTCGACCACCCGGACGCGATCCGCGTCCGGCGCGCCACCGCCGGCATCTACCGGACGGTGAAGCAGCGCCGCCGCCAGGAGCGCCGGGCCGCGAAGACCGCCAACGACAAGGCGGTCACGGAGGCCACGGCCACCGGGTCCGCGCAGCGCATCGACGACGAGACCGAGGGCATCCTGCCCTCCTCCGTCACCGAGGAAGGCCGGATCGCCGGGATACTCCAGCGCCCCCGGTCCTGCTACGTCTGCAAGACGCGGTTCGTCGAGGTCGACTACTTCTACCACCAGCTCTGCCAGAACTGCGCGGCCTTGAACCGGTCCAAGCGCGAGGCCCGCACCGACCTCACCGGCAAGCGCGCCCTGCTCACCGGCGGCCGGGCC
Organism: Streptomyces sp. NPDC001728; assembly: GCF_040297565.1. NCBI lineage: Bacteria > Bacillati > Actinomycetota > Actinomycetes > Kitasatosporales > Streptomycetaceae > Streptomyces > Streptomyces sp. NPDC001728. The sequence continues at coordinate 6,326 of NZ_JBEOZK010000014.1, forward strand.
AAGATCGGCATGTACATCGCGCTGCGGCTGCTGCGCGACGGCGCCCACACCACCATCACCACCCGCTTCCCCAAGGACGCCATCCGCCGCTTCAAGGCGATGGAGGACTCCGGGGACTGGATGCACCGCCTGGAGGTCGTCGGCATCGACCTGCGCGACCCCGCCCAGGCCGTGGCGCTCGCGGACCAGATGACCGAGGCCGGTTCGCTCGACATCCTGATCAACAACGCGACCCAGACCGTGCGCCGGCTGCCCTCCGCCTACGCCGCCCTCGTCGACGGCGAGAGCGCGCCGCTGCCCGCCGGCGAGCTGCCCGCCCACCACGTCATCGGCGCGTTCAACTCGGGCGCGGTCGGCGAGCTCGTCGGCTCGTCCGAGCTGCCCGCCGGCGTACGCGACCTGGAGGCACAGCAGGTCGCGGACCTGGCCCTGGTCGCGGGCAACGCCAGCATCGCCCGGCACCTCGACGGCACCGCCATCGACGCGGGCGGTCTCGTGCCGGACGTCGTCGACTCCAACACCTGGGTGCAGAGCATCGAGCAGATCTCCCCGGTGGAGCTGCTGGAGACCCAGCTGTGCAACTACACGGCGCCGTTCATCCTGATCAGCAAGCTGCGCCCGGCCATGGCCGAGGCGGCGCGCAAGGCGTCCAGCGGGCGTTCCTACGTCGTGAACGTCTCCGCGATGGAGGGGGTCTTCAGTCGCGGCTACAAGGGTGCGGGGCACCCGAACACCAACGCCGCCAAGGCCGCCATGAACATGGTGACGCGGACCAGCGGTGAGGAGATGTTCAGCACCGACGGCATCCTCATGACCTCGGTCGACACCGGCTGGATCACCGACGAGCGTCCGCACTTCGACAAGCTGCGGCTGGCCGAGGCCGGTTTCCACGCCCCGCTCGACCTGGTCGACGGCGCGGCCCGCGTCTACGACCCGATCGTGCGCGGCGAGGACGGCGAGGACCTGTACGGCTGCTTCCTGAAGGACTACGCCCCCGCCAACTGGTAGTCCCCGCGGCCCGACGGCCCGCGTCCAGGCCTGCCCGGCAAGAGCGCCCCACCGGTTTCGGTGGGGCGCTCTTTCGGCTCGGTTCACCCGATCGCGTCACACTTTGGAGCCCGGTAGAGCGCGGGCGCGCTCATTTGGTTACTCTGATGTCCACGGTCGGCCACCGAGGAGACACACCGTCCTCACGGCCTTCCAGGGACAGGCCGTCCACCGAGGCCGCGGTCCCGCCCGACGACCGGCGCCACCGCGACCGACCGGCAATGTCCTACAGGTACGCGACACAAAGGAGTGCGCGGTGACACCCGAACTGACGAAGCAGGAACCGAGACCGGTCGAGCGCAAGGACCGGCCACGACGGAACGGCGAGCTGGGGAGCCTTGAGGTCTGGGCCCACGCGGCCCCGATCCGGCTCGCGGGCTACGAGGAAGACCTCGCCGAACCCCACATCCTGCCCGGCATCGACTGAGCCCCCTCAGGTCACGCCGGTGCCCCCCCCGCCGCTCGCGGCGCGGGGGCACCGGCGCGTTCACCGGGGCCCGCGCGCGGGCTCCCGCAGCCGGGTCGGCGGCAGGTACTCCCGTACCGGCGTCCGGTGCCACCAGGCCCCGGTCGCGCGGAGCTCGCGCCAGGTCGTGTAGCGGTACCGGTACAGCCGGGCCCGGACGAAGACCGGCGGCGCGTCCGGGAAGGGGTTGTGGGCCAGGAGCCGCAGGGTGTCCCGGTCGCCGTCGAGCAGCCGCTCGACGAACGGCCCGAACCACGCGCGCGCGTACCCGGGGCTGAGCGCCGCGAACCACATCAGCCAGTCGAGCCGCAGATGGTACGGGGCGAACTGCCGGGGCACCCTGCGCGGATCACCGGGCTTCCCCTTGAAGCCGTACTCCCGCCACACCGTGCCCGCGTGCGGCGCCGGGTCGTCGGTCCCCTCGATCACGATCTCGTCCCTGATCCGGCCGACCGTGCCGAACGCCCCATAGGTGTTGACCAGGTGATACGGGTCGTACGAGCGGTTCATCGCCTGGTCCCGGGAGAGCAGGTTGCGCGCCGGGCGGTAGCTCCGTACGAGCACGAACACGGTCAGCGCCACGACCACGACCACGTACCAGAGCGGCGGGTCCGGCCGCGGGTGCGTGCCCGTGAGGGACGAGGCGTCCACGACGGAGAGCGCCAGCACGATGGTGATCCAGTTCAGCCAGGCGAAGTTGCCCGAGAGCACCAGCCACAGCTGTGTCGCCACCATCAGCCCGGCCGCGACCGTGGCCACCGGCTGCGGGGTGAACAGCAGGAACGGCACGAACAGCTGCACGGCGTGGTTGGCCGCCGCCTCCACCCGGTGCAGCGGGTGCGGGAGGTGGTGGAAGAACCAGCTCAGCGGGCCGGGCATCGGCTGGGTCTCGTGGTGGTGGTAGAGGCAGGTCAGGTTCCGCCAGCACCGGTCGCCGCGGATCTTGATGAGCCCGGCACCGAACTCGACCCGGAAGAGCAGCCAGCGCAGCAGGAAGAGGACCAGGACCGGCGGGCCCGTGTCGTCGTTTCCGAGGAAGACCGCCAGGAACCCGGCCTCCAGGAGCAGTGACTCCCAGCCGAAGGAGTACCAGGTCTGGCCCACGTTCACGATCGACAGGTACAGCCCCCACAGCACCAGCCACAGCAGCATCGAGACCGGCAACGGCACCGCGTCCCCCGCGCCCGCCACCAGCGCGAGGGCCCCCGCCGCGCCGGACCAGGAGACCGTGGCGAACAGCCGGTCGGAGTAGCGCCAGTGGAACAGCGAGGGCGTGTGCCGCGCCCGGGTCGCCCGGACGTACTCCGGTACGGGGAGCATGCCGCGCTCCCCGATCAGCGCCCGGAATTGGAGGGCTGCCGACAGGAACGCCACGCAGTACAGCGCGGCGAGACCCCGCTGGAAGACGATCCGGCCCAGCCACAGGTCGGGCGCCGTGAACCACTCCATCGCTTCCAGTATCGGCCCGGGATCAGCCCTTGACGAGACGCCGGAGGGTGCTGCCGAGACGGCGGGCGTAGGCGCGCTGGAGCACCGGGACCACGGGCCCGGCCAGCCGGGTGTACCAGGTGGCGGGGCGGCTGAACGCGGTGACCGTGAACCGGACGGTGCCGTCGGGTTCGAGGTCGACGACGAAGGACTCCTCGCCGCACTCCGGGTGGCCGGTGAGGGTGCCGTAGGCGAAGCCGGTGCGCCGCTCCTCGTACGCCGTCCAGATCACCGAGCAGGGGACGCCGAGCCTGAGCCCGCCGAGGCCCACCGAGACCTCCACGGTCACGCCGGGGGCCGCGCGGTCGGCCCCGGCACGGACGGCCGCCCCCGAGGCGCGGTGCATCCGCCAGGTGGTGACGGCCTTGCCGGCGGCCTCGAAGGCGGCCCGGCCGTGGCCGACGACCGCGCTGTGCCGGAGGTGGTGATAGCCCTCGGGGAGGTGGTCGGGGGTCCCGGTGGCCCCGACCTCGCGGTAGCTGAGGGACGGACGGGGACGCGCGGGCCGGGAGAGGCTGCTGAGGAAGCGGGTCATGCCGGAAGCTCCGTTCGCGGGTGGCTCGTGGGGGAGGGGCTCGGGGAGGCGTCGGCGGGGGCTTCGCGCCCCGCGGCGAGGCGGCGGTGGGCGAGGAGGGCGCAGACGGTGAAGCCGAGGGCGTTGCCCAGGCCGTGGGTCGCCGCCGTCCAGGTCAGGCTGAGGTGAGGCAGGCCGGTCGCCTCGCCGAGAGCCCAGCTCAGGGCAAGGAGCATCGTGACGAAGAGGACCACGGCCGAGACGGCGAGCAGTCCGCGGGTGATCCGGTCGGTGGCCACGGCACGGCGTTCGCGCAGGGTGAGGACGGCGACCGTGGTCATTCCGGCGGTGAGGACGACCGCCCCGGCGAGCTCGGCCCAGTCGTCGACGAAGTAGCCGAGCAGGACGAGCAGTGTCCCGGCGGGGACGCTGAGCGCGGCGAAGCGGGCGGCGGGACCGTCGTCGAGGCGGCAGAGCAGTCCGGCGACCAGGGCGGCGGCGAACCCCGCGAAGTGGAAGTGCGGGACGGTCAGCGCGAGGAGGTCCAGGTCGAAGCCGAACAGCGGGTACGAGGCCCGCTCGGCGACGAGCGCGAGACCGGCGACGGAGGGCGCGACGAGGGCCGTGAGCACGGCCGTCTCCGCCGGGCGCAGCGAGCGGGTGAGGAAGAGCCTCGCCGGGGCCTGGAGCGCGAGCGCGAGGGTGGCGAGGGCGTATACGGCTGCGAGTGCGGTCGAGAGCCCGGAGCGCGGCAGCCACAGAGCCGCGGCGCCGGGGACGGCGAACAGCGGCCAGGCCCGCCGCAGCAGGTCCCCGCCGGGTGGCCGGGGGCCGTCCAGGAGGGCGAGCCCCGTCGGGACCACCCAGAACATGCCGATCGTGACCACCGAGGCGACGAGGACCGACAGAGCGGTCATGTGCCCCTCCCCCCGCTTGAACGCGTTCAACTTGGCGATTTCGAGCGTAGAGGCTTTCTTGAACGTGTTCAAGTCCCTTGCCCCCGATCACCTACCCGGTCGGCCGCCCTCCGCTTGCGGTGCCCCGCGTGCTGCGACAGATATGAGGGACCGGCCGGAGGGACTGGCCGGAGGGCCGCCCGGAACCCGGGGCCCGGAACCGGGACGAGGAAGCGGGAGACACCAGGTGCGCTCAGCCCTTCGCCGGACGCGGCGAAACCCCACCGCCGCGCAGGCCCGGACGCGCGCCGAGGCCCGCACGCGCGGGGAGGCGCCGACGCGCGCCCCCGCCGCCGCCCTCGCGGCCGTGTCCACCCGTACCGCCGCGCGCTCCGCCGCCGCCCTCGCCGCCGCCCTGCTGCTCGCCGGCTGCTCCTCCGTCTGGGAGGGCTCGCGCGGCGGGGCCGCGCCCGCCGCGGCGGGCGGCGGCGAGGACGTGTTCCTCCAGCCGGTCGCGGCCCAGGGCCCCGACCCCTTCACCGCCTCCACCGTCCGCAACGCCGTACGGCCGCCGTCCCCCGAGCGGGACCCGGGCGACACGGCCGAGCAGGTCCGCGAGGTCATCGGCTCCACCCCGGGCCTCTACGGGGGCACCCGGTCGGTCGGCAGCTGTGACGTCGAACGGCAGGTCGCCTTCCTCGGCGCCGACCAGGGCAAGTCCCGCGCCTTCGCGGAGGCCGCCGGCATCCCCGAGAGCAAGGTCGCCGGCTGGCTGCGCGGGCTGACCCCGGTGGTCCTCCGCGCCGACGTGAGGGTCACCAACCACGGCTACCGCGAGGGCCGCGCCGCCGCCTTCCAGTCCGTCCTGCAGTCCGGTACGGCCGTCCTCGTCGACCAGTACGGGTCGCCGCGCGTCCGCTGCGCCTGCGGCAACCCCCTGCGTACCCCGGCGGCGACCCCGTCCGGCGTCCACCGGGGCGATCCCTGGGACGAGTTCGACCCCGACCGCGTGATCGTCGTCCGGCCCACGACCACCGTCGTCACCAGCCTGGTCATCGTGAACGCCACCGACCGCAGCTGGATCGAGCGGCGGACCGGCAGCGACGGCCGTGAGGACCGCGCACCCGCCGTGGCACCGGCCTGCGACCCCGATGCCTGCGCCCTGACCGGGACCGGCACACCCGCCCCGGCCACGCCGGACAGCCGTGCCCCCGACACCGGCGCCCCGGATCGACGTACCTCCCCGGATCCCGCCTCCCCGGTCCCGCCCGCGCCCGTGCCGTCCGCCCCCTCGGCCCCCCAGCCGGTCGGCCCCGACGCCTCAGGAACCGGTGGCACCGGCACCGAGCCCGCCCCCACGAACCCGGACCCGAACCACCACCCCGTCCCCGACACCGCGCCTGTCCCGGACGGGAACCCCGACCGGAACCCCGACGGGAGCCACGACCCCTACGCGGACCCCTCTGCCGACCCGTACACCGACCCCCGTACGGAACCCTTCCCCGACCCCTTCTCCGTGCCGCCCACCGTGCCCGACGGCGAGCTGCCGCCCGACCAGCTCTTCCCGGCGGGCCCGGTCCCGGACCGGGCCGAGACCTTCGAGGGGTGAAACGGATCTTCCTGGTGCGCGCGGGCGGGGCTCCGCCTAGCGTGGCCCCATGAACGTGGGCAGCGGGGGCGGGGAGTCGGACGGGCGGCCGGAGCGCGTGCGGCCGGGGCCGGTGGCCGGCGCGGCCGGAATCCTGTCCGCGTACGGCTCCGTCTTCCGTATGGGCGGCTTCGACTGGGACCTGGTCGCCGGCACGATGATCATGGACGACGCCTCGCTCGACGTCTTCGACATGGACCGCGCGGACTACGACGGCCGGCCCGAGACCCTCGGCTCGCGGGTGCTGCCCGACGAGGGCCGGCGCCTCGACACGCTGGTCGCCCAGGCGCTCAAGGACGGCAGCGAGCAGTACGGCGCGTACTTCCGCATCCGGCGCAGAGACGGGGGCCAGCAGTGGACCCATACCCAGGGGCTCGTCCACCGCGACGAGACCGGCCGCCCGGTGCGCATCATCGGCGTCGTCCGCGACGCCACGCACGAACTCAGCGAGTCCGCCGCCCGGCTCGGCCTCGACGAGGGGCGCCGCCGGCGTGCCGGGGTCGTCGAGGGCACCACGGCCGCCCTCGCGTACGCGCGGACCGTGAAGGACGTCATCGACCTGCTCAACGACTCGCACGCCCTCGAACACTTCGGCGCCGCGAGCCTCGTCGTGGGTCTCCTCGACGCCGGCCGGATCCATCTGGTCGCCGAGGGCCCCGAGGGCGCCTTCGTGCCGGGCACCCGGTTCACCCGGGTGGACGAGCCGTACCCGATGAGTGAGGTGATCCGCACCCTGCGCCCCCGGTTCATCGACTCGCCGCGGGACTTCGCCACCTCCTTCCCCGTGCTCTGGCCGCACATCAGCGGACTCGGCATCACCGCCGCCGCCTATCTGCCGCTGGTCGCCCAGGCCCGGCCCATCGGGGCGCTCGGGCTGCTCTACAGCGACAAGACGGGGTTCAGCGAGGACGAGCGGACCCTGCTCGTCGCCCTCGGCAGCAGCATCGCCCAGAGCCTCCAGCGCGCCATGCTGTACGAGCAGGAGCACGACCTCGCCGAGGGGCTCCAGCAGGCGATGCTGCCGCGCCGCATCCCCGAGGTGCCCGGCGCGCAGACCGCCGTCCGCTACCGCTCGGCCCGCCTCGGCCGGGACGTCGGCGGCGACTGGTACGACATCATCCCGCTGCCCGGCGGGCGGGTCGGCGCCGTCATCGGGGACGTACAGGGGCACGACACCCACGCCGCGGCGGTCATGGGACAGCTGCGGATCGTGCTGCGGGCCTACGCCGCCGAGGGGCACACCCCCGCCACCGTGATGGCGCGCGCCTCCGTCTTCCTCCATGAACTCGACACCGAACGCTTCGCCACCTGCACCTACGCGGAGGCCGACCTCGGCACCGGAGTCGTCCAGGTGGTCCGTGCCGGCCATGTCGACCCCCTGATCAGGGAGGCGGACAGCAGCTGCCGGCGGGTCCCGGTGGAGGGCGGGCTGCCGCTCGGGCTCTCCGCCGAGTTCGGCCGGCTCGACTACCCCGTGACGACCCTGGAACTGGACCCCGGCCAGACTCTGATGCTCTACACCGACGGTCTGGTGGAGAAGCCGGGCTCCGACCTCGACGAGGGCCTCCAGTGGCTCTCCGCCCTCGTCCGGCGCGGCCCCGCCGACCTCCAGGAACTCGCCGACCTCCTCTGCGACGTGGTCGCCGACCGGGGCGGGGAGGACGACGTCGCGATCCTCCTCCTGCGCCGCCAGGGCGCGCCCGGGGGCCAGGGCGCGGGCCGGTTCCAGCAGCACGTGGCGCAGAGCGACCCCGAGGCGCTCAGTTCCGCCCGGCACATGATCCGGGCGGCCGTACGGGCCTGGGGCGCCGGGGAGCGCGCCGACGAGATCGAACTGGTCGCCGACGAGCTGATGACCAACGCCCTGATGCACACCGACGGCGGGGCGATCGTGACCCTGCGGGCCCTGGGCGGGCCCGGACGGCGGCTCCGGGTGGAGGTGGAGGACCGCTCCAGCGCCCTGCCCCGGCGCCGGGAGGCAGGGGAGGCCGGGGTGTCCGGCCGAGGGCTGCTGCTCGTCGACCAGCTCTCCGACGAGTGGGGCGTGGAGTCGAGGGGTGGAGGCAAGTGTGTGTGGTGCGAGTTCACCGTCGAGGACTGAAGCTGTTAACCGAGTGTGAACTGATCGTACTTGACCGTAACTGACGGTACGCGATTGACTTCGCTCACCCGGCTCTCCGCGCAGGACAAGCGCAGGACAAGAGGACACTGTGAGCAGTGAGCTACTGGCACCCCTGGACCTGGCCTTCTGGCACCTGGAATCCCCCGCCCATCCCCTGCATCTCGGGGCCCTCGCCCACTTCGGCCCCCTGCCCGTGACCACGGGGCACGAGCCGGCCGACGTCCTGGGCCTGCTCGCCCGGCGCGCCGCCGCCGTCCCCCGGCTCCGTATGCGCGTCCGTGACGTCCTGCTCCCGGTCGGCGGCTCCGCCTGGACCGCCGACCCGGACTTCGACGTACGCCACCACGTCCACGAGATCGCCGTCCCCGGCGCCGACTTCCCGGCCGAGGCCGCCCGGCTCGCCGCCGAACTCATGGAACGCCCCGTCGCCCGGGGCCTGCCGCCCTGGGAGATGTACCTGCTGAGCGGCGCCCCCGACGGCTCCTTCGCCGTCCTCGTCAAGCTCCACCACGCCCTCGCCGACGGCATGCGGGCCGTCGCCATCGGGGCCGGGATCTTCGACGAGATCGCCGCGGGCCGCCGCCCCGCTAACCGTCAGCGGCCGGTCCCGCCCCGCTCCTGGCTCCCCGGCCCCGGACAGCTCCTCGGCATGGCCCGCGACCGGATCGGCGACCTCGGCCGGGCCGTGGAGGTCGGTGCCTCGGTCGTCGGCGCCTCCGTCGTCCGCGCCGGACGGCTCGACGGGCGCCCGGCCCTCGCCGCCGAGTCCAGCGGAACCCGCCGGATCGCCACCGTCACGCTGTCCCTCGACCGCGTCCACCGCGTCCGCCGCGCCACCGGCGGAACCGCCAACGACGTCCTCATCGCCGTCGTCGCCGGAGCGCTCCGCCGCTGGTTCGACGGGCGCGGACTGCCCTTCCCCGGCGCCGACCCGCGCGCCCTCGTCCCCGTCTCGCGGCGCCGCCCCGGCACCCCGCCCGGCCCCGGTAACAGCCTCTCCGGCTACCTCGTCGACCTGCCCGTCACCGAACCCGACCCGACCGCCCGGCTCGCCGCCGTCCGTACGGCCATGGACCGCAACAAGGCCGCGGGCCCCTTCCGGGGCGCCGGAGCCATCGCCCTCCTGGCCGACCGACTGCCCCCGCTGGCCCACCGCTTCGGCGCGCCGCTCGCCTCCGGCGCCGCCCGGCTCCTCTTCGACCTCCTCGTCACCCAGGTCCCGCTGCCCCGCTCCGCGCTCTCCCTCGGCGGCGCCCCGCTCCGCGCGCTGTTCCCCATGGCCCCGCTGGCCCGGGGCCAGTCGCTGGCCGTCGCGATGTCCCCGTACGACGGCCGGGTCCACATCGGCCTCGTCGCCGACGGCGAGGCCGTCCCCGACCTCGACGCGCTGGCCGAGGCGCTCACGGCCGAACTCGACCTGCTCGACCCACCGACGAGCTAGGGCCCGAACGGGCGACGCTCCCCGCAGGCCACCCGACCCGAACCGGCGACCAGGCCAGCGGGCCACCCGACCCGAGCCGGCGACCAGGCCAGCGGGCCACCCGACCCGAGCCGGCGACGCGACCCGCCGACGCGCGACATCACCCGACCCGCCGTCATGCCCGCCGCGCGGCCCCGCCGCCCGTGCGGCAGGGTGGAGGCATGCCCGAACTCCCCGAGGTGGAAGCGCTGCGCGCGTTCCTCGACACCCACCTGGTGGGCAAGGAGATCGCCCGTGTGCTGCCCGTCGCGATCAGCGTCCTCAAGACCTACGACCCGCCGCTGAGCGCCGTCGAGGGCGCCGAGGTCACCGGCGTCGGGCGGCACGGGAAGTTCCTCGACCTCGTCACCACCGGACCCGCGGGCGAGCTGCACATCCTCGTCCACCTCGCCCGCGCGGGCTGGCTCCGCTGGCAGGATCCGCTGCCCTCGGGACCGCCCAAGCCGGGCAAGGGCCCGCTCGCCCTGCGCGCCGCGCTCACCGGCGGCGACGGATTCGACCTCACCGAGGCGGGCACCACGAAGCGCCTCGCCGTGTACGTGGTGCGCGATCCGCAGGAGGTATCGGGCGTGGCCCGCCTCGGCCCCGACCCGCTCGCCGAGGACTTCGGGCCCGAGGAGTTCGCCGGCCTGCTCGCCGGGGAACGCCGCCAGATCAAGGGCGCCCTGCGCGACCAGAGCCTCATCGCCGGCATCGGCAACGCGTACAGCGACGAGATCCTGCACGCGGCGAGGACCTCTCCCTTCAAGCCGACCGCGCACCTCACTCCGGAGGAGACGGCCGCCCTCTACACCGCGATGCGGAACACCCTCCATGACGCCGTCGAACGCTCCCACGGCCTTGCCGCGGGCAGACTCAAGGCCGAGAAGAAGAGCGGCCTCCGCATCCACGGCCGCACCGGCGAACCCTGCCCGGTCTGCGGGGACACCATCCGTGAGGTCTCCTTCAGTGACTCGTCCCTCCAGTACTGCCCCACCTGCCAGACCGGCGGGAAGATCCTCGCCGACCGAAGGCTTTCCCGGCTTCTCAAGTAGCCGGGGCCTACAGCTCGTGCGCCGCGGCGAGTTCGGTGTTGAGCGTGCGCAGGAAGGAGGCGATCGTCGCGAGCTCCGCGGGAGTGAACCGGCCGCGCGCGGTCTCGGTGGCTCGCGCCAGTGGGCTGAAGTACTCGCGGGCCAGTTCGCGGGCCTCGGAGTTGTAGACGAGGTGAACGACTCTGCGGTCCGCGCTGTCGCGTACGCGGCTGATGTGCCCTGCGCGTTCCAGCCGGTCGAGGCATGCGGTGACGGCCCCGGATGTCAGACGCAGCTCTTCCTTCAGGCGCGTGGGAGTGGCGGGCTCGTCCGAGTCGGCGGCGGAATCCATGATCACGGACAGTGCGTGGATGTCCGTCGCGTGGAGGCCGCTTCTGTGGGCGAAGTCCAGCGTGCTCCGGTTCAGCTCACGGTTGAGCGTGCGGAGCAGGACGGCGTACGCGAACAGGTCGCTGGGCCCGCCGGCGGCGTCCTGTGAAGGTGACTGCATACGTCAAGCATAATATTGCTTGATCATTGAGATACTCTCTCCTTGAGGTACCTCTACTGGCCTGCCCCGTTAGGGAGTCGATGAACAGCGCGCGCCGACCGGTCCGATGGCTGGTCCCCCTCGTACTCGTGGTCGTCTGGCTCGGCCTGGGAGGAGCCTTCGGCTCCTACGCGGGCAAGCTCGGCGAGGTCTCCACGAACGACCAGGCGGCCTTCCTGCCCCAGAACGCCGATTCCACCCGGGTGATCGCGCAGCAGAAGGCCTTCAACGAGCAGGAAACCCTCCCCGTCGTTGTCGTCTGGACAGCGGCCGGGGGCGCCGACGTCTCGGAGGCCCAGCAGAGGGCGGCCACTGCCGCGCTGCGTTCGCTGGTGGCGGCCGAGGGTGTCGACGGGATGCCCTCTCCGGCCTTCCGCTCCGAGGACGGAAAGGCTCTGCAGGGCGTCGTTCCCCTCTCACCCGACCTCGGGGAACGGCTCGGTGCGGTTCTGGACGAGGTCGAGCGCGCGGCGGCCGGGGTGCCGGACACACGTGCCCAGCTCGCCGGGCCCGCGGCGACCCAGGGGGATCTGAAAGCAGCGTTCGCGGGAATCGACGGACTTCTGCTCGGGGTGGCGCTCGCCGCCGTCCTGCTCATCCTGCTGCTCGTCTACCGCAGTGTCCTGCTCCCCTTCCTGATCATCATCAGCGCCGTCTTCGCACTCGGGGTCGCCAGTGCGATCGTGTACGTCCTCGCCGACCACGGCATCGTCCGGGTCGACGGCCAGGTCCAGGGCATTCTGTCCATCCTGGTGATCGGTGCGGCCACGGACTACGCACTCCTCCTCACCGCCCGCTTCCGCGAGGAGACCGCCGCAGGAGGTGACCGCTTCACCGCTGCCCGGGCCGCCACCAGGGGATCCTTCGGTGCCATCACCGCCAGCGCCGCGACCGTCGCCCTCGGCCTCCTGGCCCTGCTCCTCAGCGACCTGACCAACAACAGAGCCCTCGGGCCGGTCGGCGCGATCGGCGTCGGCTGCGCCGTACTGACGACTCTCACTTTCCTCCCCGCCGTCCTCGCCCTGACGGGCAAGGCCGCCTTCTGGCCGGCGCAGCCGAGATCGGCCGACGCCGAATCGGGCGGTCACGGCATCTGGCGGCGCGTCGCCCACTGGGTGGACACGCGCCCCCGGCAGCTTTGGATCGTCACCACCGGGATCCTGCTGGCCGGCGCGGCGTTCTTCCCCGCCCTCCAGTCGAAGGGCGTCCCTCTCGACGAACTGTTCGTCAACGACGCCCCGTCCGTGGCCGCTCAGCAGACGCTGGGCCGGCACTTCCCCGGCGGCTCCGGCCAGCCCGTGGTCATCATCACCGAGGCCGAATCCCAGGCAGCGGTGCGCGCGGCGGCGACCGCGACACCCGGAGTGGCCGATGTGCGGGTGACCACCAGCACCCCCGGCGGGCAGCCCCTGGTCGTCGACGGCCGGGTCCGCCTCGACGCCACGCTGGCCGACGCCCCCGACAGCGACGCGGCCAAGCGGACCGTCAAGAACCTGCGCGAGCGCGTGCACACCGCCGAAGCGAGCACCCTGGTGGGCGGCTACACGGCGCAGCAGTACGACACCCAGCGCACGGCGGAACACGACAAGAACCTGATCATTCCTGTCGTCCTGGCCATCATCCTCGTCATCCTGATCGCCCTCCTCCGGTCCCTGCTCCTGCCTGTTCTCCTGGTCGCCACCGTCGGCCTGAACTACCTGGCGACGCTCGGCATCGCGGGACTGGTCTTCGAGTACGGCTTCGGCTTCTCCGGAACGGACGCCTCCGTACCTCTGTACGGATTCGTCTTCCTCGTGGCCCTCGGGGTCGACTACAACATCTTCCTCATGTCCCGCGTACGCGAGGAAACCCTGCGGCTGGGGACCCGGCAGGGCATGCTGCGCGGCCTCATCGCCACCGGTGGTGTGATCACGTCGGCGGGCGTGGTCCTCGCCGCGACCTTCGCGGCCCTCATCGTCATCCCGCTCGCCTTCCTCGCCCAGATCGCCTTCATCGTCGCCTTCGGCGTACTCCTCGACACGATCGTGGTGCGGTCCCTCCTGGTACCCGCTCTGGTACGCGACATCGGCCCGACGGTCTGGTGGCCGAGCCGACTCGTACACGAAGCCCCCCATGAGAACCCGGACCCGACCGCGACCGGTACCAAGACCGCCGACCAGGAAGAGAACCTCGCCGGCTAGGACCCGAAACCGCGACAGCACTCGGCCGATCGGGCTCGAATAGACTGCGGCGCATGCTGCGCGTACTGGCCGTCGACGACGAGGAACCCGCCCTCGGGGAACTGCTCTACCTGCTGCGCGCCGACCCCCGCGTCCGTACCGCCGAAGGCGCGGGCGACGCCACCGCCGCCCTTCGGAGGATCGGACGCGCGCTGGAGACCGGACCCGAGGGCGACCAGGCGATCGATGTCGTCTTCCTCGACATCCACATGCCCGGCCTCTCCGGACTCGACGTGGCCCGGCTGCTCGCGGGCTTCGCACGGCCGCCGCTCGTCGTCTTCGTCACCGCCCACGAGGGCTTCGCGCTCCAGGCCTTCGACCTGAAGGCGGTCGACTACGTCCTCAAGCCCGTCCGCCGCGAACGCCTCGCCGAAGCCGTCCGCCGCGTCCACGACCTGGTGCACGCCACCGCCCTCCCCGCCCCGGCCGCACCCGCCGCGTCCGAGCAGATCCCCGTCGAACTCGGCGGGATCACCCGCTTCGTGTCCGTCGACGACATCGCCTACGTCGAGGCCCACGGCGACTACGCCCGCCTCCACACCGACCACGGCAGCCATCTCGTCCGCATCCCGCTCTCCACCCTCGAAGAGCGCTGGGCCACCCGCGGCTTCGTCCGCATCCACCGCAGCCACCTCGTGGCCCTCGCCAGGATCGACGAACTCCGGCTCGACGGCGGTGCCACCTCCGTCCGCGTCGGCGACACCGATCTGGCGGTCAGCCGCCGCCACGCCCGCCCCCTGAGGGACCTCCTGATGCGCCACGCCGGGGGCTGAGGCCGGCTCCGTTCCACCCCCTACCGCGGGTGCTCCCACCTGCGTAGACTCCACGCGTCCCGGGCCCGAGGCCAGGAGGGACTTTCCGGAAACGGCCGAGGGCCGCCACCGCCGAGGGAAGCGGACGCCGATGCCCGAGCAGCACCCTCACCCGGCCTTCGGCCGGAGGGACCCCCAGCGCGGACCCCGCCGCGAGACCGTCACCTACGCCTCCGCCCACGGCCCCGGTGCCGGGCCCGGCACCGCGCGGCGACGCCCGGTCCACCCGCCCGCCCGCTCCGAGATCGACGAGCAGACCACCCTCGGCCACACCTACGTCCGCTCCCTGATGCGCAGCCAGCTGCGCGCCGCCCTCACCGCCCTCGGTGCCCTCGCCCTGCTCGTCGGTTCCCTGCCGCTGGTCCTCGCCGTCCCCGCCCCCGAGGCGATCGTCTGGATCGTCCTCGGCGTCGGGGTGTACCCGGTCGTCTGGGCCATCGCCCACTGGTACGTGCGCCGCGCCGAACGCAACGAGCGCGACTTCACCCGCCTCGTCGAACGCTGAATCCCCCTCCGTGAACCAGACCTACGCCGTCGCGGCCGTCACCGCCGTCGTCCTCGCCACCGTCCTCATCGGCGCCCTCGGCCTGCGGGTCTCCCGCACCACCTCCGACTTCTACGTGGCCTCCCGAACCGTCCGGCCCGCGCTCAACGCCGCCGCGATCAGCGGCGAGTACCTGTCCGCCGCCTCCTTCCTCGGCATCGCCGGACTCGTCCTCGTCCAGGGCCCCGCCATGCTCTGGTACCCGGTCGGCTACACCGCCGGATACCTCGTGCTCCTCGTCCTCGTCGCCGCCCCGCTGCGCCGCTCGGGGGCGTACACCCTCTCCGACTTCGCCGAGGCCCGCCTCGAATCCCCGCAGGCCCGCCGGCTCGCCAGCCTCTTCGTCGTCGGCATCGGCTGGCTGTACCTGCTGCCGCAACTCCAGGGCGCCGGGCTCACCCTGGAGATCCTCACCGGAGCCCCCGACTGGGTCGGCGGGCTGCTCGTGGCGCTCGTCGTCACCGGCACGGTCGCCGCCGGCGGGATGCGGAGCATCACCTTCGTCCAGGCCTTCCAGTACTGGCTGAAGCTCACCGCCCTGCTCGTCCCCGCCCTCTTCCTGCTCGCCGCCTGGTACGGCGACGGGGCACCCAGGGCCCGCTTCGACGCCCCGGCCGTGCTGCGCGGCCACACCGTCGTCACGGTCGCCGACACGGTACGCATCGGGCTGGACGAACCGCTCACCCTCACCGTCACCGGCAGCGTCGACTCCGTCCCGTACGAGCACCGGACCCTGACGCTCGCCCCCGGCACCCACCAGGTCCTCGCCGGCACCTCGCTCGCCTTCGCCCCGGGCACGGCGCTCCCCGAGCGGGCCGTGAGCGGCACCGACCCGCTCGGCTGGTCCCAGCCCCTGGCCGGCGGACGTGACGGCCACCAGCTGTACGCCACCTACGGGCTCATCCTGGCGACCTTCCTCGGCACCATGGGCCTGCCGCACGTCGCCGTCCGCTTCTACACCAGCCCGCACGGCCGCGCCGCCCGCCGCACCACCCTCGTCGTCCTCGGCCTCGTCGGCGCGTTCTACCTGCTGCCCCCGCTCTACGGCGCCCTCGGCCGGATCTACGCCCCCGAACTCGCCCTCACCGGCTCCGCCGACGCCGCCGTGCTCGTCCTCCCCGACCGCATCCTCGGCGGCCTCCTGGGGGACCTGCTCGGCGCGCTCCTCGCGGGCGGCGCCTTCGCCGCCTTCCTCTCCACCGCCTCCGGGCTCACCATGTCCGTCGCCGGAGTCCTCACCCAGGACGTGCTGCCCTCCCGGGGCGTACGGCACTTCCGCCTCGCGACCCTCCTCGCCACCGCCGTCCCGCTCGCCGTCGGCGTGGCCGCCTCGAAGGTGCCGGTCGCCGACGCCGTCGGCCTCGCCTTCGCCGTATCCGCCTCCTCCTTCTGCCCGTTGCTCGTCCTCGGCATCTGGTGGCGGCGGCTGACCCCGCCCGGCGCCATGGCCGGACTGCTGCTCGGCGGCGGCTCCGCACTCGCGGCGGTGATGGCGACCCGGGCCGGGCTCGCGCCCCAAGGGTGGCCGCACACCCTGATGGCCTGGCCGGCCGTCTGGTCGGTGCCCCTCGGCTTCCTCACCATGGTCCTCGTCTCGCTCGCCACCCCCCGCCGGATCCCGCCCGGCACACCGGCCCTCCTCGCCCGCCTCCACCTGCCCGAGGAGATCACCGGGCTGACGGGCGAGGCCGCGGGCCTCCTGCCCGCCCAGAACCCACGCACCCCCGCCACGGGCGGCCACCCGGAGGTACACCGATGAGCGGGATCGTCCTCGCCGCAGCTGCCGTCGCCGGGACCGTACTGCTCGCCGCAGGCTTCGTCCTCGGCCGGTACGCGGCCCGGCGCGGCGGGCCCGCCGCCGACCTCGGCACGCCCGTCGAGCGGGCCACCTTCCACACCCTGCACACCGCCTCGCTCGCGGCCCCGCCGCTGCGGGCCGGACTCACCGAGGAGACCGCCCGCAAGGCGGCGGGGACCCTCCGCTCGCTCCTCGGCACCGAGGCGCTCTGCCTCACCGACCGGGGCGCGGTCCTCGCCTGGGACGGGCCGGGCGAGGACCACCACCGGGCGCACGTCCCGCACCAGGCGGCCGACACCCTGGAATCGGGCCGCAGCCGGTCCGCGCCCACCGGCTGCGCCGATCCGGCGTGTCCGCTGCGGTGGGCGGTGATCGCCCCGCTCACCGGGGAGGACGGGGTGCTCGGCGCGCTCGTCGCCTATGGCTCGCGGGAGTCCGCCGTCCTGGTGCGGGCCGCCACCGAAGTCGCCCGCTGGGCCTCCGTACAGCTGGAACTGGCCGAGCTGGACCGCTCGCGGACCCGGATCGTGGAGGCCGAGATCCGCGCGCTGCGCGCCCAGATCTCCCCGCACTTCATCTTCAACTCCCTGGCGGCCATCGCCTCGTTCGTCCGTACCGACCCCGAGCAGGCCAGGGAACTCCTCCTCGAGTTCGCCGACTTCACCCGCTACTCCTTCCGCAGGCACGGCGAGTTCGCTCAGCTGGCCGACGAACTTCGTTCCGTCGAGCAGTACTTGGCCCTGGCGGGGGCCCGCTTCGGAGACCGGCTCAAGGTGACCCTCCAGATCGCCCCCGAGGTGCTGCCGGTGACCCTGCCCTTCCTCTGTCTCCAGCCCCTGGTGGAGAACGCGGTGAAGCACGGCCTCCAGGACCGGGAGCGGGGCTGCCGGGTCACCATCGCCGCCCGGGACGCGGGCGCGGAGGCGGTGGTGAGCGTCGAGGACGACGGCATCGGCATGGACCCGGAACTACTGCGCGCGGTCCTGCGCGGGGAGCACCCGGCGGGCTCCGGCATCGGCCTCTCCAACGTGGACGAGCGGCTGCGCCAGGTGTACGGGGCGGAGTACGGGCTGGTCATCGAGACGGGCGTCGGGGCGGGCATGAAGGTGACCGTGCGCGTTCCCAAGTACCGCCCGGGAGTGCACCGTTCGGCACCCTGACCGGGAGCGGCGGCTCAGCGCAGGTGCAGCGACAGGTGCGCGAGCGGCAGGCCGAGCTTCCAGGCCGGCAGCCAGATCTGGTCGTCCTCGTCGACGGGGGACTCGGTACCGGCCCTGCCGTCGAGGTCGGCGGCGCGCACCCAGGTGTCCCGCAGGCTCCGCCACGCGGTCTCGGCCAGCGCCAGGTCAGGGGCGCCGCCGCCGGCCGTACGCCGGGCGGTGAGCCGCTCCTCGACCCAGGGCGGCCAGGGCCGGTCGTACGCCGTGTGGCGCAGCCACTCGTCGATCCGGCCGTCGGCCCGACCGCCCGTCGGCCCTCCCGGCTCCTCCGAGAGGAGGACGGTGAGGGCGAGCGCCTGGAGACCCGCCCGGTACTCCAGCGAGCCGGGCGCCACGAGCGCGGCGGCCCGCAGCACCTCGTCGGCCAGGTACTCGGCGCACAGCCAGGCCATCGGTACGGCGAGACCGCCGCCGCTCGTGCCGCCGGCGCCGTTCGTACTCTCGGGCAGCAACGTTCCCACCTTCTCCCGGAGATCGGGGACCCGGATGTGCGGGACCCGGGGAGAGCTTCCTCCGAGAAGGGCGCCCGTGTGTCCCGCTTTGCTCAACTCGCCCGTGTGGTTTCGGATACGTTTCCCGGCCGGATCGGTACCGGTGATGCGGATGAGACGCAGGGGTACCGAAGACCTCAGGGGTGTGCCGCTCGATCCAGGCCGGGGCCCCCGCGCGCTCGGCCTCGGCCGGCGCGGTGGCCAGGACGTCCGGGGCCGGACCGACTGGTGCGCCTTCGACGGGCGTCCGGTCGTCAGCCGAGCAGGGCGTACACGGCGGTGGCGTGGGCGGCCGTCTCCTCGGTGCCCTCGGCCGTCACGGTGATGTCGGCGAAGGCCATCCGCTTCCCCGCCTTGCTGAGCCGGGCCCGCACCAGGACGTCGGCGCCGACGACCGCCCGCTGGAAGCTGATGGACTGCTGGACGGTGGTCATCGGTACGAAGCCGCCCCGGGCGGCGGCGACCGCGATGACCGTGGCGGTGTCGGCGGCGGCCATCAGCGCCTGTCCGGAGAGCCCGCCGCCCTCGCGGGCGAGCCGGTCCGACCAGGGGAGCCGCAGTACGGCCTCCTGGCCGTCGACGGCGGCGACCGAGAGCCCGAGATCGAGCACCCAGGGGGCGAAGTTGTCGGCGAGCAGCTGTTCCGCGGCGGCGATCGTCAGAGTCACGCGGTCATTGTGCGGCCCCCGCGCGGGGCCGGGCAACGGGTGCGCGACGCGGCCGGTAGCCGGGCAGCGAACGGCCGAGCTGGCGCAGCGCGTAGTGGGAGCGGGACTTCACCGTGCCCGCGGGGATGCCGAGTTCGACGGCGGCCTCGTTCACGGTGAGGCCGTGGAAGTAGAGCCGGACGAGGACCGCGCGGTGCTCGGGGCTCAGCTCGCGGACCGCCGCCCGTACGTCGAGGGCGGCCTCGGCCGAGGCGGTGGCGTCGGCCGGGTCGGGGGTGACGGCGAGGACGCCGTCGCCGATCTCGGCGGGCCGGGCGAGGCGTGAGCGCCGGGCGTCGATGGCGAGGCGACGGGCCACGGTGAAGAGCCAGGGGCGCATCGACCCGTAGGGGCCGTCGAAGGCCTCGGGGTGGAGCCAGGCCCGTACCAGGGTCTCCTGGGCGAGGTCCTCGGCCCGCTGGCGGTCCCCGTAGGTGAGCCCGAGCAGGAAGGAGAGCAGCGCGGGACCGTGGTCCCGCTGGAGCTCCTCAAGGGTCCGTTCGTCGGTGGTCGCCGTCGTCATGCTTCCCGCCTCTCCCGCGCTCGTCGTCCGGGGCGTATACGAGCGCATCCGGAAGGCGAGCGACAGGGAACGGACATCGGCCTGCGACGAACGGTCGCACCGAGCGACGAATGGCACGGCGAGCGGTCAGCCGGAGTCGCTGCGTCCGTTTCAGCGGGGTTCATGGCCTTCTGCGGCCTTGACCCTTGACTGAGGCTTTCCCGCGAGATCAATTCGTGTGAACACATGTTCATCCCACGAATCGGGGGAGTGCCGTCCATGACCTCACGCTCAGGACCCGCGGGGGTGGCGGCCCTCGCCGCCGTCCTGCTCGCGGCGGCGACCGGCTGCGCCGGCGGGCCCGCGCCGGCCGGCGGCGCCCCCACCCCCAGGGTCACCAAGACGGGCCCCGCCGTCCCGTCCGCGGCGCCCGGCGGCGCCTCCGCGCCCACCGGCTTCACCCTCGTCGCCTCCGGCGACGTCCTCCCGCACGACTCGATCATCCGCCGGGCAGCGGAGGACTCCGAGGGCGGCGGCTACGACTTCGCCCCGATGTTCGCCGGGGTGAAGTCCGTGGTCTCCGGGGCCGACCTGGCCATCTGCCACATGGAGACCGTCTACGGGAAGGGTGGCGGGCCCTACACCGGATACCCCGCGTTCAAGTCGCCCCCCGAGGTCGCCGCCGCGCTGAAGGCCACCGGGTACGACTCCTGCTCCACCGCCTCCAACCACACCCTCGACGACGGCGCCGACGGCCTCGGCCGCACCCTGGACGCCCTCGACCGGGCCGGTGTCCGGCACGCCGGATCGGCCCGTACGGCGGAGGAGGCGGCGAAGCCCACCCTGCTCAAGGCGGGCGGCGCCACCGTGGCCCAGCTCGCCTACACCTACGACACCAACGGCTATCCGATGCCCGAGGGGCAGCCCTGGGCGGTCCGGATGCTCGACGAGCGGCAGGTGATCGCCGACGCCCGCGCCGCCCGCGCGGCCGGCGCCGACGTGGTCGTGGTCAGCGTCCACTGGGGCACCGAGTGGCAGACCGAGCCCGACGAGCGGCAGCTCTCCCTCGGCCGCGCGCTCACCGCCTCGCAGAGCGGCGGACGCCCCGACATCGACCTGATCATCGGCACCCACGCCCATGTCCCGCAGGCGTACGAGAAGGTCAACGGCACCTGGATCATCTACGGGATGGGGGACCAGGTCGCCGGGGACATGATCAACCACGAGGGCGCCTTCGACCCGCGCGGCAACCAGGGCAGCATCGGCCGCTTCACCTTCTCCCCACCCCGGACCCCCGGCGCGCGCTGGGAGGTCACCCGGGCCGAGTTCGTGCCCCAGTGGTTCGACACCGGGCGCGGCCGGGTGGTGAACCTCGGCGCGGACGAAGGGAGCTCGCCGAACCGGTCGGACATCCGGGAGGCGATCCGGCAGGTGGTGCTCGGCAGGGGCGCGGCGAAGGACGGGCTGGTGATGGGGAAGTAGCCCCGCCACGCCCCTGGCCTCGGCGGCCGGCCCGGGACGGGCGGTGCCGGGCTCGGGACGGCCGCCCGTGGTCGCGCGCGGCCTGTCACGGGACGACGGTGACCGGCCAGCGGCCCGCCTTCACCAGCCGCCGCCACCGAGCCCATGAAACGGTGTCCCGCCGACTCGGAGGAGCCCACCACCACGGCGTCCGCCTTCAGCTCACCGGCCGCCTGGACCAGGCCCGCGTAGGCGTCGCCCCGGAAGGTGTGGAACTCCCAGCGGATCCGCCAGAGGTCCTTCACCCGCCCCCGGCCCCCGGCCCCCGGCCCCCGGCCCCCGGCCCCCGGCCCCCGGCCTCCGGCCGGGGGTGCCCCCATCTCGCTCCGCTCGGCGGACGTACGGATCTCCGCGACGAGGCCCTCCGCGATCTCCTCCGTGGTCCCGCTCACGGCCACGCCCATCGCGGCGCCCGCGATCACCGGCTGGACGTACACGAGCGCGAGCAGTGCGTTCCGGCGCCGGGCGAGCCCCGCCGTGTACGCCGTCGCGCGGAGGGAGGAGGCGGAGCCGTCGACCCCCGCCATGATCACTTTCGGGCCGTCGGTACCGCGTTCGAGCCGACCGGGCCGCTGTTCGGTCACCCCGGGAGGCTATCGGCTCATCGAGTGTTTTCGGACGGGTGGCCGGTGTCGGTGAGCTGCACAGACCCTCATCCATACGAACCATTGGTCATGAAAAACGATCAGATGCCTCAGGGGCGCCGGGCGGTGCTGCGGCTCGCCGCCGCCCTCGGCGCCACCGTCACCGTCGGAGCCCTCGCGGTGGACCGGCTCTCCGGCCCCGAGAGCGCGGCCCCCGGCGCCGCGCCCCCGGCCCCGCCCCACCGGGGCGGCACCGGAGCGGGTCCCGCCGCCGGACCGCAGGCACAGGCGCAGAAGCAGGCCGCGCGGCCGCGCCCCAGCTCGTACCGGCTCCAGCCGATGACCGCGTACGCGCCCCCGGCCTTCCGGCGCGCGGTGCCGCCGGTGCGGCAGCGGCCCTTCCTCAGCCTGTCCGGCGTCGGCCGGTCCATGGTGCTGACCTTCGACGACGGGCCGGACCCGCGCTACACCCCGGCCATCCTGGAGACCCTGCGCCGCCACGACTGCCGGGCGATGTTCTTCGTCTGCGGGGAGATGGCCGTCGACAACCAGGACCTGCTGCGGGAGATGGCCGCGGACGGGCACGTCGTCGGCAACCATTCCTGGTCCCACCCGCTGATCCCCAAGCTGCGGCCCTCCCGCATCCGCGACGAACTCGGTTCCACCAGCGAGGTCGTCGAACGGGCCCTCGGGGCGGCCCCGCTCTGGTACCGCGCCCCCTACGGGGCGTGGAACCGGCACTCCTTCGAGATCGGCGCCGAACTCGGCATGGAGCCGCTCGCCTGGACCGTCGACACCCTGGACTGGACGGAGCCCGGCACCGACACCATCGTGCGCCGCGCCCTCGACGGAGCCGCCCCCGGCGTCGTCGTCCTCTCCCACGACGCCGGCGGCAACCGCTCGCAGAGCGTCGCGGCCCTCCGCCGCTATCTGCCCGAGCTCCTCGACGCGGGGTACCACATCACCGTTCCCCGGCGCTGAGATCCGGCGCGTACGGCGACGGCTCCGCGCCCGACGGAAGTCCCCGCGTACGGCAAGGGCCCCGGCATCCTGAGGTGGCGGGGCCCTTCCGGTGCGCCCCGACTAGCGGGAGGCCACCATGCGGGCGTAGACGACCACGTTGCCGTCGTAGCCACGCGCGCGCGTGTAGCCGCCCCCGCAGGTGATGACCCGCAGCTCGGGCTGACCGGTGTCGGCATAGACCTGTACGCCGGGGAAGTCGTTCTTCGCGTACACCTCGACCCCGTAGATCTCGAAGACCGCGACCCGGCCGTCGTACCGGTCGACCTCGATGTGCTGGCCCTTCTGCACCGAGCCCAGGCCGTAGAAGACCGCCGGGCCCTTGGCGTTGTCGACATGGCCGACGATCACCGAAGTGCCGCGCTGGCCGGGGGCGATGCCGTTCTGGTACCAGCCGGCCAGGTTGGTGTCCTCGGGCGGCGGGGCAGCCACCCAGCCGTCCGCGTCCAGGCCCACGTCCATGATCGGCGCGGCGACCTGGATCGCCGGGATCCGGATCCGGGAGGCCGGGGCGAAGGTCAGCGGTTCCAGTCCGTCGCTCGCGCCGGGCGGCGGCGGGGTGACGGACCGGGCCACAGGACGGGCGGCGGCGGCGGGCTGCGGGGGGCCGAGCGCGGCGTCCACTCCGTTGCGCATCATCGCGAGCCCCGACAGCATGGCGAGGGCCAGGACGCCCCAGGGCCGGCGTCTCCTGCGCTCGAAGACGCGGAAGTCCTTCGCGGGCATGGTTCTCCCTTCATGGCGTCGTCAGAACGGTAGATCCGGTCTGACGGACCGTCACTCCGAACGGTCCGAACGGGTGGGGGAGGCCACCGGACGGAGGCCTTCCGGGCGCACGGCGGCACGGCCCGCCGGCCCTGACGGGCGGGTGACAGGGCGCTGACCCATCCGAGTAATCGTCAGATAAGCGGCCCGGAAGTCCCTGACCTGCGGTTACGTCCGCTCCAGGGGGTCGATCCCGGGCGTGTCGCCTCACCGGGGTGGACCAGCGCCGACATGCACGGCTCGCCCCGGCTTGTGATGGTTCGTCATGGAAGGCGTACTCGTCGAAACTCCCGGAGCACCGCTTTGGGGCGTCTTCCACTGGAGGTTCAACCATGCGTGCTGCACGCACTCTGGCGGTGACCGCCACCGCAATCGCGGCGGTCGGGCTCGCGGCCCCCCTCGCCGTCGCCACCAACGGTCCGAGCAACGTCACCGTCAACCCCTTCGACGTCCACGCGGGGTCGACGATCACGATCACCGCCAAGGGGTGCGGTCACGGTGGCACGGTGACGTCCAACGCCTTCCCCGAGACCAACCTCTCGGTCAACTCCAACGGGCTCTCCAGCGCCATCGCCCGTGTCCACAACCACGCCACCCCGGGCAGCTACAACCTCGCCGTGAAGTGCAGGGACAACTCCGCGGTGGTCACGCACCCGTTCCGCGTCCTCCCGGGCCGCGGCGCACAGGGCGGTCTCGGCGGCTCGCTCGCTCCCAGCTCCACCGAGATGGCCATCGGTGGCAGCCTGGTCGCCGCCGCCGCGCTCGGCGGGGGGCTCTTCATCGCCCGTCGCCGTCGTGCGACCGGTGCGGTCTGACCGGCCGAACCTCCCGGTCGTCCCGTAACGCCCGTCGCCCCCGAGTCCCGCAGGGACCCGGGGGCGACGGGCGTCCGGATCCCCTCGGGGACCCGGTGAGGGCGTCCGCCGCCCCGGTCCGGTGCACTCCGCCGCCTCAGTGGCGACGCGTACGGGCGGAACGGCGGCGCAGCACGTACGCGCCACCGGCCGCGGCGCCCAGGACGAGCGCCGCACCCGCGGCCAGTTCGACCGGGTCGAGGCCGTCGCCCACCGAGCCTCCGAGGCCGCCCCGGACCCCGCGCGGGGGAGTGAGCACGGTGGAGCTGATCGTCGGCGTGGCCGTGGGGATGCCGCTGACCGTCAGGGCGACGGTTTCCTGCACGCCGCCCGTGCAGTTGAAGGAGACCGTGTACACGGCCCCGCGCCGGGCGTCCTGGTCCACGGTGGCGGTCACCGCCGAGCCCGGTGCGATGGTGACGGT
The DNA here is from genome assembly GCF_040297565.1 of Streptomyces sp. NPDC001728. Taxonomy (NCBI): domain Bacteria; kingdom Bacillati; phylum Actinomycetota; class Actinomycetes; order Kitasatosporales; family Streptomycetaceae; genus Streptomyces; species Streptomyces sp. NPDC001728. Next base: position 31,011 of record NZ_JBEOZK010000014.1, read on the forward strand.
GTCGAAGACGCCGGCCGAGGCCGTGGCCGTACTGGCGCAGCCGGGCGCGCTCAGTGTCACCCGGCCGCCAGGGGCGACCAACGAGGGCGACACGACGAAATCGCCCGGTGCCTTGGCCCGTGCCACCCGCGGGTTCGGTGCGGGGGCACCGTCCGCCGCGACGGCGGCGGGGGCGGCCAGGGCGAGGGCGGCCGCCCCCAGCAGGGCTGTGGACGCGGCACGTATCGCGCGCATGGTGAATCCTCCGGGTCCCGAGGGGCAGCCGCGGAAGGGGGTTTCCGCCGAATACCGTGCGTGCACCTCGATGCCCGAAACGCTAGGAGCGCACTACCACAGCCGCGATCCCAGACGTGCGAATGGGGCACTGATGTCCCCCGTGCGGCCCACTCCTGGGGGCCGCGTCACCGGGTGACCTGCGGGAACAGGTCGGCGAACGGTGCGGCGGTGGCCGAGATGCCCCGGCCGAACGGCGCGTCGAAGTCCCAGATGAGGAACAGCAGGAACGCGATCAGCACGCTGAAGAGTCCGGCGAGCAGCAACTCCCGCCCGGTCCTGCGGATCTGCAGGGTGAAGATCAGGCCGACCGTCACCAGGGCGCCGACGATCAGACCGAACCACACCACTCCCGGCATGGTCTCTCCGGCGTTCTGCCCGCGGGCCCCCCGGGCGTCGTCGGCCAGTGTGACCTGGTCCACCAGCGGCTGGTAGGCCTGTCCCTCGAAGTCGTTGGCGGGCTGGTAGTCGGTGACGCTGCGCCGCACCCGGTCGAGCAGCGCGGTGCCCTGCTCGCTCAGCTCGCCGTGCTCGCTCATGTAGGTCCACTCGTCGTTGACCACGTAGGAGACGTACGCGTCGACATCGGCGCGGATGCGGGCGCGGACGTCCTGCGGGTACACCTCGACGCGGGCGGAGATCTCGTGCATCGCCTGTGCCTCCTGCCGCACGGTCTCCTGGGCGGCCCCGCGGGCCTCCCAGACGCCGGCGATGGCCAGTCCGAGGACGATCGCGTAGATCACGCCGATCATCATCGTCATGTACTCGATGACGTCGGGGGTCTCGCTGGGGTCGTCGTCCTCGGGGATGCGGCGGTTGTTGATGACGACGATGGCGAGGACGACGGCGCACGCGGCGGCCATCGCAAGGGTGAGAACGAGCCATTCAGACATGGAGATCCTTCGGCGGGGTACGGCGGGACGGCGGGACGGTGAAACGGTGCGGCGATGAAGCGATGAAGCGGTGAGGCGGCGGGACGGTGGGGCGGCCGGCCGGTGAGCGGGAGGGCCCGGAAGGGCGGTGGGACGGTGAGGGGTCCGTGCGGTGAAGTGGTGGTGCGGCCGGATCACTTGGACCGGGGGCGCAGGATCGCCGTCGCGAGCACGGCCGGGGCGGTGATCATCAGCGTCGCGGTGACGACGGACGTGCCGCCCTTGGGCTTGGTGTGGGTGGCGGGGCGGTAGTGCGGCAGGGCCACGGGCGTGGGGGCCGGGGGCCGGGGCCGTACGGTCGGCGGAGGCGTCGGGGAGGGCGGTGCCGGCGGCGCGGGAGCGGGCTCCGGCGGCCTCGTGGCCGGCGGCGCGGGGGACGGCGGCGCCGGTCGGGGCGTGGGCCTGGCGGCCGGTGGCTTCGGGACCGGGCGGGGCGGGCGCGGCGGGGGTGTGGGCGACGGCGGCTCCGGTTTCGGGGACGGCGTGGGCGTCGGGGACGGGGACGGAGTGGGCGTCGGCGTCGGGGAAGGCGTCGGAGTGGGCGTGGGAGTGGGCGTGGGGCACGGCGGGGGCGGTTCGGGGTGGCAGGGGTTCGGGTGGTGGTGATGCCCGTGGCCCTTGCCCTTGCCTTTCCCGTGCCGGTCGTGGCCCTTGCCCTTCCCGTGGCCGTCGTTCCCTTGGCCGTTGTCGTTCCCCCGGCTGTCGTCGTCGCCGTCGTGGCGGTCGCCCGCGACCGCCACCGCGACGTGGGAACCGCCCTGGTCGGTCGAGGCATAGGCGCAGGCGTCGGCGGCGACCGGCACGGGGGTGGCAATGAGCCACACCAGTGCGAGGGCCGCCAGTGGCCGCGCGAGGAGTGATCCGTACAGAGACACGCCGATGAGCTTGATCAGTGCGGCGGCACGAGGGGGTGGAAACGGCCGGGATTCGCCGGATGGAGGGGTTCTCCGCATGCACTGGTTTGACGTTTCGCCACCCCGGAGGCGGATTCGCCGCAATGCCCGGGTATCGACGGACGGCACGTTTGACGAAGTCTGTCGAGTCGGCCCGTTCCGGCCCCCGGAGCGATATCTGTCCGGTTGTCGCCCTGTCGGACCGGGCGTACGACGGGGCATCCTGCACCGGCGACCGGGCCCCGGTGGCGGCAACGGCCGAGGTGCGGGCGGGACCTGGGCGCGCACCGGGTGCGGCGGAGGTCCGCCGAAGAGTCGACGCACGATCAGATGCACGTGAATGTGCACAGCCTGAAGGCGTGAACTCTTCGTTCCAAGAGCACGTGCCAATGGCGTGTGACCAAGAACGGACCGCGAATTTCCGTTTCCACTCGCTCTCTCGGCGGGCGATCAGTAGCCTCACCTCGAACACCGGCCACGAACACAGGGCCGCATCCCCCATGGCGACTTGTTGGAGACATTGATGGAGCGTCCCGCCTGGGCTCCGCCTGGTATCGACATCTCGGTGCCGAGCGTGTCCCGTATGTACGACTTCTATCTGGGCGGCTCGCACAATTTCGAAGTGGACCGGGAAGCGGCCCGCAAGGCCATGGAGTTCATGCCTGGCCTGCCCAAGATCATGCAGGCCAACCGCGCCTTCATGCGGAGGGCCGTCCGGCACGCCGTTGACAACGACGTCACCCAGTTCCTGGACATCGGCTCCGGCATACCGACCTTCGGCAACGTGCACGAGGTCGCGCGGGCCGCCGACCCCGCCGCCCGCGTCGTCTACGTCGACCACGACCCGGTCGCCGTCGCCCACAGCCGCGCCGTCCTGGAGGGCGACGAGGGCGCCGCCGTCGTCGCCGCCGACCTGCGCAAGCCGGCCGAGGTCCTGCGCAGCCCCGAGGTCACCCGACTTCTCGACCTGGACCGGCCGGTGGCGCTGCTCCTCGTCGCCGTCCTGCACTTCCTGGAGGACGCGGACCGGCCGTACGAGGCCGTCGCCGAGCTGGTCGACGCGCTCGCGCCCGGCAGCCTGCTCGTCCTCACCCACGCCTCGTACGAGGGCATCCCGCTCACCGAGGAGCAGGCGGGCGGCACCGTCGGGGTCTACCGCAACATCCGCAACCCGCTGGTGATGCGGTCGGGCGAGGAGATCAGCCGCTTCTTCGCGGGCACCGAACTGGTCGAGCCCGGTCTCGTCCCGATGCCCGACTGGCGACCGGAGAGCCCGGTCGAGGAGGAGGACCCGTACGCCTTCTCCGGTTTCGCAGGGGTGGGGCGCAAGGCGTGAAGGTCCCGTCGCAGCCGTCGGGCGCCGTCGCCGAAGCGGACGGCCCGGAGGACAGACTCAGGCGGTTCGTCACCATCTGGAGCCGCGCGATCTTCCCGGTGACCGCCACCTCGCTGACCCGCGCCGAGTTCGAGGGGCATCTGCTGCCGCTGGCCCGCACCCTGTGCGACGCCCTGCACGCGCGGCCCTTCGACACGGCACCGGCCCAGCGCACCGGCGCGGCGCTCGTCGCCGCCCACTGCACCGACCCGGACGCCCTCGGGCGCAGCCTCGGCGTCGTCGACTCGTACCTGGTGCTGTACTGCGGTACGGATTCGGACCTGCCGGCCGAGGAGCTCAGGGCCCGCTGCTCCCGCCTCCAGCACGCCATGGCCACCGGCTACGCGCAGGCGCTCCGCGAGCGGACCCGCGCCGAGCAGGAGGCCATCGCCCGCTCCGCGCTCAGCGCCCGCAGTGCCGCCGAGATCGCTCTGCACGCCACCGAGAGCCGCTTCCGCGCGGTCTTCGACGGGGCGGCCATAGGGATCGGCATCGCCGACCTCGACGGCAACGTCCTGGAGGTCAACGAGACCCTCACCCGGATGTTCGGCGGTATGGAGAGCCCCCTGCGCAGCCGCAAGGTGAGCGAGTGGGTCCACCCCGAGGACGGCCCGCACGTCTGGAAGCTGTACGAGGAGCTGGTCCGCGGCGACCGCGAGCACTACCGGGTCGAGAAGCCCTACTACCGGGGCGACGGAACGGTTCTGTGGACCAACCTCACCGTCTCGCTGCTCCGCGACGCCGAGGGCACGCCCCAGTACCAGCTGGCGCTCATGGAGGACACCACCGAACGGCGTCTGCTCCATCTGCGCCTGCGGTACGAGGCCACCCACGACGCGCTCACCGGACTGCCCAACCGGACCCTGTTCTTCGAGCGCCTGGAGAAGGCCCTCGCACCCGGCGACAACCCCCGGTTCGGCCTCTGCTACCTCGACCTCGACGGGTTCAAGGTCATCAACGACAGCCTCGGCCACTCCACCGGCGACCGGCTGCTCGTGGAGGTCGCCGACCGGCTCCAGACCTGTGTCACCGGCTCCGGCGAGATGGTCGCCCGGCTCGGCGGTGACGAGTTCGTCGCCCTCACCACCGCCCCCGGCGGCGAGCGGGACGTCACGGAACTGGCCGACCGCATCCTCGCCGCGCTCGCCACCCCCCTCCGCATCGACGGCCGCGAACTCACCGTGCGCGGCAGCCTCGGTGTGGTCGAGGGCCCGGCGGGGGAGCGGACCGCGGCCGAGGTGCTGCGGAGCGCCGACATCACCATGTACCGGGCCAAGTCCGCGGGCGGCAACCGCTTCGAGCTCGCCGACCCGGAGGCCGACGCCCGCGCCATCACCCGGCACGGACTCACCACCGCCCTGCCGACCGCGCTCGAACGCGGCGAGTTCTTCATCGAGTACCAGCCGCTCGTCCACCTCGACGACGGCAGCGTGCACGGCGCGGAGGCGCTCGTCCGCTGGTGCCACCCGCAGCACGGGGTGCTCGGCCCCGACCGCTTCATCCCGCTCGCCGAGGACACCGGGCTCATCGTGCCGCTCGGCCGCTGGGTGCTCCAGGAAGCCGTCCGTCAGGCCCGCTTCTGGCAGACCCGGCACTCCGACGGCGGCCCGCTGCGGATCAACGTGAACCTCTCCCCGACCCAGCTCCACCACCCGCGCCTGGTCGCCGACACCGTCGACGTCCTGGAACGGTCGGGGCTCGAACCGGGCGCGCTCTGCCTCGAAGTCACCGAATCGGCGCTCATCGGCGCCGACGAGGACCTGCTGAAGCCACTGCGGCAGCTCGCCGAGATGGGCGTGGACATCGCGCTCGACGACTTCGGCACCGGCTACTCGAACCTGGCCAATCTGCGCCGGCTGCCGGTCAGCGTCCTCAAGCTCGACCGCTCCTTCACGCGGGGGATGCAGCAGCACCCGGTGGACCCGGTCGACCTCAAGATCGTCGAGGGGATCGTCTCACTGGCCCACAGCCTGGAACTCGCCGTCACCGTCGAGGGCGTGGAGACCGGAGCGCAGGCCCGCCAGCTGCGGGACCTCGGCTGCGACACCGCTCAGGGCTGGTACTACGCCCGCCCCGGCGCCCCGGACCGGATCCACTCGCTGCTGCTGGCGGACGCGGTCTGAGACCCGGGCGTACGCGTACGGGACCGGCCTCCCCCCCCCCCCCCACGAAGCCGGGCCTACGACACCGGCCTCCCCCCACGAAGCCGGGCCTACGACACCGGCCTCCCCGCACGAAGAGGGGAGGCCGGGAAGAAGCACGGGGGAGGAAAGCGGAGAGGCTAATTCATGGAGTATGAGAAGGAAGCCTCTCCATGGCCTCGCCCCGGAACGACCGTAGCACTCAGGCGGGCAGCAGGTCGCGCAGATTTTCCGGGGTGAGCACGCGCGAGCCCGGAGCGAGGCCGTCCGGACGCTCCAGACCGATGTACGTGACCGGGGTGTCCGGCAGCGCACGACCGTCCCACAGGGTCACCGGCGCCCCCGACTCCCGCATCAGCGCCACCAGATGACGGACCGTCAGCGGCGTCCGGCCGAGCAGGCCGCGCAGCAGGACCGCGATCGACACCCGGTGCTCCTCGACCCGGTTCGCCGACGGTGTGCCCCGCAGGTACAGATGCAGCCAGTGCGCGTGCCAGCGGCCCTCGTCGTCCCGCCGGAACGCGAGCGGCAGCGCCACCCGGCCAGGCCCCCGCAGATCCGACTTCATCCGGACGGTCCGCGGCTCGAACGGCCGGCCCGCCTGCGCGGACTCGCGCAGCATGAAGCCGAAGAAGCACTCCGCCGCCTCGTCGAAGCCCTCGCCCGAGAAGACGTGCACCTGCGGAACGATGAAGGTGCCGCGCACCGCGCCGAGCCGCAGGTCGATGAACTCGGAAGCCCCGTCGGGCGCCGAGGTGATGTCACCTGAGTGCTTGCCCTCGACGTCGGTGAGCGCCGTGTACGAGAGCCAGGTGACCGTCGCGTGGTTCTCGTCAAGGACGAGCGCCGACAGATCGTGGTCGGTGGTGCGCCCGGCCTCCCTCCAGTACGTGAAGAAGCGCAGCAGCTCGCCCTCGACCGGTGAGACCGAGCCGCGCGGCAGGACGCCGAACCCCGCCGTGGCCGCCCGGCCGCTCAACGGCAGTGCGACGTGCAGGACTTCGGGATCGATCAGGAGGTGTCCGGGGTCCGGCAGCCGGCGCCGGGTCTCCGCGTCGAGCATCTCGACGAGCCGTTCGCGGACGGCGTCCTCCAGCGGTGCGCGCGTGTCGGTGGTGACCCAGGCCTTGCCCTCCCGGTTCACGAACACGCGGCGCTCGGGACTCCTGCCGGTGCGGTTCTGGACGTGCTCGCGCACCGACAGGACGACCCGGCCCGAGACCTCCGGCGCGGCCCGCTCGGCGGCGGCGAGTACGGCATCCCGCTCCTTGCCCTCCGCGGCGCCGCGAAGAAGCCGGTCCAGGGCGCGGAACAGGCGTCCCGGGGCCGCCGTGGCCAGCAACTCCGCCGCACCCGCTACCTCACCCCGTACGAGCAGCTCCTCCAGCCGGCTGTCGATCGACGGCACCTTCCGCTCGCCCCGGGCGACGGCGAACACCTCTGCGGCGTGCGGCAGATGAGGGTAGTCGTGGGGATGCAGCCGCTCCCCGAGCCGCTTCCACGCCTCCGCGTGCGCGGACACGTCCGCGAGCTTGGCCGGGGACGCGGCCACCACCGCGTCGAGCCCCGTGAGCAGGGTGCGGCGGTACGGGCGGGACAGCGCGCGGAAACGGGTCGGCTCGCGCAGGGTGACATCGCCCTCCGCGAGGGCGCAGGCCAGCCGCAGGACGTCGGTCACGGTGTCGAGCAGCGGCGCGGCGGCCACCCGCAGCCGGGCGCGGTTGACCACGGCGCGACTCTCCCGGACGGTGATCGTCTCGGGCTGGGGGCCGTCCGCGCAGTGCTCGGCGAGCACGGCCAGGTCCCGCAGGTGCTCCTCGCCGAGCGGGGTCGTACTGCCGGCCAGGGCCAGATAGAGCCCCGATACCTCGGCCTCCGCGTCCCCTCCGAGATGCAGCACCGTCAGCCGGTCACCCGCCGCCGCGATCAGCTCGTCGTGGGCGGCGAGCATCTCCTCGTACGTGTGCCCGTAGCGCCCGTACGACGGGAGGGTCAGCAGGTCGAGGACGCCCGCGCGCAGCTCGTCGAGCGCCCCGGCGCCGACGGCGCCGTCCTCGATCGCCTCGGCCACGCAGGCGATCCAGAAGTCGAGCGTGTCCGGCACGTTGGCGGGGAAGTCGACGAAGTGGACGTTGTGCCGCACATGGTCGCCGAGGAGTTCGCGGACCGTGACGAGGGTGCGGACGGCGGTCTCGACGACCGTGGGCCCGGCCAGGCCCGAGAGGCGCTCGATCAGCTCGGCCGACAGCTTGAAACCGGCGGTCATCAGGGCCGCGTCGAACCGGCGCGCGGCGGCGGTCCCGTCCCCGGCGGGGCCGGTGGGGCAGGGGAGACGGAGGGAGTGCCGGACGACCAGATGTTCGAGAACGTGGACCATGGGGGCATGCTCGCAGCCGCGCACCGCCGGCCGCACGCGGATTTCGCGGCCGGGGGGCGGGGCCGGCCGACTGCCACCGGGCGAGGCGCCTCACCCGGTGGCAGTCGGCCCGTCCGGCCCCTCCGGGCCGACGCGTCGCGAGGCCAGCAGGATCCGCTGGAGCTCCCGCGCCGCCCTCGGTGGAGCCACATCGCTCCGGTGCGCCAGCGCGATGGTCCGGCGCAGGCCCGGCCGGGCCAGGGCGGTCACCCGGAGGTCCCGGCCGCCGCGCGCCGCCACCATCGCGGGGACGACCGCGAGCCCGAGGCCGGCCCGTACAAAACCGAGGACGGCGTCCAGCTCGCCGCCCTCGACGGTGAACGTGGGCTCGAAGCCCTCCGCCCGGCACGCCGCCACGGTCAGTTCCCGCAGGTCGTAGCCGTGCCGGAACATCACGAGCGGCTGGTCGCGCAGGTCCTTGATCCGCACCGGTCGGCGCGGCCCGGGCGCCGAGGCCGCGGAGACCACCACCAGGTCCTCCCGCAGCAGCTCCACGGTCGTCAGTGCCGGTGACGGGGTCGGCAGCGGGAGCACCACCAGCGCCAGGTCGAGGGCGCCGCGCGCCAGCTCCCGTACGAGGTCGTGCGAGCCGCCCTCCTCGATGAGCAGCTCGATCCCCGGGTGGAGGTCGTGGAAGACCCGCAGGACGTCCGGGAGGAGGCCCGTGCACAGGCTCGGGGTCGCGCCGAGCCGCACCCGGCCCCGCTTCAGCTGGGCCAGCTCCTGCACCTCGATCCGGGCCGTCTCGGTGTCCGCGAGGATCCGGCGCGCGAGCGGCAGCAGCGCTTCGCCCGCGTCGGTCAGCGTGATGTTGCCCCGGGCGCGGCTGAACAGCTCGGCGCCCAACTCCTGTTCGAGCGCCTTGATCTGCTGGGAGAGGGAGGGCTGGGAGACATGGACGCGCTCGGCGGCCCGAGTGAAGTGACGGGTCTCGGCCACGGCGACGAAGTAGAGGAGCTGCTGGAACTGCATGTCCCCAGGGTAGGGGACATGAATAGGCGCCGCCTATCGAGATCAGCCAGACCATGTCTTGGACCTCTCGGGCCCTTCGGCCCTAGCGTCATGTGCATGGCTCTGGCACCCACGAGGGACCGGACGACGGGCCGCCCGCCGTCCCCCACACCGTCACGCGGATTCCTGTCATCGACCCTCGGCAAGAAGACGGTCATGGCCGTCAGCGGGCTGATCATGCTCGGCTATCTCGTCGTCCATGTCGCCGGCAACCTGAAGGTCTTCTTCGGCCCCGAGGAGTTCAACGCCTACGCCCACTGGCTGCGGGTCATGGGCGCCCCCGTCCTCCACCACGAGTGGGCCCTCTGGCTCGTCCGGATCGTGCTCCTCGCCGCCGTCGTCGGCCACGCCGTCTCCGCGTACCAGCTCAGCCGCCGCGACGTGAAGGCCCGCCCCACCGCGTACGTCCACCGCCGCAAGGGCTCCTCCTACGCGACCCGCACCATGCGCTGGGGCGGGATCATCCTCGCCCTCTTCATCGTCTGGCACGTCCTCGACCTCACCACCGGCACCGTCCACCCCGGCGGCTTCGAGGACGGCAAGCCCTACCAGAACATCGTCGACACCTTCTCCACCTGGTACGGCAACGTCATCTACATCGTCGCCATGCTCGCCGTCGGCCTCCACGTCCGCCACGGCTTCTGGAGCGCCGCCCAGACCCTGGGCGTCGGCAACGCCCGCCGCGAACGCCTCCTCAGGGCCACCGCCAACGCCCTCGCGCTCGTCCTGACCGCGGGCTTCATCTCCGTACCCGTAGCCGTCATGACCGGAGTGGTGAGCTGACATGAGCTTCCTCGACTTCGCGACCGGTGAGCCGGTCGTCGATCACACGGCCCCCGCCGGCCCCATCGCCGAACGCTGGGACACCCGCCGCTTCCAGGCGAAGCTGGTCAACCCCGCCAACCGCCGCAAGCACCGGATCATCGTCGTCGGCACCGGCCTCGCCGGCGGCTCCGCCGGCGCCACCCTCGCCGAACAGGGCTACCACGTCGTCCAGTTCTGCTTCCAGGACTCCCCGCGCCGCGCCCACTCCATCGCCGCGCAGGGCGGCATCAACGCCGCCAAGAACTACCGCAACGACGGCGACTCCATCCACCGCCTCTTCTACGACACCGTCAAGGGCGGCGACTTCCGCGCCCGCGAGTCCAACGTCCACCGGCTCGCCCAGATCTCCGTCGAGATCATCGACCAGTGCGTCGCCCAGGGCGTCCCCTTCGCCCGCGAGTACGGCGGACTCCTCGACACCCGCTCCTTCGGCGGCGTCCAGGTCTCCCGCACCTTCTACGCGCGCGGCCAGACCGGGCAGCAGCTCCTCCTCGGCGCCTACCAGGCGCTGTCCCGGCAGATCGCCGCCGGGAACGTCGAGATGCACGCCCGTACGGAGATGCTGGACCTCGTCGTCGTCGACGGGCGGGCCCGGGGCATCGTCGCCCGCGACCTGATCACGGGCGAGATCTCCACCCACTACGCCGACGCCGTCGTCCTCGCCAGCGGCGGCTACGGAAACGTCTTCTACCTCTCCACCAACGCGATGAACTCCAACGCCACCGCCGTCTGGCGGGCCCACCGGCGCGGCGCGTACTTCGCCAACCCCTGCTTCACCCAGATCCACCCCACCTGCATCCCGCGCACCGGCGACCACCAGTCCAAGCTGACCCTGATGAGCGAGTCGCTGCGCAACGACGGCCGCATCTGGGTGCCGAAGGCCAAGGGCGACACCCGGCCCGCCGCCGACATCCCCGAGGACGAGCGCGACTACTACCTGGAGCGCATCTACCCCTCCTTCGGCAACCTCGTCCCCCGCGACATCGCCTCCCGAGCCGCGAAGAACGTCTGCGACGAGGGCCGCGGCGTCGGCCCCGGCGGGCAGGGCGTCTACCTCGACTTCGCCGACGCGATCGGCCGGATGGGCCGGGCGGCCGTCGAGGAGAAGTACGGCAACCTCTTCGACATGTACGAGCGGATCACCGCCGAGAACCCTTACGAGGTCCCGATGCGGATCTACCCCGCCGTCCACTACACGATGGGCGGACTCTGGGTCGACTACGACCTCCAGACCACCGTCCCCGGCCTGTTCGCCGTCGGCGAGGCCAACTTCTCCGACCACGGGGCCAACCGGCTCGGCGCCTCCGCCCTGATGCAGGGCCTCGCCGACGGCTACTTCGTCCTCCCCGCCACCATCAACGACTACCTGGCCCGCCACCCCCACGCCGAACCGCTCACGGACGAACACCCCGCCGTCCGCGAGGTGCTCGCGGAGACCGAGGACCGGCTCCACCTCCTCCTCTCCGTCGACGGCGACCGCACCCCCGACTCCTTCCACCGCGAACTCGGCGAACTCATGTGGGAGTACTGCGGGATGGCCCGCACCGAGAGCGGTCTGCGCACCGCCCTCGACCGGATCCCCGAGATCCGCGAGGAGTTCTGGAGCCGCATCAAGGTCCCCGGCACCGGCCAGGAGTTCAACCAGTCGCTGGAGAAGGCCAACCGGATCGTCGACTACCTGGAACTCGCCGAGCTGATGTGCCTCGACGCGCTCCACCGCGCCGAGTCCTGCGGCGGCCACTTCCGCGAGGAGTCCCAGACCCCCGACGGCGAAGCCGCCCGCCGCGACGAGGAGTTCGCCTACGCGGCGGCCTGGGAGTTCGGCGGAACCGGTGCGGCTCCCGTCCTCCACAAGGAGGACCTCACCTTCGAGTACGTCCACCCCACCCAGCGGAGCTACGCATGAGGCTCACCCTGCGCGTCTGGCGCCAGAAGAACGCCCACGCCCCCGGCGCCATGTCCACCTACGACGTGGACGGCGTCTCCGACGACATGTCCTTCCTGGAGATGCTCGACACCCTCAACGAGGACCTCATCCTGCGCGGCGAGGACCCCGTGGCCTTCGACCACGACTGCCGCGAGGGCATCTGCGGCGCGTGCAGCCTCGTCATCAACGGCGACGCCCACGGCCCCGAGCGGACCACCACCTGCCAGCTCCACATGCGGTCCTTCCGCGACGGCGACACGATCGACGTCGAACCCTGGCGGGCGTCCGCCTTCCCCGTCGTCAAGGACCTCGTCGTCGACCGCTCCGCCTTCGACCGGGTGATCCAGGCCGGCGGCTACGTCTCCGCCCCCACCGGCTCGGCCCCCGAGGCGCACGCGACCCCGGTCCCCAAGGCCGACGCCGACTCCGCCTTCGAGCACGCCGAGTGCATCGGCTGCGGAGCCTGCGTCGCGGCCTGCCCCAACGGCTCCGCGATGCTCTTCACCTCGGCCAAGGTCAACCACCTCAACGTGCTGCCCCAGGGCTCGCCGGAGCGCGAGACCCGGGTCCTCGACATGGTCGCCCAGATGGACGCGGAGGGCTTCGGCGGCTGCACCCTGACCGGCGAGTGCGCGACGGCCTGCCCCAAGGGCATCCCGCTGCCGTCGATCGCGGCGATGAACAAGGAGTGGCTGCGGGCGCGGCGGAAGGTGAAGGGGTAGGCGCGGGGGCACGGCGGCCCGGGGGCCGGTCAGCCGCCCGCGAGCGCCCGCGCCAGGTACGGAGCCGTCCGGCTCACGGGCGAGACGGCCACCTCGGACGGCGGCCCGGCCGCCACCACCCGGCCGCCCTCGTCGCCGCCGCCCGGACCGAGGTCGACCACCCAGTCGGCGGTGGCGACCACATCCATGTCGTGCTCGACGACGACCACGGAATGCCCCGCGTCCACCAGACCGTGGAGCTGGCGCATCAGCACCTCGACATCCGCCGGGTGCAGACCGGTCGTCGGCTCGTCGAGCACGTACAGGGTGGGGGAGCGGCGCGGACGCTGGAGCTCGGAGGCCAGCTTGATGCGTTGCGCCTCGCCGCCGGACAGCTCCGTCGCCGGCTGCCCGAGCCGCAGATAGCCGAGGCCCACGTCAAGCAGGGTCCCGAGGCTCCGGGCGGCGGCCGGGGTGTCCTCGAAGAACTCCGCCGCCGACTCGACCGTGAGGTCCAGGACTTCGGCGATCGTCAGCCCGCCCAGTCTCACCTGGAGCGTCTCGGGGTTGTACCGGGCGCCGTGGCAGTCGGGGCAGGGCGCGTAGGTGCTGGGGAGGAAGAGGAGCTCCACCGAGACGAAGCCCTCGCCCTGACAGGTCTCGCAGCGCCCGCCGGGCACGTTGAAGGAGAAGCGGCCCACCTTGTAGCCGCGCTCCCGTGCCTCCTCCGTCTCCGCGAACAGCTTCCGCACGACGTCGAAGAGCCCCGTGTACGTGGCAAGGTTGGAGCGCGGAGTGCGGCCGATGGGCCGCTGGTCCACCGTCACCAGGCGTTCTGCAAGCGGGAGTTCGGTGGTCAGCGCGCCCACGAGCGTCGACTTCCCGGAGCCGGACACGCCCGTGACGGCGGTCAGGACGCCGACCGGGAAGGCCGCGTCGACCGCCCGCAGGTTGTGGCGGGTGACCGGCCCCGTCCGCAGCCACCCCGCCGGGGCCCGTACCTCCCGCGCGGGTGCGGGCACCCGGTCGAAGAGGAAGCGCCGGGTGGCGGACGCCGCCACGGCGGCCAGCCCGCCCGGCGGCCCGCTGTGGAGCACCCGGCCGCCGTGGACCCCGGCACCCGGGCCGACGTCCACGAGCCAGTCGGCGTGCCGGACCACGTCGAGGTGGTGCTCGACGACGAAGACCGAGTTCCCGGCCGCCTTCAGCCGGTCGAGGACCACCAGCAGCGCCTCGGTGTCCGCCGGGTGCAGACCTGCCGACGGCTCGTCGAGCACGTACACGACGCCGAAGAGCCCCGAGCGCAGCTGGGTGGCGAGCCGCAGCCGCTGGAGCTCGCCGTTGGAGAGGGTGGGCGTGGCCCGGTCCAGACTGAGATAGCCGAGACCCAGTTCGGTGACCGTCCCGATCCGGGCGGCGAGATCCTCGGTGAGGACACGCGCCGTCTCCGCGCCGTCCGTCGGCGTCGCCGACAGGAGCCCGGCCAGGACCGTCAGCGGAAGCGAGGCCAGCTCGGCGATCGTCCGGCCCCCGAAGGTCACCGCGAGCGCCTCGGGCCGCAGCCGGCTGCCGCCGCACACCGGGCAGGGCGCACTCGTCAGGAACCGCTCCGCCTTCGCCCGCAGCGTCGTGCTCTTCGAGTCGGCGAAGGTCCGCATCACATATCGCCGGGCACTCATGTACGTTCCCTGGTAGGGGCGTTGGATGCGCCCCGCCTCCCGTACCGGATGCACGGTGACCACCGGCTGCTCCTCCGTGAAGAGGATCCACTCCCGGTCCTTCGCGGCCAGCTCGCGCCACGGCCGGTCGACGTCGTACCCGAGGGCGTCCAGGACGTCCCGCAGGTTCTTCCCCTGCCAGGCGCCGGGCCAGGCGGCGATGGCACCCTGACGGATCGACAGCTCCGGGTCGGGTACCAGGAGTTCCTCACTCGTCTCGTGGATCCGTCCGATGCCGTGGCACGAAGGGCACGCGCCCGTCGTCGTGTTGGGGGAGAAGGCGTCGGAGTCGAGGCGTGGCGCGCCCTGCGGATAGCGGCCGGCACGCGAGAAGAGCATGCGGAGCGAGTTGGAGAGCGTCGTCACCGTGCCGACCGAGGAGCGGGCGTTCGGCGAGGACCGGCGCTGCTCGAGGGAGACCGCCGGCGGCAGCCCGCTGATCTCACCGACGGCGGGCGCCCCCACCTGGTGGATCAGCCGCCGCGCGTACGGAGCGACCGACTCGAAGTAGCGCCGCTGGGCCTCCGCGTAGATCGTGCCGAAGGCCAGCGACGACTTGCCGGAGCCGGACACGCCGGTGAAGGCGACGAGCGCGTCGCGGGGGATGTCGACGTCGACCCCGGCGAGGTTGTGCTCACGGGCACCGCGGACACGGACATAGGGATCACGAGGGCTGTCGTACACAGGGCGATTTTATCCATTGATCCCCTGGTGTCCCGTTCAGGGGGCGGAGGGCCTCCGGCGGCGCCGGGCCCACCGCGTGCCGGCACCGGCCGGCCGGTCACTCGTACCGGTACCTCAGCGAGTCCGCCTCCGCCTGCTCGACGTCGGCGATCGTCAGCTCCGGCATCCGCAGCTGCGCCAGTGTCACCTCGGCCGAGGTCGGCTGGGCGTCCGCCGGCAGCCACTGCTCCGGCTTCCAGGCCCCGCTGCGCAGGAGCGACTTCGGACAGTGCGGGTAGACCTCCTCGATCCCCACCACCAGCGCACTGGCCGGCGGCTTGCCCACGGCGGTCAGCTGCGACAGCAGCTCGGGGCGGGTGGAGACGCAGGCCCGGCCGTTCACCCTGAGCGTCGTGGTGCGCCCCGGAACGACGAACAGCAGCCCGGCCCGCCCGGTGGCGATCACGTTCCGCAGGGTGTCCAGACGCTTGTTGCCGGTCGCGTCCGGTATCGCCACCGTCCGCGCGTCCAGGACCGAGACGAACCCGGCGGGGCCGCCGCGCGGGGAGACGTCGCAGTTGCCCTCGGTGTCCGCGCTGGCGACCAGCACCAGCGAGGAACAGCCGATCAACCGCCTTGTCTGATCGGTGAGTTCGGTCATCTGCTTGCGCACGGCCGCGTCGCCGGGGAGTTCGTAGACCCGACGCAGGGTCTCCTGGTCGGGCACGGCGTCGAGGCGGAGTGAGTCGAAGGCGCTGAGAGAAGGAGGGGTTGTCATTGATTGCTCCGGACCTTGAGAGGGCCGACCTGCTACTGATCCCGGTCGGCGAGTAGGAGGACATGGAAGGGGTCGCGCTTGCTGATCCTGCGGGTCTTGACCGTCCGATCGTCACATTCCGATGAAGCTCACTGTTTCCGCCATGTCCGCTCGCCCGGTGCGCAGCGGTGGCGAGCCCTCCTTCTCGAATCCCACCGAGACGCCGCAGAGCAGCACGAGCCCGTCGTCGGCCCCGACCACCTGGCCGACGGTCTCGCGGTACATCGTCCACATCACCTGGGGGCAGCTGTGCAGCCCCTCCGCCCTCAGCAGCAGCATGACCGTCTGCACGTACATCCCCGCGTCCGCCCACTGCCCGGGACCCATCGCCCGGTCGAGGTAGCAGAAGAGCACGACCGGCGCCCCGAACGCCTCCGAGTTCAAGACGGCGATCTTCCTGGGCCGGTCGGGGTCGTCGCGCTCGATGCCCAACGCTTCGTACCGCTGGGCGGCAGCGGCGGCGAAGCGGTCCAGATACGGCGAGGCCAGTTCGGCCGGGTACATCGGATACTCCCGCTCGTCACCCGGGTCGCCCGCCAGCGCCCTGGCCGTCGCGCGCCTCTTCAGTTCGGCCAGCGGCTCGCCGGCCAGGACATAGGCACGCCACGGCTGGAGGTTCCCGCTCGACGGGGCCCGCGTCGCCGCGGTCAGCACGCGTTCGAGGACCTCTCGGGGCACCGGCTCGTCGCTGAACGCCCGCACGGCCCGGCGGCCTTCCACTGCTTCGTACACATCCACGTGGTTCGCGTCCTCTCGCTCGACGTACGCCGACCAGTTGGTCGGCAACGATCTCCACCGGTCCTGGATCGCCGCGGTTCAGCTCCTCCTCGACGGTGCGGAAGGCGGCCACGAGGCCGTCGGTCGGCTCGCGGGCACGGTGCCCTTCGTCGCCAGCGTGGGGCCCGACCAGCAGAGCCGGTAGAGGTCGACCTCGGTCAACAGGTCGCGGCCGGACCGGTAGAACTCGCAGCGGGTGCCGGGCGGCCGGGGCGCGGAACGGGCGTGGTCCGGCGGGTACGGGTAGGAACGACCAAGGAGGAACCAGCATGTCCCAGCCTCGCGTCGGCGTCGTGGTGATGTCGATCGGTGCCGTCCTGACGGTGGCCGGAGCGGCCATGTACGTCCTTCCGGGCCCCGGCCTTCCCGTTCTGCTCCTGGGCCTCGCCGGCATCGTGGCAGGAGTGGTCGTACGGTTCGCCGGCCGCGGGTCCACCAGCTGAACCCTCGTCGTCGGCGAGGGCGGGAGGCCCCGTCCTCGCCGACGCGGCAAGGTCCTGGCCCGCCGAACCGGTGAAGCACCGCGCGGGCCCGAACCGGTCATGGTCAGCCGATGAGGGCGACCGGGGCGTCCCAGGCGTTGCGGTCGACGGTGATGGTGTAGCCGCCGCGGGTCTCCTTGCTGTTGGCCTTGTACTGGTGACCGCGGCTGTGGTCGGTGTACAGCTTCGGGTTCCAGGGCCAGTCCTTGGTGGTGGTCTCCTGGCCGTTCCACAGGGCGTACCAGAGGTTTCCCGGCAGGTCGGTGCGGTTCGTGGCGGTGGCGATGGCCTTGGCGCTGGAGCCGCTGAAGCCGTAGAGACCGGCGCGGTAGGTCTTGGCGCGGAGGGTCTTGGTGAAGGACCGCACGTAGGTGAGCGTCGCGTCGTTGCACGCCTTGTCGGCGATGTCGTACGACTCCATGTTGAGGTAGACCGGGCTGCCGGCCTTCATGCCGAGGGCCGATGCCTTGGCGATCGCGTCGTTGGCGTTGGAGGCGCCCACCGAGGCGGCGGTTGCCGCGGTGAACCGCTCCTTGTTGCCGCTCTTCTGGCAGGGCGGCTGGGCGCCGACGTAGAGGGGGATGACCCGCCAGCCGAGCGTGTCGACCGACTTGACCCAGGACCTGGTCAGGTTGGGCTGGGCGCAGCCGCGGTTCTTGCCGCCGACGTAGACCGCGACACCGCCGTAGTAGCCGTCCTTCTTCCACGCCGTCATCGCGGAGAGCGAGGGCGCGGTGCAGGCGTCGAACGCCCGGCCCGTGTAGGTCTTCTGCACCGGCCACGCCGGAGCCGCCATCGAGGTCTGCGCCGCGACCCCGGCACCGGCCACGACGCACACGCCCGTCGCCGCCCACGCGATGTAGCGACCTCTCTTGGACAACCGGTGCTTCGGCAATTCCCCACCCCATACGTACGACATGTTCGAGTTCAGGCTCCGTCCCGCTGGAGCGCGATCACCCTACCCAGCGCCGCGGAGCCCTCGACGGCTGGGGCGACGCGGCGGTCGCGGCCCCGGGCGGTGAGCAGCAGCGGTTCCGCCCCGCGCGGAGGGCCGGCGCATGCCGTTCCGGCTGGCTTCCGGTCGGGTCGTCGGAAGGGCCCGGGCGGGTGGGTCGCGCGTGGTACGAACACTGATGACTCACCTCGCGACGGAAGGGACTCGGGATGGACCACGACGATGCTCACGTGCGGCCGGTGTCGGCGGCTGAGTTGTTCGACGGGCTGGGGGTCGAGTACGAGCACGCCTTCGTGCGTCTGCCGGCCCAGCTGGAGGCGATCGAGTGGCTCACCGCACGGCTGGGCGCCGGGGCGAGGGTGCTCGACGTGGGCAGTGGGACCGGGCGTCCGGTGGCCGACCTCCTCGTGCGGGCCGGCTGTGAGGTGACCGGGATCGACGTGTCCGGCGAGATGGTGGCCCTCGCGGGTGCCCAGGTGCCCGGGGCGGGATTCGAGCAGTGCGACGTGCGGGCGTTCGACGCGCCGGAGGGTCACTTCGACGCGGTGTGCGCGTTCTTCCCCCTTCTGATGATGAGCAGGGCGGAGGCGGCCGACGCCCTCAAGCGCATGGCCGGCTGGCTGGCGCCCGGCGGCTTCCTGGTGACGGCGACGGTGCCCGCGGACGTGGAGGACGCCGAGATCGTCTGGATGGAGCGCACGGTCAAGGTCTCCAGCTTCTCGGCGGAGGAGTACCTGCGCCTCCAGCGGGAGGACTGCGGCCTCGACGTCCTGCACCACGCGGTGTCGGTCTTCGCCCCGGACGACGACCGCGCGGCCCCCGAGGAGCACCTCTTCACTTACGCCCGCCGCCCGGCCTGACGGAGCGCGCGGCGGCGGACCATGTCTGACGCAACGTCAATTGACGTCGTATCAGTTATTGACGGTTCATCAGTTCGGTCACAGAATGCGGTCACCCGACGGAGGGATCGCTCGTGCCTCGACCGTTGCGCGTCATCGCCGCCGCGTTCGCCCTGCTCCTCGTCACCGCCTGCAACTCCGCCTCCAGTGGCGGAAGTACCGCCACCTCCGCACGTGGAGTCACCGTCGACACGATCAAGGTCGGCGGCATCGTCTCCATGACGACGGCCAGCGGATACTCCAAGAAGGACACCGATCTCGGTGCCCGGGCCCGCTACGACCGGGCCAACGCCGAGGGCGGGATCAACGGGCGGAAGATCGAGTACCTGGGCGCCGAGGACGACGGCCAGGACCCGGCCAGGAACCTGGCCGCGGCCCGCAAGCTCGTCCAGCAGGACAAGGTCTTCGCCGTCTCGCCCATGAGCTCGGTCACCTTCGCCGGGGCCGACTTCCTCGATGCCCAGAAGGTTCCGACGGTGGGCTGGGGCACGCTCCCCTCGTTCTGCGGGCCGGCGCACATCTACGGCTTCAACGGCTGCCTCGTCCCGACGCCGGGAGGCACGCTCAACCAGACCTGGCCCGAGAGCCTCGCGGCCGTCCTCGGCGGCTCCCGCGGCAAGTCCGTCGCGCTGATCGCCGGCGACAACGACGCCGGCAAGTTCGGCATCCGCACCTTCACCCAGGGTTTCAAGGCGGCCGGCTTCCAGGTCCCGTACGCCAAGGCCGTGGTGCCGGCGACCTCGATGCCCAGCGACTGGTCGGCGTACACCAAGGAGATCCTCCGCTCGGGCTCCGGCGGCGGCGCGCCCGAAGCCGTGGTCTCCGTGATGCAGACGCCGTACAACATCGGCCTGTTCACCGCCCTCAAGCGGTCCGGCTACAAGGGGATCATCTCCGACCCGACGGACTACGACCCCGGGCTGCTCGCGAAGGACGCGACGAAGCAGGCCCTCGACGGGGTGCACGTACTGCTCCAGTTCCAGCCCTTCGAGGCGGACACCCCCGCGATGGAACAGTTCAAGGCCGACATCAGGAAGGCCGCCGGAGGCGAGGACGTCCCGCTCAACATGCACATGATGACGGGGTACATGAATCAGCCGAACGTCTGACCATTGTCGACGTGGATCACAAGGCTTCTGAACTGGGGAAACTCCTGCCAGTCCATCGCGTGTTGGTCAGTGCACGTCACTGGTTGGGCAAGATCGTTTCCCAATGGTTTCCCAGTCATCCCTGAGTGCAGACCAGGGTCGAGCCGCATTGCACCCTCGAAGGCGTCGTGGCGGCTCGACCCTGGCATCTGGCCAGCGAATGTCTCGTACAGCAATCACGCCATGCGTGACACTCGTCGGTGCGACCACCCGCCATTGTGGGGCGGGTGACCGCAGGGGCCGCTTCCTGCTCGCTCGCGGGGAGCTGGCGAACTGGAGGCGGTCCCATCGGCGCCGGCGTGACCTGAACCCGCGCGGTGCCGAACTCTTTCGCTATGCAGTTACCAGCGGCGCATTCGGGGTGTCTGAGGGTGCCCGATACGCCAAGCCTTGAAAATCGAACATACGTTCCCGATCATTGACGATACTCGGCGTGGCCTGTCATGTGCCAGGGGTAAACGTCAACGTGCGGAATCAGCCATACCCGTCTCGTGCACCTTGAACCGTGATCATAAAAAGCAGCAAAGTAGCTGCTGACAAATGATCATGAAAGTTCGAACTTGGTCGAGTGCCCGCCGACCAGCCCGAATGGATCACCAGCGCCCAGCAGGCGCTCGGGCTGCGAGTCCGCGATGCCCGCCTCTACGCCAACCTCACCCAAGAGCAGCTGGCCGAGCTCGCCGGCATCGACCGGTCCACTCTCCAGCGCATAGAGGGCGGCCAGAACGACGCCAAATTCAGCCACCTCATCCGCTTGGCCCGCGCCCTCGACGTGGCCACGCGAGACCTCCTGCCCTGACCTCGCCGTTCTGGTGGCGTGTCGGAACCCACGTCGGCTGCGTGCCTGCTTTGTCAGACCCGGGCTCTAGCCTTGGCCTCATGCCCGATTCCCACAGAGAGACCCCGAGCCCCGAAGCCCTGAACGACGCCATCCGCACCCTATGGACTCGCGCCAGCGAGCAGCAGCGTTCCCTGACGGCCGACGAGCAGCGGATCTATCAGGTGCTCGTGGCGGCGTGGGCCGAGGCGACGGGCACAGAGCAGGAGCTCGCGGCCTAGGTACTCCCAGGAATCGCCCCGCCCCAGTGCATCACGCCGGGGGTCGCCGACAGCGTCCACCGTGGTGACTGCCGCCTGGCCAGTCACCACACCGAGCCCCTCACCCGCGAGCAGGCCCGGCAGGCCATCACCAGCGGCGGGATCCCGGCCTGCGGGATCTGTCGGCCGGACTCAGAGCTCGGCGTGCTCGAGTAGGCGGGCCGCAGCATCCTGGAGGGATGGGTGCACCGATAGTCGTCTACCGCCCCAGCCCGACCGGCGGCCGCCGCGTCACCGCCGCCGGCGAGATCCTCGGCCTGGCCTACGACGACCATGACCTCCTCGAGTTTCTACGGCGCGCAGGCCTGCCCGACGCTGAGCGGATCCTCGACGACCCGCAGTGGGTCGAATGGCGAGGCGGGCGGGCCCATCAGTACGAAGCGGCCTGAGGGCGGCGCGCGGCCCCGCCTGCATTGCAGCAGCAGGCGAGGCCGTAGCGGATCCCCCGACGGGGGTGGCGGGGAGGCCGTGCGCACAGCATGCACCTCATGCCGGCCACGGGCTAGAGGCGTGGCGAGAAAGCACCTAAGACCCCACTGGCCCTGCCGGATAGGTCACGACCCGGTGAAGCTCGTTCACGCACTGTTCACAGTGGTCTAGCGTGACCCGCCTGTACCGGCACCACTCGGGGGGAACCCGTGCGTACCCGCATCATCACCACTGCCCTGCTCTGCACCATGCTGAGCGGCGCCGTCGCCTGCCAGCCCGCTGACGACGCCAAGACACCAGCCACCAGCGCCACTTCGCCGACAACGGCTGCCCCGACAACTGCTGCCCCAACAACCAGTATGCCGGCCAAGAGCAAGAAGGCCACCGTGCCGAACTTCGTCGGCATGGGCCTGCAGTCCGCCCAGGACGCGGCGCAGGAACTGGGCTTCTACGGACTCACCTCCCACGACGCGCTCGGCCGCGGCCGCATGCAGGCCCTCGACCGGAACTGGAAGGTCTGCAACCAGAGCGTCCCGGCCGGCACGACGGCAGCCACCAGCACCACGCTCGACTTGGGAGCCGTGAAGCTCGAGGAGACCTGCCCCGCGAAGGAAGGCGAGGCGCCCTCCACTGCGGGAGGGAAAATGCCGGACTTCACCGGGAAATCGATGAAGGCTGCTCGGGCCGCCCTCGACTCGAGCACGTCCATCACCGCGACTGACGCCACGATGGACGGCCGGATGGTCCTGATGGAGTCCAACTGGCAGGTGTGCGGCCAGACTCCCTCCCCTGGCACTGCGCTCAACGGACAGCCGGTCGAGTTCATGGTCGTCAAGTTCGGTGAGGACTGCCCGTAGAGCCCGCTGAGCACGACAAAACGCCCCCTCCCGCCAGCGGCGGGAGGGGGCTTGTCACATCAGGCAGTTCAGGGTTCGGGCAGTACGGCCATCAGAGAAACCTCGGGTTCAGGCTGGGGCTCGAGCACGCCCAGTTCCACGAGCGTCTCCGTGCCGCCCCCGAGCATGTCGACGATCGACTGCACGCGGCGCTCGGTCGGCGGTTCGGTCATGACTCTCCAGTTCACACGTCTTGGTGGATGAACTCGCGGGCCCTCTCTGGGACGGGCGGCGCGGTCGGCGGCTCGAGACCGGCAGAGCGGATCCAGTCGGTGAGGCCGCGCACGCGGCTGATGAGGTAGGTGATGGCCACCCCGGCGCCTTCGAGGCGCTGCTCCTGCACCTCGGCCGCTGCCTCCAACTCGTCGAGCCTGTCCGCCTGCCGGCCGATCTCCTTCTCCATGCGGTCCGTGACGACCGTGAAGTCGTCCCGCCGACGGTCGCCTCGCGTTCTTCGGGCTGCCCATCCGCCCCAGAACGTCGCCACAGCTGAGGCCGCCCCCACCACGCCACCGGACACCGCGGTCCACATCTCGGCGTTGCTCATGGGCTCACTCCAAGTTCTTGGGGCGCGGAGGCTCGCGCCATCCCGCCACCACGATCACCGGCACTGCGGCTACCGCCCAGATCAGTGCCGTTACCCACCCCCTTGCGTTGTCTCCGAGGGGCCACCACGACACGACGTAGGAGAGCATCCACGGAACGACGATGGCCAGCAGCGCGGGGAAACCGATCCAGTCCCGCCCTTCCGGCAGCGCAGACGACGCCACAGCTAGCAGACCGGACACGATCCAGCAGCAGGCCCAGGCGTCGAGAGGCATCACGTAGAGCAGGAGCCGGATGCCACGGGTGTCCGGCAGAGGCTCGACGAGCTGCCCGAATCCGTAGAGCGCCCACAGCATGCCGAAGCTGGCGAGGAATGCGCCGCGACGGCCGAGGATCCGGGACAGCCGCCGGGCTACGCGGCGCGGCATCTACACGCCCCGGGGCGCGGAACGTCCCGTGACGAGCGAGTCCTGCGCCTTGCTGGAGACACCGGTCGGCTTCCACAGGCCGAAGTGAGCGAGCACCGCCGTCGCGAAGGTGACGAGGGCCAGAACCGCGGCCGTGCCGGCGTCCCAGCCGGGGCCCGGGTTGGCGAGCTCGACGAGGAAGCCGTTGAGGCCCGACAGGGCGAGCAGGAGCACCGCCTTGGAGCCGGCATGCGTGACGCGGGTCGTCACCAGCCCGACGAGCACCGGGAGGATGACGGAGACGAGGAGGCCGAGCCAGTAGGCGCGGTCGAGGTCGATGGTCATGTGGGATCCGATCTGGACTAGTTGGTGACGGTGAAGCCGTGCTTGGCGCCGAGCCTGGCTAGGGATGCGCGGCCGGGGATGCCGTCGGCGTCCGTGCCGCTGTAGCCGAGGCGCCGCTGCCATGCCGCATAGGCGATGCGGGTAGCGGTGCCGAAGTGGCCGTCGGCAAGGGGTTTGGCGAGGAGACCTTCCTTGACGAGAGCGTCCTCGACGGTCTTCACCCCGGAGTACGAGACCGGGACGCCGGACCTCGGCGGGTCCGTTTTAGCGGCGGCGGCGAGCCGGGACAGGTCGACCGTCGGCTTCGCGGCGGGCGTGGTCGGCTTCGGCGCAGGGGCGCCCACGAACGCTGGCCAGCTTCCCGGGTCCTGGTGATCGTTCTCCGGGACGTGGGCGTGCGCGTACCAGCCGCCCTTCTCCTCCCACACGGCCTCGCTGCGGCGGGAGGTGAAGTCGACGGGCTTCCCCATCGGCCAGGTGTCAGACACGCCCCAGGACCGAATCCAGGAGTTGAGCTCGGCCCAGCCCTTGCAGGGGGAGTCAGTCAGCTTGGCGTACACAGTGCTGCTGACACGGCAGTACGGAAAGAACACGGCTTCGACCTGTAGGACCACCCGCCCTGCACGATTGGTGCGAGTCCCCCCGGCCTTGTCAGCGAGGCTCTTCGAGCGCGAGTCCGCGGGGACGAACTGGGTGACCCGCCCTGTGAACGGATCCCACAGGATGTGCGGCGCAGTGGCCTTTCCGGACGGGTTGCGGCCGAAGTAGTCGCGGAGGGTCTCGTAGGGCACGAGGTCGGCGGGCTTTGTTGCGGTCGCGTTGCGATCCCAGGTGATGTGGGCGATGGCTTTCGCCGGCCCGCCGTCGGTAGGCGCGTGGTCGCCTATGTCGAGCCGGGTCGCGCCCGGCATCCACAGCTCAGGCATGTGTCTCTCCAGGAATGACGAAAGCCCCGGCCGGTTGGCTCGGGGCGGGCGGGTTGAAGACCGGCTACTAGGTCGCGGCCTCGTAGGTGACCGTGATGCGCAGCTCGTTGCCGCTGGCCCAGGCGAACGGGACGTTGCTGGCGACGGACGACAGGTTGGAGACGGAAGCGGACGCGGGGAAGAACGCAGACGTGCCGCTGGCGGCACTTGAGATGACGACCTGTCCCTGGAATCGGGTGCCGCCGAGGGCCTGCGCGGTGCCGATCCGGCTACCGGAAGCTGCGGCTGCCACCAGCGGCAGCGTGACCGACCAGGCACCGGAGCCGTAGGTGGTTGTACTGCCCATGGCCAGGTCGATCTGGAGGTGGACGGTCTTCCCGATCCGCTTGTACCGGCCGACGATGCTGCCGTTGCCGAGAACAGGGTTGGTAGTGGCCGCCGTCCACGTCGGGGTGTATGTCTGCCACGCGGCGATGATGTCGTTGAACTGGTCGCGCACCTCGGCGTTGAGGTAGGCCGCAGTCACGACCTCACCAACGACCCACGTGCGGGGAGTGGCCAGGGCCATGGGTCAGACCTCCAGGGTCGGGCGGGCCACCGTCTCTTCGGCCCACCAGTTCTGCTCGGCCAGGGGGAGCCCTTCGAGGGACTGCTCGACCGCGAAGACGTCGCTCGGGAAGGTGAGTTGCCACCAGCCGGTACCGCAGATCACGCACCACATGCGGGGGTCGGTCGGTGTGACGACCTCGGCGGAGCCGCACGAGCAGTCGGCCAGCCAGCGGCCGTGATTGATGCGGGCGAACTGCGTGCCCGCGTTCGACGCCGGGTCGGTGTGGATACGGCGGCTGGCCCGCTCCTCGTACCAGCGGACCACGAGCATCGCGGGGGGCTCTGCCGCCCAGACCGTTGGCGGCAGATAGGGCGGGGGGAGGTAGAACGTCTCCGCCCGGAGGATCGTCATGAGGTGCCCTTCAGTAGGCGAGGCGGGTGGTGGTGCCGAGCACGCTGTAGACCGGATCGTCGAGGACCCACACGCTGTCCGTGTCCGAGCGGCTCGTGTGGAAGTTCAGGTGGTGCTGTGCCTGGCTGATGCGCTCGGTGTAGCCCTCGACCGTGACGGTCGCCGATGGCGCCGGGGCCTGGTCGGGCAGGGTGGTCACACGGGTGACGGTGGAGATGTCAGCGTTGAGGAGTGCCCGGTAGGTGGCGGCGCCGAGCGTGGACGCCTCGACAGGGAGCTGTCGCATCTCCGGCTGCGGATCCGCGTACCGGATGACAAGCCACATGGCAGCGTCGGTGACCTCCGAGTCGCTGGTCTTGAGGATGTCGAGCTGTTCCTCGTAGATGCCGTCACGGGCGATCGAGTCCGCGTTCTTGATCCGCTGCGTCGCACCGCCCGGCCGGCTCGCGACCACGAGGTTGATCTCCTTTTGGTCGTCGTCTGTGAACTCGACGTTGCCAGTTTCCAGATCGGCGTAGGAGATCGTGAGCGAGGCTGTCGGGTTGTAGCGGACCGTGCGTCCCTGGAAGATCAGCCACGATGAACCGCGGTCAGCGAACAGCTTGCCCGACTCGGTGCGCTCGATGTCCCGCATGTGCGTGAGCGGCGACGATCCCAACGTGCCCTGGCTCGCCACGTTCGAGAAGGTTCCCTGAGGGGTCACCCCCGGGATGCGCGCGTACCCTGCGAGCCGGTACATCCGGATCCACGCCGACTCGCCAGCGAACCCCGTCATGCCCGCGGTGTAGTGCTCGACGAGCTCGGAGATTGCCGGGAACCCGCCGTTGCGGACGTAGGCCGCTACGTGGCTGATCGAGCCCACCCACAGCTGGGTCCCGGTTTCGTTGGCGCCGACGTTCAGGACGATGCGGTCCGCCCATTCAGTGGTCCCGGCCGCGTACTGCACGCCGTCAACCCACACATCGTGGCCGGCCTCGTCCCACACAAGGTGATGCGCACCGCCGTCCGCGAGGTTCGGGGTGGCGATCGTGTGGATGGTCGGCCCGAACGAGAAGTACTCGACGATCTGGAGCTTGCCAGTGCCCGATTCGAGCTGGAACCGGAGGCCCGCGTCGAAGGCCGCAGGTGAGCCAGACGTCCAGGTCATGATGGCGCGACCGGATGTGGACGTGGAGAACCACACTTCGAATGCCTGGTCGCCGACGATCGGGTTGCCCGTGGCGCCGCTGGAGGTGAGCAGCGGCGAGACGAAGCACTGCAAGAACTTGCCCGCCGTCGACGAGGCCGGGGCGAAGATCGGCGCAGGGAGGTCGTCCGACGGAGCGCCCGTGCCGGCCCCGAACGTGAGCGTTCCGCCCGCCCCAGTCTGCTGAATGGTCATCGATGGCCGGCTGTACCCGGACTGGTCACCTGCCGTCGTGCTGCTCTCTGGCTCGGACAGCGGGTAGTAGAGCTTGGCCTCGTCACCCTGAATCTCCTCAACGAGCATCGGCCCCAGGGCCGGCCGCCGGGACGGCCACTTCAGCACGTCCGACGCGATGATCCGCACGGTCGACTGGAGCCCTTCCCAGCCCATGGGCCAGGACCCGACCGCACCGTAGAACCGTGCGTGATGGGTGGCCGGTGTCGCGCTCCAGGTTGTGGCCGTGGAGCCTTCCTCGACCTGCGCCTCGTCCATCCACACGAGGTCACCCGCCACCGGGGAGGTGGTGTTGGTAGTGATCCGCAGCATGTGGGAGGCCGCAGTCGTCGTCCATGTGACAGAGATCCGCTGGAACGCGCCCGTCGTCGTGGACGCGGCGCCGACCGTGGTCCCGTCGATATCGAGCCGGACCGCAGGGTTTCCAGCCGGGACCCACACGTAGACGGACGCGGTGTACGGCACGCCGATCGTGAGCCCGTAGAGCGGGCACTGCATGACGCCGCCGGTGCCCGACGTGGCCCACCCGATCTTGAAGCCGTAAGTGCCGGACCGGACATGCGTCGTGTCGATCGTGGCCGAGGCCGGCGCCAGCCCAGGCGCCGCGTCCCACCCGTTGTCACTGACCTCGAAGCCAGGCTGGGTCAGGAAGTTCTTCCCCTCCACCACAGTCGTCAGGGCGCGAACGGGTGTACCGCGGCGCACGCTGTAGGGCGAGGACGTGTTGCCCGGAGTGAGCCAGCCGTCCCGGTTGTCCAGCTCCAGAGACATGGTCCCGGTCTGCGTCTCCGACAGCTCATCGGACGCCCCGCGGGTGATGGAGATCTCCCCACCACCCGCGAGCTTCACCCGTCCGGTGAGATCCGTCCACACGATGCCCGACGCCACCAGCGAGTAGCCGAACCCCGCTTGCACTGTCACTCTCGTCATCCGAGCCCCAGCCCCCCGCCACCGTTGGTGCGCTTCAACGTGATCAGCACCTTCTGAACCTCCTGGCCGACCCTGATCGGGTCCATGGCTCCCTCGATGTGGAAGTGGTTGACGATCATGGCCGCAGCCGAAGCGCCGACGCCGAGCCCGGCAGAAGGCAGCCCGGGCGCGGGTCGCATGCCTGCCATCCGGCCCGCGACGGCGTCGACCGCGCGGCCGACCACCGGCAGCGAAGCGAGCGTGCCGCCGGACAACCCCTGCCCGAAGTTCAGGCCGATGCCGTGGGCAACGCGACTCGGCGACTTGATGCCGAGGGCCCGCTTGATGGCCGTCTCCATCGCCTTCGCCAGCCTGTACATCTGGTCGACGACGGCCTTCTCCTCGGACTTGAGCCCTGCCACGAGACCCTTGGCGGAGTTCACGCCAGCGTCGTACATGGTGCTCGCTGCCCTTTTGCCGAGGGTGTCGCTCTCCTTGTCGATCTGCGACTGCAGCGAGTTGACGGCCTTGAGGTCGGCGTTGGACATGCCGACCAGCGTGGACGCGTAGGCGTAGCCCTCCTCCGGGCCCATGGCGATGACCTCCCTGAGGAGGTTCTTGTTGGTGCCCCGCTTCGTGAGGATGCTGATCCAGCGGCTGAACTGGCGCAGCCTGCTGAGCTTCTGCCCGAGGCCCTGCTTGATCGACCCGGCGTTCACCCGGGCGGGCTCCAAGTTCAGGCTGGACAGGCCCGACGCCGACCGGGCCTGCGACCGCACGTCGGCCGCGTACCGGTTTCGCTCCTCGATCCGAGCTTTCAGGAGAGCCTGTGCGCTTCCGAGCCGGGCCCGCAGTGCGTCCCGCTGGCTGGCAAGCGATTGGAGCTTGGCGTGCTCGCGGTTGACCATGCGGACCAGGCCCGTGTCCGTGGTGGACTTGGTGCCTTCCCAGGCCTTCCAGATGTCCTTGACCAAGTCCATCGCCGTGGCCTTGATCTTGGCCTTCGAGCCGGTCAGCCCTACGACGACACCGTTCCGGACGTCCTGCATCAGGGCGAGCATCTTCTTCGACGGGCTGGCGATCTGCAGCTCGGCCCGGACACCTGCCTCGACGCCGGCCGCCATGTTCCGCGCGGCCTGCTCCACCCCGGACCGGGACCCGAGCATGCCTGCCATCAGCCCGGCGCCCACGTCCTGCCCGGCACCCGCCTGTCCGGCCATGCCCATCGAGGTCCGGTGGTCGTAGACCCGGGCATCGCCGCCCTTGAACTGCACCAGCTCCGGGCCCTCTTCACCCACCCACGCCCACTCGCCAGCACGCGGCGTACCGCCACCGGCGTAGCCGCCGATCGACTTGGTGAAGTCGCTCGCGCCACTGTGCGAGGCCCGGTACTGGACCATGACGCTCACGGTCTTGCCCTGGACCGAGTTGATCGCGCCCTTGGCCCTCGCAATCTGGGCCTGGAGCTGCGAGATTTCCGCCCGGATCGCGGCCTTCTTGCTGTCCGGGACCGACGCCAGCCTGCGCTTTGCGTCGGTCAGCTTCGCCTGGAGGTCCTCGAGGTTGCCCTTCAGCCGGACGGTCCGGTTGGGCACGGCCAGGTAGGACTGGGCGAGCTTGTTGGCAGCGTCCTTGTCGAGGCCCATTTGCCGGGCGTGCTCGATGAGCTGCTGTTTGCCCTGGTCGAGGATGCCGTTGACGTAGGCATTGGACCGGCCCTGCTCGCTGGCCGCTGCAGCGGCCTCCTCGGTCTTGGACGCTAGGTCCCGCAGAGCGGCCTCGTTGGCGCGGGCCTTGGCACTGCTGAGGTCCAGCTCGCCGTTGACGTACTGCAGGCTGCGGCCGTTGGTCTTGGCTGCTTCGGTTGCAGCGTCGACGGATGCCTCGTAGGCGCTCATGGAACCGGTGGCGTCCCGGTTGACGTTCGACAGGGCGAACAGAGCCTGCCGTAGCGCGTCG
The DNA here is from genome assembly GCF_040297565.1 of Streptomyces sp. NPDC001728. Lineage (NCBI taxonomy): Bacteria > Bacillati > Actinomycetota > Actinomycetes > Kitasatosporales > Streptomycetaceae > Streptomyces > Streptomyces sp. NPDC001728. Next base: position 60,860 of record NZ_JBEOZK010000014.1, read on the forward strand.
GCCGACTGCTTCTGTGCGTCCAGCTTCGTCTTGGCGTCCATCGCCTGCTGGCCGTACATGCCCATCGCCTGGGCGGCCAGCTCCTGCTCGAACTTCGCGTCGGCCAGGGCCGACTGGTAGCCGTCGAGGGCGTCGCTGAACTCCTTGGTGCTGCCCCCGGACTTGGCGTACTCGGCGCCCAGGCGTTGCGCCGCCGCGGCGGCCAGGTCTGCCTTCCCGCTGGAGACGAGAGAGGCGAGCGACTGGTCGATCGCGTCGAGGTTCTCCTTGCCCTGCTTGACGGGGGTGGAGTCCCAGGAGCCCAGTCCGCCGAGGGTGACGATCCACTGCTGGATCTGGTCGGTGGTGCTCGGGTCGGTGGCTGCGCGGACCTTGTCGTACAGGCCGCCCAGGTCCGCCCCGAATGCCTTCGCCGCCTCGCCTGTCGCCTTGCCCGTGCCGCCGAGCTGCTTGAGGGAGACGGTCAGCTTGTCGACGTCCGGCGGCGCCTTCGCCGAGTTCGCTGACAGTTCCGACAGGGCGATCACCAGCAGGCCGATACCGGAGCCGACGAGTGCGGCCTTCGCGCCCCGGGACATCGCGCCGAAGCCGGCGGTGAGGCCGGCCATCCGCCCCGTCGCGGTACCGCTCGCGGCGCTCATCGTCACGAGTTGGGCGCTGAACGCCGTGGCGGCGCCGCGTGCGGCGGCCAGCCCTGCCATCGCGAGAGAGGTGGCCTTGATGGCGATCACCAGCTGCAGCATCATCGTGATCGCCTCAGGGGGCACCGCCCCCACCAGGCGGCTGATGACCTGGACCACGGCGAGCATGCCGACACCGACGTCGGCGCCTGCCTCCATCACGTTCAGCAGCGCGCGGCCCAGGTCCTTCATGGTCGCGGCGACGGCCGGGCCCTGGTCGCGGGCGAACGCCATGAACTCCGTCAGGCCGCCGCCGCCCTCTCCCTGGCTCGACACCCGCAGCAGGTGAACGACTCCGTCCGTCGCACGGGTGAGCGCGCCCGTGGTCCACACGTCGAACTTCGCCATGAACGCGTCGAACCCGGGGCTTGCGACCCCGCCGCCCGCGAGGGTGAGCACACGGTCCAGCTGCTCGGCCGCGCCCTTCACCGACGGCGTCAGCTTGGGGAAGATTCCCTGCAGTGCGCCCATGCCCTTGATCAGCGGCGCGGTGGTGTCCGCGGCGAGGGAATCGGACCAGTCGGCGTAGGTGTCCTTGAACACGCTCAGCGCGGCCGCCGCCTGCCGCGTAGCGGGCGGAAGCTGGGCCATGTGCTTGGCGTAGGAGATCTGTGCCTTGACCGCCTCCTGCGACCGGGCGCCGGACTGCTCGACGGCGTCCGTGTACTTCTTCTCCGCCGCGGCGGCCTCGGTCATCGCCGCTACCTGGCGTCCGGCCGCGAGCCCGAACACGGCCAGGCCCGCGCCGGCAGCAGCCGTCGTTGCCGCGATCGGAGCGATTGCCGCCGCCAGGGGGATCGCCGCGGGGATCAGCGTGAGCAGCGAGGTGCGGAGCTCGGCCCCGGCCTTGCTGGCGTCCTGGGCGACGCGGGACCAGTCGGCGACCGGGTGGGACGCCTCGCCGGTGCGGTGCCCCATGAGCGCGGCCGCGTCCGCCGTGGAGATGAACCGGCCCTCGAGGTCGCGCAGACGGCCGTCGGCGTCCTGGGTGAGGGTGAGGATCGCGCGGCCTGATCCGTCGGAGGCGTCCTCCATGGAGCGGCGCAGGCGCTCGGCGGAGTCGCCGGCGTGGCCGAGGACCCGGGACAGCTGGTCGCGTCCTTCGAGGGTGAAGGTCAGCCGCTCGGACATCAGTCACCGCCTCCTTGCTGCTGGGCGAGGTGCTGCTCGATCCACTCGACGTAGACCTCGAAGTCGTCGATCAGGAGGTCGTCGAGTCGGGTGCCGTCGATGTGGAGGAGGTGGGCGATGAGACCGAGATAGCGGGCTCGGAGCTGGTCGACGGGTCGCTCGTCGACGGGTCGCCGCCGCTGGTCGTCTCGTCGGGGGCGGGGGGGAATTTTCCCGCCAGGATCCGCTCGATGTGGGCCTCGGCATAGGCGGGGTCGTCGGCGTCGTCGAGGACGACGGCGAGGGCGGGCCTGGCCGCTTCGATCGGGCCGTCGAACGTGGCAAGGCGCTCGGCCGCGATCTCCGCCCACGTGTCGATCTCCTTGTGGTCCAGCTTGACCTGGAGATCGTCGGCAACCGGGTCGAAGTCGTCGATGCGGAGGGACGGTTCGGACCGCTTCTTGAGGACGAACGCGATACTCCGCAGGGCGTCGGGGTCTCCGTCCCCGGCCCGTGCCTTGACCTGCTGCCAGGAAAGATCGGCGGATACCAGGCGGGTGATGATCGAGGCCTCGGAGGTGCGGATGCTGCGGACGTCGAACCGCTCGATCTCTGCGTCGGTGGGGGTGTGCACGATGATCAAGGGGAGGCTCCTAGGTGAGGTCGCGCCGAACGTCGCTGAGGACACGCTCGACTTCGGCGCGCATGCGGGGGGTGTGAGTACGGACTACGCGCTCCCACCACAGGGGTGTCGTGTCCTGCTGTGCCCAGCGGCGCCGGTTGCCGTAGACGGGGTGGCGGATGCGGCCAGAGTTCAGGGTGGTCGGCATGCCGCGCAGATCGGACGGCAGCAGAGACCGGTCGATCCAGACCCGGGCGCCAGGGTTGCTGCTGGTGCGGACCGAGATCCGTACCGCGTCAGCGATCGTGTCCCGCAGAGGCCGGGTGGTTGGCGAAGGTCCGCCGCGCGACCCGGCCTTGCGGCCCTTCGAGGTGATCGGCAGGTTCCTGATGGTCTGCTGCATGTCGCCGTGCAGCGGCTCGGCTGCGCGACGGACCCGCCGCTGCAGGTTGGCGCGCAGCCGAGGGCCGCCGGCCGAACGCAAGCGGCGGGACAGGTCGAGGAGCTGGCCGGTTCCGGTGATCTGTACGGAGCTGACGGCCATCGGGCACCTCCTACAGAGCGGTGTCCGCAGACATGTACTCGATGGCGACCGGGTTGGTCCCGTCGTACAGGGCGGTCAGGTTGTAGCTGGTCCGGACGACGTTGTAGCCGTCGACCGTCGGAGGCGTGTCGTCGACCTTGGTCGCGGGAAGCTTGATCCGGAACGTCTCGGGGTAGGTCGGAGCGATCTCCGCCCCGAGGAACTCCCAGACCAGGCTCGTCGTCGCGTCGCTGGTGTGCAGGTCGTCGATGGTGGTCGCCACGTAGTCCTGCTCGATCGAAGCCGTCACCTTCGTCAGGTCGTTCAGGATCGGCTGCGCCTTCAGCGCGCTCTGGTTCGCGTAGAAGCGGTCGACAGCCTGCGGCCTCTCGAACTTCACGGACACCTTGCGCACTCCGTCGAGCGCGGTCTCGGAGCCGAAGCTGCCGTACTTGAGCCCCATCTGGCCGAAGTGGAACGGGCTGGCGGCCGAGTAGCTCGCGACGGCCAGGGTCTGTGTCTCCGAGCAGTCCTTGCCGTCGATCTCGAAGGTGGCGGTGAGCATGCCGCCGACCTCGCAGCTGAACTCGGCCGACACGACCTTGCAGCCGACGAAGGTCTTGTCGGTGACGGTGCCGGTCGTCATGGGGATGCCGGCCTGGATCGTCAGGCTCTTGCCCCAGGTGTCGGCCAGAGTGTGCGTCTGGAGGTAGGCCGCGGTGACAGCCTGCTGGACGGGCGTGACCGTCGTCCCCATGAGGGCCTGCAGCAGCAGACCCATGCCGCGGGTGGCGACCTCCAGGTCGATGCTGCCCGACACCTCGCGCTGCGTCACCACACGCCGCGACGACAGCGCCATCAGGCGGCCAGCGGCGATGCCCTGGCTCTGCGCGGTCGTCTTCTTCAGCACGAGCGAGTGCTTGGTGAATTCCGGGAACTTGGTCGGCGCCACGTAGGTGCCGTAGGTCACCTCGGGTGCGATGCCGATCTGTGCGCCGAGTCCGGATCCGATCGCCATGGCTCAGCCCTCCTTCTTCGTGGTGGTCTTCTTCGGGGCCACTGCCTCGGTGCCGGTGAAGCCGACCACCTTGGGGCCGTGTTCGCCGCGGTGACGGACGGGCTCTTCGACCGCCTTCCAGTTCGTGGTCTGGCAGACGTAGCCTTCGAAGCGGGCGTCGGGAACCTCGACGACCTGGTCGGGCTGGACGGCTCGGCTGCCGAGCTCCGGCACGGTGACCGGCTCCGGGCCGATGAAGCGCACACGCGCCATCGCTACTCCTCAGGTGGGGGTGATCAGATACGGGCGAAACAGGTGATGGCGAAGTTCAGGCCGGCCAGGGACCCCTCTGCCTGCTCCTCGTGCAGATCGCCCGCAGTGAGGTGGGCCCACAGCACAGTCCCGTTCAAGGTCGGCGCCATGGTCGCCGTGTCCGTGGCCCGCAGCTCGGTCTCGATGACGCCGAGCAGCTCGTAGACCCGATTACGCTGGATGGACATGTCCTTGTCGCCTGTGCGGGTTTCCGCGTAGCAGGCGATCACGAACGTCTCATCCCTCGTTCTGGCGCCGGCCGCGTTGAAGTCCTGCTGCAGCGCCACAGCCGACTCCGCCGAGGGCTGCCAGCCGATGTAGATCCTGTCCCGTTCGGTGAGGTTGACCGCGGGCGGCCCATCCACGATCCGCACGTCGGCCAGGGACGGTGCCGCGCGCAGGATGTCGAGAAGGGCCGCGACCGCAGCCGGGACCCGGGAGGTCACCATCACGCCACCCCCGGGGGTACTTTGAAGGCTTCGAGCATCTGCAAGACCCGGTTGGGAATCGCATAGCCCCAGCCGACGACAGGCTCGTTGACGTCGAAGTCGTCACTGCCCGAGTTGCCGCGGGCGGCGCCATACTGGGTCCGCCAAAGGTGCTGCAGCAGGATCCGTGCGGCCACGTTGATCGTGGGGTGGATTTCCCCACGTCCCGCGACGTACACAACGTCCCAGGGTCCACCGCCGAAGAAGCTGCCGTCGACGCGGCGGATGATTCCTGCGGCTCCATCGAGCCTCACGTCTTCCACAGCCAGGGCCAGGCCGCCAGCGAGGATCGGCGTGATGGAGGTGAGCCCGACAACTGGGACCTGCGTGACCGCCAGGGCCAGGCCCTTGCTGTCCACAGTCTCCGTGACCGTGCGGTTCTCGACCGGCCCGACGTACCGCTCGATCATCGGCGTCAAAGCCTCGATGTAGGCGGTGAGCTCTTGGTCGTGTGCCGTCGATTCGATGTCGAGCTGAGCTTTGGCCTCGGCCAGCGTCAGAAGGGGCATCTGGTCCCCCTGACTATCGCTGGTAGCGCTTCAGCTCGGCGTCCACCTGGGCCACCCGGTTCGTGAGGCCACGCTGCTCGTAGCCGGCGCGTTCGCGCTGCAGAGCGTCGATGTAGGCCCGCTCCAGCGCCGTGTGGCCGACCTTCTCGGCAGCACCAGACTCAGGCTTGGAGGCGACCTCGGTCACCTCCGATGCCCCTGTCGAGTCAGCATCCTGCTCGGGGGAATCGTCGGCGGTCTTCCGTGCTCGGGGAGGCATGGCTGGGCTCCTTCCAAGAGGAGGAGTCAGCCGATCAATGCGAGCTGCTCCCCCATGGCTTTGGCGCGCTTCCGCAAGTTGCACACCAGGTGCGCAAGCCGCAGGTTCGCGAGGTCATTGGTGCCGCCCACGGAGAGCGGAATTACGTGGTCAATCGAGGCGTATCCCGGGTTGGGGCGCTTCGTGACGAGGCTGAGCTTGCGTGCACAGAGATGGCACTTGAGGCCATCTCGGTCTGCTAGGTATGAGCGTGAAACGAGAGGCACGTCGCCTTTGGGTACACCGAGGCGGCGCCACATCTTCCGCATCCCTTGGTGAGCCGCTGAGTTGCAGCGCTCAGAGCAGAACTTGGCATCAGCTCGCATTCGCTGCGGCATGTCCGTTGCGCACCACACGCAAGCGCGAGGAGGCTTACTGGCTTCGCGTCGCCTGGCCTCTTGCGAATTCCTCGCTGCCGTCTTGCACACGCGGGAACAGAAGGCCGCAGCCTGCTTGAGCTGCTTCGGGACGTAGCTCTTGCCGCAGTGACTACAGCGCCGAGGTGCATGGGCCGCGGTGCTTCGCTCGCCCCGGGCATACGCCGCGAAGCAACTTCGGCACCACGTCCCAGGCTTGCCTCGGTAGGACGGCGAGAAGTCGGTTATCAGCCGTGAAGTCTTGCACCGGCCGCACTGTTGGCTCGTAGCGTCAGTCACCCCACCATGGTCTCAGAAGGTGGGAGTGATTAGAGGCTAAAACGATGGCGTGATCAAGCCGGTCCCACTCACGACGCTGATCGACTTCGGGTAGCGCTCCGAGTGCAGCGCCGCGTAGTTGTAGAACCGCAGCAGTACCGACAGCTGGTTGGCGTAGGTCTCGCGGAACGCCTCCGCCCGCGGGGAGCCCTCGAAGAGGATCACGTCGCTGGAGCGCACGATGATGACGCGGTCCTCGTTCGTGCCAGCGCCGAGGTTGGTCGGGATGTTCGGGTCGACGTACACGGGCAGGCCCTGGAGCGTGCCGACGAAGCCCTCGGACGACACGTCGCCCATCTGCGCCAGCACGTTCTGCGGCATCTGCGCGACCGGGACGACGAGAGGCCGGCCCGCGGTGTCGAGGGACACGGTGTACCAGGCCCAGCGCCGCGGGTGCATGAAGATCTTGTCGGGCGGCATGAAGCGCCCGGTGTGGATCTGCTGGATGCCGTCACCGGTCTTGGCGTAGGCCTCACCCACGGTGGGGGTGGCGTCGGTGTAGGTGATGGCGTTGGAGCCGGAGACGTTGAGCAGGCCCCGCTTGTTGGCCGCGTTGTTGCTGATGACGAACGTGTCCAGGCGGACGGCGTAGTCGGCGGCGAGGTCGGCCAGCAGGATCGCGTCCATGTTGATAGGTGACTGGTCCAGGAGCTGCTGGGAGACGACCTGCTGGCCGGCGATCGTGGCGACCGACGCGCTGACGCTGTTCGACGTTGCGTCCGTGTTGGAGACCGCGGAGTTCTGGGTGGCCTGCTCCGCGGTGGAGGTTCCGGTGGCGAGGCGCGGCAGGTTGATGCTGTCCGTGCCGGCCGGGAGCGCCTCGTGGGCGATCTGGTCGGCGACGACCCGGCCGGCGCGGGCGAGGCGGACGTAGTCCTCGACCATCCACAGCGGGGGCACGAACTCGCCGACACCGCCGTCGGTCGTCGTCAGGGCGCGCTTCTCCTGGACCTCGCGGTCGTTGCGCTGGAGGCGGCCGATGGCCTCGTGGTCTCCGCGCTGCTGGGCCCGGAACAGGTCCCGGAAGTAGGACTGCTGGCTGCCCTTGCGGTACGTCTCCGGCTCGGACACGACCTTGATACCGGTGGCCTGCGGGCCGGCCGGCGCGTACTTGGCGCGCAGCTCCGCAGCCTTGGCGTCGCGCTCCTCGGCTTCGGCGAGCTTGGCGATCCGAGCCTCGAAGTCCTTGATCTCGACGTCCTTGGCCTTGATGGCGTCGTGCTTCTCTTCGAACGCCGACTTCTCCGCGTCGGTGAGGTCGCGCTGCTCCGTGCCAGGGGCTTCGAGGATGCCGTCCAGGTCGGTCTTCAGCGCGGCCCGCTGCTCGAGCGCGTCCTGCAGCTGCTTACGCAGGAATGCGAGCATGGCTCGCTCCTTTCGGGAGGTGATGGGGGTGGGTCGCGCCTGCAATCCGTCCGGGTGGTGACCCAGGTGGTGGCGCTGCACTCGGGCATGCCGAGGAGCGCTCCGGCGTGGGCTCCGGCGCGTCAGGTGAGGCAGGCGGGTACGGCTACAGCTCCAGAGCCTGGGACTGAGCCACGTAGAGAGACAGCGGATGCCCGGCCTTGCGGGCAGGCTCCGCCCGGGGTTCGAAACGCCGCTGGAGTCGTTCCATGAGCACTCGGGCGTCATCGTCGGCGAGTTGGTCGAAGTCAGCCGCGCGCATGGCGCTCACCGAGGTAGCGGGGTTCGCTCCGAAGTTGACGACGGAGACGTCGCCGCGGTGGAGGTCGACCTCGAGAATGTCGCGCTGGTCGTAGTCCGGAGACCAGATCTGCCGCGTCACACGGAAGGCGAAGCTCATCTCGTCGACGCTGCCGTCCTCCAGGGCCAGGAGCATGTCCTGCACGTCGCTGCGCGACGAGGTGACGTCGGCTTCCATGTGGAGGCCGCTGGAGTCCTCCGACAGGCGAAGGCTGCCGGCCTTCGTGTACGCCATGGCGAGGCCGCCATGGTTGAGCAGGAGCTGCACCTGCGGGGTCTCGTTGAGCGTCTTTGCGAAGGCGCCGGAGCGGACGACCTCCGCGTAGGAGCCGAGGAAGTCCCACATCTCGTAGGGCTCCTCAACGACAGAGGCATAGCCACTGACCGTGGTCACGCCGGACGCGCCTTCCTTGGCGCGGGTCTCGAGCTGGACTGGGAATGCGCGCCGCACGATCCCCTTGGCGGAGGCGCGTTCGCTCTTGTCGGTCACAGCTGACCTCCTTCGGGGGTTGACGGTGTCGGGCCGGGCAAGTTCGGCGCGTCGCCCCATGGCACGGGCTTCAGCTCTTCGAGATCACGGACCTCGTTGACAACCTTGAAGCGGTTCTGCAGGGCGATCGCGTGAGCCCGGTAGCGGGTCAGCAGGTCCGTTCGGACGAGCGCTGCCCGGTTGAAGCGGACGACCTGGCCGCAGGGCAGCAAGGCGCTCAGGGCGCGCTCAATGCGCACCAGCCATGGATCCACGGCGTAGGTCAGAAGGTCCAGACTCCGCTGCTCGATGTTCGAGTACGTCAGGCTGCCGCCCGTCTCGTAGCCGAAGATCTCGGCGAACCCGGGGCCGAAGATACGGCAGCACTCGGCAGCCGTGTAGTTGTTGGTCTCCAGGAACTGGGACTCGTTGGGGCTGATCTGGATCGACTGGTACTTCCAGCCGTTCCCCAGCACTGCGGGCTCTCTGCGGCCATGTACGGCCGCCATGAACCGTTCCTTGGCCGTCAGTGCCTGCCGGGCGTCCAGTGCCTGGTCGCTGGAGAGGATGCCCGACGGGTGGGCGCCGTCCTCGAACCAACTGGCCCCGAACCGGAGCGCGGAGATGCCGGTCGAGATGGTTGTGGCCTGTAGCGCGATCGGAGACAGGCCAAGGAGACGCCCAGGGGCGGTGTGGGCCCGCTGGTGCCACATGGCGTCCCGGGAGACCGTCTCGCCGTTCACCCGCCACTCAGGCTGGCCGTCCTCGCCCAGCATCACGCCGACCAGATCAGGATGCTGTAGCACGATCTGCGTCGGCGTGCCCCGCTTCACATCGCGGCCACCTACAAGGCCGTAGACGTTGCCGCGCAGCATGTCCGACCAGACGAACTGGTGGATCCAGTCCGGAAGGCCGTACCCGTCGCCGGCAAGGTCCGCCATCCACGACGGCAGCGCCTGAGTCTGCCGGGGACGCGGAAAGTAGTCCAGGGGCATCGTCTCGGCGACCGTGGCCACCAGGTCCACGCACGACCAGACGGCCACCTTCTGCAATGACGCCTCAGTGCGCGACAGGTCCACGCGGGCGAAGTTGCCACTGCCCTGGGTGCCGTTCGTCGGGATGGGCGGCTCTGGGATCCATGGAGCCCGCTGCTCGCGGCGCCCGAAAAGGAAGCTCACCTGGCCCTCCGTCCCGCAACCTGGTCGGCCAGAATCAGTACGCCGGCAACGATGAAGCCGGACGGCGCCCACGCGAGCCACGCTCCGTAGGAGACGAGGCCCACGCCCGCAGCCGCGGGCCCGAAGCGGAGGGCCGCGCCCGTCACGCTGCCAGCAATGCCTGCAGCGCTCTGCAGCAGCCTGCGACCCATGCCGCCTCCTCTCACCAGATGTTGTCGAGCGGGTCGGTGGCCTCTTCGACCTCGGCCGTCAGCCCCCACTTCGCGAGCGTGGCCGCCACGAGCGGGCTGATGTCGACGCCGACGCCGCGGCGTGCCCATGCCCAGGCGTCCCCCAGCGGGCGCTTCTGGGCGCCTGCGAGGGCCACGGCGAGGGGCGGCGGGTCGAGGTGGCTGATGGACTGGTCGGCCACCGCGTCGTAGAACTGGCCGGTCGCCTGCGCGATCTCCCTGGCCTTCGGTTGCACCACCGTGATACCGAGGGCGTCCTCGAGGTCAGGGATGAGCGAGCCGGCAGGGCCGCCCCCGTCTACGACCCAGCAGCGTGGGCCCCACTTCTCATTGAGCTGCTTCGCGCGTTCCACGACCCAGCCCATGCCCTGACGGTGCTCGACGACTTCGAGATGCGTCCCGCCCCGCCACGGGCAAGCCACCACGATCGACGCGTAGTCCCGTTCCGGGGTCGCGTCGATGGAGAACGAGTACGGCCTCTCCGGCTTGGCCTTGGCGTCGGCCAGGGCCCGCCATGCGTCCTCCCCGATGACCTGCCAGGTGTCGGTGCCGTCCGAGGGGTAGTCGCCTACGCCGAGACGCTCGCGGGCATAGCCGACCGTAGAGAGCGTCATTCGCTCGTTGCGGACCTTCTCCAGCGTCAGCCGGTAGCCGACCGCCGGATTGGCCTTCAGGACCGCCTCGTCGGAGGCCGCATCGTCGTGGGCTGTGCATCCTGGCGGGCATTCGTCCAGGTGGAGGGCCGCAGACCACTCGAAGTAGGCCAGCGAGGGGTCTACCGTGCCCGCCTCGATCGCCGCCAAGGCGCGTCGCCGCAGGCGGCCGAGCTGGACCGACAGCGGGCCGATGCCGGCGGACCCGAGGTACCAGATCTGCGGGTTCTCGACGGCCGCCATCGTCGGCAGCAGGGCGTCCATCGCGTCATCGCCCAGGATCATGTCCTCGTCGAGGATGTTGCAGTCGCCGGTGAAGCCGCGGCCGGATCCCTTGCTGCGGGCGATGAAACGGAGGGTCTGGCCGGTGTGAAGCTCGATCGCTTCCTCGCCGACGGTGTACCGGTACGTCTTGACGCGTTTGTGCAGGTCAGGACACCCGCGTATGAGGCGTTCCACGCGCTTGAACGCGGCCTTGGCGGTCTTGAATTCGTGGGCGCTGTGCAGGATTAGCTTCTCGCCGCCGATGAAGAGGCCCCAGAGCTCGCGGGCCTCGATGATCCCGCCCTTCCCGTTCTGGCGAGGGACGTTCACGCAGCACTCGAAGGCTGCCCAGCTTCCGTCGGGCGCCTCCCCCATGCCCTGCCGCAGGACGTGCTGCTGCCACGGGTCGAGCTCCAGGCCTGCTCGCGCGGCGAGGTCGATGGCCTCCTGCCCGGCGCTGGAGACGGACGGCGGGACGATCTCGATGGGCGGTCGCTGCCAGCCGCGGACCGGCCCGTCAGCCTCCGGCGGCCTTGCGGCGGACTTCGGCTTGGCGCTCTTCTCGCTTGCGAGTGATGTCATCGACTCCGTCCCCCTCCGACTGGACAGGCGCGAGTGCGCGGAGGCGGACCATGAGGGCGTGGAGCTTGTCGGCGACGACGGCCTGTGATGTCGGAGCGTCACCGTCTGGGATGTTGTCCAGGGCTCGGGCGAGTTTCAGCGCGGTAGCTGCGAGACCGGGAGCGGTACTGGTCACACCGAGGTTGTCAAGCTCTTCGGCGATCGAATCGGCGACCATGATCACCCCCGTCACACGGAGTGACATCACTCAGAGTGAGCGCCACTAATTCGGTCGAATCAGATTTCGGGTGATTAGCGGCTTCAAAATTGGCCGCGCAAAAAATCGGGCGAGAAGGGCTTGTGGGTCGCCCGGTCTTGTGCTCAAAGAATGGGCCGGCCGTCGATGTCGTGGCTCTCGATGAGCTTGATCGTGGGGGTCTGTCCCACCCCTCTGCGCCCTGCGTGACTCAGTGCGATGTGGCCCGGTGGCAGTGGGTCACCACTGGCGAGAGGCCTGCGGCATGGCCGGCTGGGGGAGGCGCTTGCGCTGGTTGTACCAGCGGGTGGCGACGCGCTGCATCTCAGGCGACCTCATCGCTGCGATGCGTTCCATCACGATGTCCCGCCCGGGATCCACGGCCACGATCTCAGCGTCGAGACGCTTGTACTTGGCCAACGCCTTGGCGCTCGGCATGGTGTGGATGAGGTACACGTCGACCTTGTCGCGCAGCTCGAACGCCTCGTACATCGCTGCGTATCGGGCCTTGTGGGCGACGCGCAGGACGATGGGGTCCTGGTTCCATTGCGGTGCGCCGGGGCCGGACAGGGCGCGGGTGATGAGGTCGAGGTCGATGACGATGTCCCGCGCTGTGGCGTGAGCCTGGATCCAGCTGGACTTGCCGGCCGCGGGGGGACCGCACACCACGATCAATGCCATGCGGCCCCCGTTTGGCTACTGGTCGAACCTCGTGTGGCAGGGCTTGCAGAGCGGCATGTAGTGCGAGGGATCTGCGCTGTACGCCATTCGATAGCCGTTCACGACCTCGTGGGACTCGTTCGGGTCCTGATGGTCATACGCCCAGTCACACGCGTCCTGTCCGCAGTGCTGACAGGTGTGGGTCCTGGCCTTGCCTCGCAGCCGACGCACTCGGTTGTGTGCTCCGAGGTAGCCGACCGTGTCGCTTCGCCACGCCTTGGGGTCGCCGGACTTGGGGCGTGACGGAACGTGCGTGGGGTCGCCGTACCTCTTCAGCCTGTGGGAGTGCGCACTGCAGTATCCATTGCTGTCGTGAGGGCTATCGCATCCATCGGCGTTGCAGCCAGCCGCGGTTGAGCGGTCGAAGATGCCAGCGGATCCGGTGTCGCCTGTGCGCCACTGACGCTGGTAGTGAGCGCCGCACAGGCCGCCTCGGCTGCGTTCCTTTGGGCAACCGTCGATGCTGCACTCCAGCCCCTTGGCTTGGGTAAGGCTGCGGACCTCGCCGATGCCAGGGTCTCCATTGCGTCGCCACCTACGCCAGTGGGTCTGGCACCAGCCACGCGCTACGACTGTGCGCTCGCACCCTTCGATGCTGCATGTACGCTCTGTCATGTCTACCTGCTTCCGTCAGGTGGGCCATGCCCCGGGGCTGTTGACGCAGCCGCCGGGGTGTTCCGTCATTCTCTCAGGGGGCACTGACAATCGGGCCGGTGACGACGTACAGCACGGCGTCACCTCCCGTGTCAGGTCAGTGGCAGCGGTGGATCGAACCGTGGGGGTTCGGTGAGCCCTGCCTCGGCGAGTGCCAGGCTCAGGGCTTCGGCCATAGGGACGTTGACGTGATCGGGTGTCAGGGTGGGCGCGGGTGCGCGCCCGTACCAGACTTCGGTGACGTCCACGCCGTCGACTGTCTCGACGCGGATCGGGTTGTGGCTTGTCTCAACCTCGACGAGGGAGACGGCCTGCTCGATCCGGGGCAGCAGGTGGGTGCGCACCAGCGGGATGAGCGGGAACGGTAGCGCGTTGTAGTCGATGCCCTGGCCTTCGCACCAGTCGAGCCAGGCGTCGGGGTCATCGCCGTCGTTGAAGCCCCACTTCGAGAGCAGGCTGCTGCTGAACAGGGTCAGGTGCGACTCGGTCACGGCTACCACCTCCGGGACGAGCGTAGCGGTGCTGTGGTGCCCGTCCTGTTGCCCCTGGCGCTGTTGCACCGCCTGTGCATCGAGCGGGCGTTGGCGGGGTCGAGGAGGCTGCCTCCGCGGCTGAGGGGGACCTTGTGGTCGAGGGTGAAGCTCCAGGGTGACCGCGGGTCGAGGTTGGGGTTGATGTAGCCGCCGCAGCGCGCGCAGGGCAGACCCTTGGCCTTCTGTGCTGCCACCAGCCGACGGTAGGGGCGCCCGTTGCGGGGGTTGCCGGCCACGGGCGCCTCCTTGCGGATCACGGGTTCTGGGCGTCCTTGGATGCTTCGGCGTCGCTGCGCTCCTGCGCGGCGTCGCGTGCTGCCCGGTTGGACTGAAAGAGGCCGTCCATGTAGGCGTCGACCCAGTCGGACTCGGGGATGCCGGTGCACGCTTCGGGCGTGGGGTCGGTGTCGGTCTCGGGGTTGAAGTCGTCCGGGCGGTTGCCGATGGTGACGGCCCAGGCGTCGACGCAGACCTGCCGCTGCTCGGCCGGGAACACCCCCGGCTCTGTAGTCGCGACCGCAGGGGTCGGCGTGGTGCTGGCCTCTTGGCCGCTGCACCCGACGAGGGCGAGGAGCAGGGTCGCGGCGACGGCGGTGTGTCTGCGCATCGGGCCAGCGTGCCGGACCGGAGGATGCCACAGGGTCGGTGTAGCCGTGCTGTGACCTACGCGGCCCTGGATTGCAAGTCCATCAACTCGGGGATGCCGCCGACCTTCAATACCTCGCCGGTCCACTCGTCGCGTTCTGCGGCAACGAATTCGTGGGCGTCATAGAGGACCTTGCCTCGCCCGCTGCCGTACTGGGCTATGCGTCCTTCGGCTCGCCAGCGGCGGATCGTGGAGGCCGGGCGGCCCGTGTAGTAGGCGAGGGTCTCGTCGTCGACGAGCGCGGGGCCTCCGGGCATGGTCACCTCCGCGGGAACGCGAAAGGCCGCCCATCATGGGCGGCCTTCGGGAGTCACAAAGTGTCCAGCGAAGCACACCTTACGCTCACGGACAGTTCGTTGCAAGCTTCAACTTTCCAGCTTGCTGTCAGCAGTCGCAGTTGTCGGTCTTCTGCTGACAGTCCCAGCAGCGGGGGCAGTCGCAGCCACAGGCGCAGTCGGCATGCTCGGGCCCGGCACCGTGGCAGAAGCAGCCGGCCTCGCCGCAGGGCATGTTGTCGGTCATAGGTATAGCTTCTCTCTCTTCGGGCTATCCGTTGGTGGCTTCGCGGATCAGGTACAGGACTTCGTCGGCGGTCCGCTCGGGCTTGTCGTTCCAGGCGTGGTAGGCGTCCTCGATGCCGCGGCGCGTGAGGACGCTCTGCATGGCCCGGCCGGCGGCGATGGCGGTGTTCTCGTCGCCGTAGCCGAGGCGAAAGAGCACGGCCTGGGCGCCGAGGATGCAGCGGCGGCCGGAGCGGGATCGGAGTCCGCCGCGGTGGTGGCCGTACTGCTGGATGACGAGCGCGGTGAGTTCGAGGTGCTGGGTGACGGTGATCTGGCGGCCGGCGCCGTGGAGGCGTCGGGCGGGGGTGAGGGCGAGCGCCCAGTCGGGGATGATCCGCCACCAGCGTGCGGGGGCGGCGAGGGCCGGGGCCGTGTTGTCGGGCTCGGTGGCCGGGGCGTGGAGCGCTTCTGCTACGAGCTCCGCCGTGGTCTTGGTGACGAGCGGGTGCGCGGTCTTGGGCGCCTGTGCGGCGAGGTAGGCCTCGATGTCGGCGATGAGGGTGGCCGCGTCGACTGCCAGGTCGGCGGGGCGGATGGCGGTGGACGCTGCCATGGCGGCTCTCCTTCGGTGAGGTCTCGGGTGTGGGTGGTCAGCGGATGTCGAAGACGAGGCCCTGGTTGTCGATGACGACGACGGTCGAGCAGCTACCGCACTTGAACGTGAGGTCGTCGCTCATCAGCGGGTTCAGCGTCATGTCCTGGGCACAGCAGCGCGGCTGGGCGTCGGTGCCGACGTGGTCGCCGTGGGACAGTTCGAGGCCGTGCAGGGTGGGGGTGTCCATGGGGGTGCTCCTTGGTGGGTGATGTAGGGCCGGGGCGAGGTCAGATGCCGTAGTTCTCGGGGAAGCCGTGGCGGCGCAGCCATTCGGCCTCGTAGTCGTTGCGGCCGACTGCTTCGAATGTGGCGCGGGCATCATCGACCTCGGCGTCGGTCATCTCAGGGGTGGTCTTGTTGGCCCAGGTCTTGCCGGTGAGGTCGGGCCATCGGTCTGCGGATCCCATATGGGGTCTCCTTCTAGCGGTGGGCGGGCGGGGCGCTCTCGGGTGCTGTTCGCCGCCCGAGAGCATCTGTGCCGGTGCGGGTTAGCGGATCGGCGGATGGTTGTGTCAGCGCTGGCGGCGGAGCATTTCGGTCTCTCCGCAGTTGCCGCAGCGGTCGTCGCACTCCTCCAGGTGGCGTCCGATGACAGCGTTGGAGAGCGCTGCTGCGGCCTTGGCGCCCGTCGTGCCGGCGACTCGGACGGCGCCGTTGTGGAGCGCGATTCCGATGCGGTCGGCGATGCTCGGCTTGGTCATCGGTTCTCCTTCGTGTGGGTGATGGGTGCTCCCACCGCCAGTCACGGCGGCGGGAGTGGCGAGTGGTCGGTCAGTGCTTCTTGCACTTGCCGCGGCTGCAGTTGGTGCAGCTCTCGTCGATCTGGCGGCGGATGGGGGCGATGACGGCGTTGGCGACGGCGTTGCCCGCTCGGCCGCCTGCCTTGCCGGCGACCTTCTCGCCGGCGTCGTGGAGGGCGGCGGCTGCGTTGTCGAGCTTCTGAGCGGCCTTGCGTCCGAACATGGGGTGGCGTCCTTCCTGGGCTCGGGGCTGTCCCGGCTCCCCTCACCGCCCGTGCGTGGCGGGCGGATTGGGCAGCGGGCAGTCCGTCAGCGGCGGGCCAGGCGGCGGTAGCGCTCGGACATGGAGGCGGACGCTTCCCTGGCGTGGAGGTCGCCGGCGAGCTTGGCGGCTCGGTGGGCTTCCTCGGTGTACGCGCTGTGGTTGTCCCGGACGCCGAGGTTGGGGAGGTGGCTGGGTCGCTGGGTGAGGACTTCGCGCTCCTTGCGGAGCAGGCTCTGCGCGGTCATGCGTCCGCCGTGGCTGGGCGACTCGACCTCGCGGTGACCGAGCCAGTCGATCTTGTTGGTCACGACCCACTCGCTGTAGGTCTTGCCGCGGTCGGAGTGCTCGTTGATGACGAACAGCTGGTCGCCGGGCTTGATGTCGCGAAGGAGGCTCTTCTCGCCGCCGCGGGTGGCCTGGTAGTAGGGCTTGAGGCTCATGTCGGGGTCCTTTCGGTGGGTGGCTGGGTGTGGATGGCGCCGTAGATGGCGAGGAGTTGGTGGAGGCTGATGCGTGCGGTGCTGTGGCTGGCTGGGGCGAGGAGCGGGGCGTTGCGGAGGGCTCCGGTGTCGCCGGTGACGGTGAACTCGTGGTCGCGGCCGTCGTGGTGGATGTAGAGGCTCATGCCGGGCTGGATGGCGGCGGCGAGGGCTTCGGAGTCGGCTCGGGTGCGGTGATAGGTGGGCCTGAGACCGTCCGTCGGGGTCTCCTTTCAGGTCGGGATGTTCTTCACATATGGGGCGTGACGGGGCCTGGTACGGCCCGTGACGTCGCAGGTCAGCGCATTGCGGGAGGGTGTGACGGGGGTGTGACGCGTCACGGCCTGGAAGGGGCTGTCACGCCCCCGTCACGGGGTACGTCACGGCCGTGACCTGCGGCGTCACACCCGCCGGGAGCCGGCTAGGGCGCCGATTCGGCGGTCAGGGCGTCGATCGTGGAGAGGTAGTAGCCGCGGCCTCCGCGCCACTGCTTGGTCTTCATGTCGACGTTCGGGTCGAGCTGGGCGGCCTGCTTGCGGAGGGCGTCCTGGAAGCGAGCCATGGCCTTCGCCTGGTCCTCGTCCTCCTGCGGGGCCCACGTCTCGGAGGCGGAGGAGACGTACTCGTAGATCTCCTCGCTGGTCATGCGCTCCGGGTCGTCGTTGGCGGTGAAGGCCAGCCGGGCGAGCTCAACAGCCTCCGGAAGGGCGGTGCTGGGCTTGACGGTGTGGAGGTCATCGAAGGTAACCCCGGCGGCCTCCAGGGAGATGTCGTCAATCCACGGTCGGCCGGCGGCGGCACGCTCAGCGGCGCGGGCCTTGCCTTCGTCTCGGCTCATGGCGATGAACTTGTGGATGAGAGGGTCGGCCGACCCTCCGCCCATGATGTAGGCCTTGCCGGCGTCTGCCGGGTCCATGCCCTGGGCGGGGTGCAGCCGGTCGGGCCGCCAGCCGTTGGCGCCGGCACCGGCCCCGAGGACCTGCACGATGTCCTGGTGCCGCGAGGGGCCCACGATCTTCAGGGCGATACTGTCGGCGATGGCGGCACCGATGGAGTCCTTCGTGGCCTCCTGGGCAGCGAGGCCAATCTGAACGCGGGCCTTGCGGCCGACACGGAGGATGGCGACGACGATGGCCTTGGCCTTCTGAGACAGCTGCGGGTACTCGTCGATGAGCGCGACGATCGCCGGGTACTCGCGGGACGGGATCCAGTTGTCGTCCATACCGAGCTTGCCGAGGAGCGTGGCCCGCGCCTTGGCAATCTTCAGGAGCCGCTCGAGGACAGCCTCGATGAGATGCATCTGGTCGGCGCCGACGACCCGCACGCCGACCGCTTCGGCAAGCGGTTCGAGGCCGTTGCCGCCCGGGTCGAGGTCGATGACGACGGTGTCCTCACAGGCGGTGAGGACATCGCCGATGGACCTCATGGTGACGGACTTTCCGCCGCCGGACGAGGCGATGACGATGAAGTGCAGTCCGAGGAACGACATCTCGGTGTTCTGGCCGTCCATCCGCAGCGCGAGGAGCGCCTTGTCCCGCAGTCGGAGGCTGTTCGGGGCCCGGTCGGGCAGAGCCGGCATCCTCACGAACGGGTCGCCTTCGACGAGGCGGAGGGTGGCGCGGGCCCGACTGGTGCGAAGCGGCTGGCAGAGGAGTCCGTCGACGGGGAGGTCGAGCGGGGTCTCCAGGTCGCCGGCCTTGGCGATGAGGTCGGCGGGGGTTCCCTTCTTGAGGCGGACGTTGATCTCCCAGCCCCAGTCGTAGCGGCGGCCGGCTTCCACTTCGGCGACCGCGATGCCTTCGGAGACGAGGGCCCGGCGGACGCATTCGGCGGCTTCGGTGCGGTTGGTGGCGTCGGCGATCGGGAACGGCTCGCCTTCCTCGGAGAGGATTTCGATACGTCCGGGGTCGTCTTCGGCGGCGATGATGCTGGGCTGGCCGCGCCAGGCGCCGTAGCCGATGGTGGCGATGCCGAGGAGGAGGCTGGTCCACACGCCTCCGGTGGCGACTGCGATGCTGCCGGCGAGGCCGGTGGTGCCCACCCAGGCGCCGGTCTTGGCGCCGTAGACGAGCCGGTGGTGCGTGTAGGCCTCGCGGAGGCGCTGCACGTTTCGCTTGGCGGCCTGCTCGGCGTCGCTGTTGCCGCGGGCGGCCTTGAGGTCGGCGCGGGCGGTGCGGATCATCTGCGGGTAGTCGTCGCGCAAGCCGTCGGCCCAGCGGCTGGCGAGCCGCCAGTAGCCGCGGGTGGCCCAGCCGACGTACAGCCAGTTGTCGGCGGCGTGCTTCCGGCCGAGCCGGGCCTGCTCACTGGCGGACAGCATCCATCCGGGTCGGGTGGCGACCGCGTCGCCCTGGTGCTCGACGACCGTGCCCTCGACAGGCTTGGGCGCGTTGTCCTTGACGATGGTGAGCGTCGGCCGCTCGGTGTCCTGCGGGGTGTGGGCTGCGGTGGTCATGGCGGGCCTCAGCTCTGCTCGGACTGGACGGTGTCGCGGAGTCGGATCGCGTACTCGGTCCTGCAGCCGACGGCCTCGCGGATTTTGCGGACACTGAGACGGTCCGTTCCACCAAGGGCTTCGGCGAGCTTCTTGACCTGCTCGACGTGCACAGCTTCGAGGGGCCTCACGGCCTCGTGGGCGGCCTGCTGGCGAACTGGCCGCTTCCCTTTACCCGCAAGGGCTCCAGGCGTCTTGGACGGACCCTGGGGGCCCTTCTTGGTAACGGCGCCGGCCGGGCCCTCGTCGCCTCCCGTTCGGGTCGGGAACAGGTCGGCGAGGAGCTGCTCGACCGCAACCCGCTCGGGGGTGACTTCGGCGGCCTCCAGGACGGAGGCGAGGTCCGCCTCGGCCTTCAACCGGCGGTCGAGGACATTCGCTGTGACGCCGAGCGGGCCGCCGTACAGGTCACGCCACGAGGCGGCGAACGCCTCCGGGCGGGACGGCGCACCGGGCAGGGCGATGAGCGACAGCATCCGGTCGTGGACGTCGGGAAAGCGGACGGCGGCGCCGGCTTCCTCCCACGCCTCGTTGCGGTCCATGGAGCCGGCCGGGACGGAGGCGAGGATCCGCAGGTACGCCTCGTGCTGCTTCGGGAACATCGTCTTGCGGTCGGCGTCCTGCCGCTTCTCCTGCTGCTCCTTCTCCTTCTTCGCTGCGGCCTCGGCGCGGGCCTTGGCCTTGTCGGCGGCACGCTGGGCGGCGTCCCGGTTGTCGCCCACGGTCCGGGCCTCGATGATCTCGCGGACCTCGACGAGGACCGGGCCGACAATCGAGGTCGCGGCGAGCGCGAGGCCGGCGATCGGGCCGAACAGCTCGGCGCCCTTCGCGCCGTTGATGAACCCGGCAAACCCGGCGAGCGCCGCAGTGAGGACCCAGAACGGCCAGCGGGCAAAGCCCTTCCGCACCGCCCACTGGGTGCCCTTGACCGCCGTGAAGGCAAGGAGCTCCAAGAAGAACGGCACCGGCAGCAGGTACAGCGCCGGCTCGTCGGGTCCCTTCTCGGCTCGCAGGCCGAGGAAGTACGTGATCAGCGACGGCAGAGAGGCGAGGAGCCCGAGGACGAAGATGACCGTAACGAGTTGCTTGAACAGGGCACCCTTGTCGAGGGCGACCTCACGGCGCTTCTCGTTGCGCAGGGCCTTGTCGTCGGCGGCGTCGTCCTGGACGGCCGTGAGCTGCTTGCGGAGCCGGGCCTGCTTGACCTCCTCGGCCAGCTGCTCGGTCGCCGTCTTGGACGCGCCAGCGCCGAGTTCCTGCTTGGCGGCCTCGGCTCGGGCTTCGAGCAGTGCTGCTTCGGCGCGGGTCTTCGTGGCGTCGGCCTCGCGCTCCTCCCAGGAGCGGTAGCTGCTGCTCACGGCAATCAATCCCTTCGGGGGTTGGTTAGGCGGGGGTCCGCTGCGGCGGGATGGTGGAGGTCTGGGTGGGGGTGCGGGTCCTCTGGCCGTCGAGGAAGCCGTCGAAGGCGACGGCAGCAGCGGCGAGGACTACGAGAGCGAGACGGGTGAGGAACGGGACCTGGAGACCGACGAGCCATGCCAGGCCGGTGAAGATGAGGAAGACGCGGGCCCGGGTGAGGCCGATCAGCCAGCCGAGGCTCACCGGACCGCTCCCGCCAGCGCGGGCCACAGGCGGTCGTCACGGCCCCAGTCGGTGTCGATGATGTGGAGCTTGACGCCGTGCTCCCTCAGCTCGCGCAGAGCCTGCCGGCCGACGCCCCGCCAGTTGTAGTGAATGTCGTTGCGGCGCATCTTCCAGCCGCCGAGTGTGCTGAACGGGCGGCCGGCGTCCTCGGTGAGGACGATCTGTTGCTTCGGCCAGCCGCAGACCACGGTGAGGCCGTGATGCTGCAGGCCGAGGAGGCGGCCGAGGATCGGGCTGTGGTCGTGGACGACGCCCTCGACGAACGCGCGCTGCCGGTATCCGCCGCCGATCTCGCCGGGCTGGGACTCGGTAGTGACGAACCCGGCCTTGTTGGCGGCGATCAGGGTCGGCACGAGGTGCCGGGCGCCGTTCGTCTCCTCCTGGCCGAACGGACCGTCGTAACCGGGCCAGTTCGGGACCCGGCCTTCCAGCCAGGCGGCCATGTTCTGGCCGAGGTCGTCGATGGTGCGGGCGCTACGCCACACGTCGCTCATCAGGACCACACCCACATCTCGTTGGCGGACGCGGCGGCCTGGGCGGACTGACCGATCTGGCGGGCGATCTGCGCCCAGTCGTCGGGCATCTTGGCGGCAGACTTGAGGAGCGCGTTGCCGTAGCGGCTGGCCTGCTTCGGATCGATCTCCTCGTAGCCGTCGCGGCGCGGGGCGAACAGGGGCTTCAGGGTCCGCCAGTCGGTGAAGCCGGCGGCGCGCTTCACCTCCTTGCCCAGGTTCTCGATCTGGAGGGCGGAGAGGGTCGACTGGGTGCCGTTGTGGGAGATGCGGTAGCCCATGACGGGCTCCTTTCGGGGTGGTCAGAGCCAGCGACGCTTGGCCGGAGGCTGGGTGGCGATCTGCTTCTGGCGGTCGGCGTCCTGGCGGTGTCGATCGCGGCGGCCCAGGGCGGCGTCCCGCTTGGCGACGGCTTCGGCGGCGATGCCGGGGTCGTGGTAGTCGGCGCCAGGGCGGCCGTAGACGTCGGCGGTCATCTGCTGCTTCTGGGCTTCCTGGTCGGCGGCGTAGGCCCGCTTGCGGGCGATCTCGGCCTGCTGGGCGGCTGCGGCGCGGATATAGCTCTGCTCGGCGGTCTCGTGGGTCTTGCGGCTGAACAGCCCCATGGCAGGGCTCCTTTCGGGTCAGATCTGGTCGGTGGTGGCGGCCGGCTCGGAGTCGGAGAGCATCGCGTTGACCTGGAACGTGGCCCAGGTGATGACGACGCCGGTGATGAGCCCGGCCTGGATGTCGGTGAGGTCGGCGGCCTCGGCGAGAACCGGGCCGAGGTACAGGCCGATCAGCGACAGGCCGAGGACGATGAGGATTGAGACGGCGAGGCGGATGAGGCGCACGACGGGCTCCTAGCAGTGGTCGGGGATGTCGCGGGCGATGAGGGCGGCCGCGTCGAGGAGGGCGTCGAGCTGCTCGTCGGTGGCCGGGTTGCCGCCCGCCTGCTTCTCGGCGGCGAGGACCGTGAGCCCGTAGGCCGCGGCGGCGAGCGCCTGGTCGGCGGTGACCATCACGCCGCGGCGGGCAAGTTGAGGCCGGCGAGCTCGTCGAGGAGCCGCGGACCGTCGACGGTGGACTGGTCGATCTGCTTGGCCAGGTACTCGGCCGCGAGCTGACCGAGGAGGTCACGGGTGCGGACGGCGAGCACGTAGTCGGCGACGATGCCGGCGCGGACCGTGGCCTCGGCCTCCGCGAGCTCCTGCTCGGACGGGCCGTCGGACGGGATCAGGGCGAGAGCGGGCATGGCGGGTCTCCTTCATGGCGTGCGGGATGGTCGGGTGGAGTGCCCCGGGCCGGATCCGATCCGGCAGCGTCACGCCGGGTCCGGGGCTGGGCGGGTCAGAGCTGGTTGGGGGTGAGGGCGTAGAACAGGACCACGACGGAGCCGTAGTCCGCCTTGAACTGGTCGATGACGAACTTGTAGGCGTCGGAGGCGGTGAAGCCGACGGGCACCGTGATGAGGGCCTCGCGGGTGGCGACCCGGCCGTCCTGGGTCTGGACGGTCATGACCTAGTGGAAGTCCTGAGTAGCCGGCTTGCTGGTGGTCTCGGGCATGGCGAATCTCCTCGTGGCAGAGGTGCGGAGTGGGGTGGGTGGCCGGGGCCGGCAGCAGGGGGATGGACTGCCGGCCCCGGCAGTACGGGGGGCTAGCGGGTGATGACCGGCTTCGCCAGATCCCGGTGATGCACGTCGACCTGAAGCCCGCGGCGGCGCAGACGTCGAGCGAGATAGTGGGCGACCGTCGCACTCCTGTGCCGGCCTCCGACACAACCGACGGCAACGACGATCTGACCGGCGGACGGCCCCTGACGGAAGGCCTGCACCTGCGCCACGCTCGACTTGAGCAGCGACCGGATCCCCGGGGTGCGAAGGACAGCCACCCGGACCGGGCGGTCCACCGCAGTCATGTAGCGGAGACGCGGGTCGACGTGCGGATCCCGGAACGCGTGCCTCAGATCGAGAGTGATCGTGGCGTCGGGGGCGGCCCCGTGGCCGTACCCGAAGGAGACGACTACGACGTCGGCGGCCATTAGCGGCGGGGGGTGACGCAGCAGAGTCGGTCCTTGCACTGCTTGCCACCCAACTCCTGGATCATGACGCGGTACGCCATGACCTCGCCCGCCGCCTCGAATTCGCGGCAGTAGTCCTCGAGGTATTCGGCGAGATGAAGGAGCTCCCCGTCGCACCTCCTGCTCAAGTCGTGGACCTTCCCGCTACTGGTGCGGACCTTGCTCATGTCGTAGGCCTTACCGCTGCTGGTGCGGTTCCTGCTCATGAAGACTCCTAGGGCTGGAATGAAGGACGGGGATGTGCAGGGCCGGCAGACGCCTTGGCCGGACGCCGACTCCGACAACGGGGTGTCGCGACGGCGGCGGAAGGAAGGACTAGCGGCGGGAGCTGTTCTTGTTCCGCTCGGCCAGCTTCTTCGACAGCTCCTCGCGCTCCTCGTCCGTCAGCGGCGTAGCAGCCGTGCGGCGAACGGGGGCGTCGGACCGGCGGACGTAGGTCGCGGCAGCGTGAGCGGCACGGTCAGCCGCAGACATCTCGTACACGGCGATCACCGGGCCGGCTTGGTGCGGACGTGCGAGGCGGCGGCGTGAGCGGCCTTGTCAGCAGCGGACATCTCGACCACGAACGGGCCACGGCCGATCTTCTTGCCGACGGCGATCCGACGACGCTGCGGGACGACGATGGCGGCCTCGACCGCGGGGGCGCTCACTGCTCGCCACCGTAGGTGCGGACCTCGAGCGAGGCGGGGAGCGGGCCGAGGTCGGCACCGAAGAGCTGGCCGACGACGAGACGCGCCATCGCGTCCCGGTGGGCGGCACTGCGGGCCTTCGGCAGGACGACCTGGATCGGGCCGGCGTGGTACTTCAGGGCGACACCCTCGAAGGCGTCGAACTCGAACGGCGCGTCGACGATCTCCGCGCCCGCCTCCGCCAGCAGCTCCGGCAGCGGGGCCGAGAGGAGACGGGCGGTGGTGAGGGGGGTAGAGCTCTTCTCGCAGGTGCGAGTGGGTACAGTAGTGCTCATGGTGGTACTCCCTTGTGATGAAGGGGGTGCGGCCTAGGCCCCGTTTGGTGTTGTCGCACCGGGCGGGGCTGCTTCGTTTCCGAAGCTGCCTTGTGGCCACCAAGTTAGACCCATTGGTGGCCACGACGCAAGCAGGTGCGCAAACTTTTAGTGGCCACGATTGATGTGGCCTGAATGTTGCAGGTCGTGGTCACGGCCACTAACCTCGCGACATGAGTGATGACCGCGAGAAGGAGATTTGGGCGAAGGTCCGGACCTTGAAGGGCGTGTGGGACGACTTCGGTGATGCCGCCGGTTCCGTGCATCCGACTGGCCGGCCGCCTCGCAGCCGAGTCATCAAGGAGTTCATGGACTGGTACATGCGCCAGCCGGGAGCCAAGCTCCCCGAACGCCCGCCGGCCGGCCCATGGTCCGAGCGTCGATCCGCTGTAGCCGGCGAGGGTGAGTAACTCCTTTCGGTCGCTTCAGTGGCCGACCTCAGGACACCTCAATCGCAAGCTGTGACAACAGCCTGAGCGCCGATCACTCACACATCACTCACACTCACAGGGGGACGCGATGGCGGACCGCGCGTTAGCGACGGACGAGTTCATTGCCGAACTGAAGCGCTGGCGGGACGTCCGCGGCCTGTCTCAGAAGGCGCTCGCGCAGTTGGTTGGATACGCGCCGTCGTACATCTCAAAGGTGGAGAACGGCCTGCTCTTGCCGTCGCGTGAGTTCGCCGCGCTCGCCGACCAGCACCTCCAGGCCGGCGGCGCGATCCGGCGGGCTTTCCAGGCGCTCGGAGCGAAGTCGAAGGCCGAGGTTCCCCGCCCGACTCCGGCGCCCGATCCTCTGTCGAGCCTGATCGTCGAGCATGAGGACACGTCGCTGCATTACGACGGCCGCGTGTACCGGGCGACCCAGCGCCGACTACTGCTGAACGGCGGCACGGAGCCGATCACCAGCTACCTCATCCGGATCTCTGTGGACCGCTACCCGGGGGACCCGGAGCGATCGAACGCCCACTACCGCGAGAACCCGCTTACGTGGGAAGAGATCAACCTCAGCGCCAGCGTCGACGGCGAACCGATCGGCTGGCGCGTGCAGCACGACCGCGACGCCTTCAAGGAACTGTGGCTTCTCTTCGAGAACGAGGACGGGCGCTACCCGCTGTACCCCGGCGAGTCGGCGTGGCTGGAGTACAGCTACACCGTCGAGGACACCAAATGGGGATCTTGGTTCCAGCGCGCGGTCCGGCTGCCGACGAAGCGCCTGAGCGTCTCCCTCGACTTCCCCGCCGAGCTGGAGCCGGCGGTGTGGGGTACCGAGACGACGATGACCGCGACCGGCAATCCCTTCCGGAATCCCGTCCGTTCGGCCGCCGAGGGCGGGCGCCGCGTGTTCTCCTGGAGTACCGACGAACCACCCCTTCATGCACGTTTCCGCCTGGAGTGGAAGTTCCGGGCCAAACCGATCAAGGAGACTCACCTGACCGCTGACACGGCCAGTGGCCGCATGCAGGCGATCGGCATCGTCCAGGAGGGCGACCCGATCCTGACGACCCCTGCCCGACCGTTCTCGCTGCCGGACGAGGCTGAGGACGCTCGCCGCGTCGTGGCCGAGCTGAACTCCGCCGCCGACCGGGCGTCCGGCGTCCACAACTTCGGCAAGGGCATGGGCATCGCCGCTCCGCAGATCGGTATCAACCGCGCCGTCGCGATCATCCGCACGCCGGAGGGTGAGGCGATCACGCTCTTCAACCCCCGGATCATCGAGGAGGCCGGCGGCTTCGACGAGCAGTACGAGGGCTGCCTGAGCTTCTTCGACGTCCGCGGGATGGTGCCTCGCCCGATGTCGATCAGCGTCGAGCACACCGGCATCGACGGCCAGCAGCACATCACCATCTTCGAGCGTGGCCACGCCCGGCTCGTCGCCCACGAGGTCGACCACCTGCACGGCCAGCTGTACCGGTCGAAGATGCGGCCAGGCGTCGAACCCATCCCGGTGTCCGAGTACAGGGGCACCGGCAGCCAGTGGACCTACCAGGCGGAGGGGCGATGACCGGTCCCCGGATTGCCGACGGCAGGACGGCTCTCTACCGCTACTACGACGAAGCCGACAGCTTGTTGTACATCGGCATCAGCGACGACCCAGATCGACGCAGAGACGAGCACGCCGTAACGGCTGCCGACACCTGGTACCCCCTCGCAGCCAGCCGCCGCGTGGGCTGGTTCGACTCCAGGGCGGAGGCCGAAGACGCCGAGAAGCTCGCCATCAAGCAGGAGAAGCCCCGTTTCAACAGCAGGTTCAACCAGCGCCGCGACCCTGTCCTGCAGGCCACGCAGAAGGCGCTGGACAACCTCCGGCACGCGCGCGGCATCACCCGGAGAACGTTTGGGTGAGTCGGGGTCGCTGATCTTGGACACGGCGGATGAGGTCTGAAAGGTCTTGATCACCCATTGCGTCTCCTGCCTCCGGATCGGCGGCCACCCTATCGAGGCGGCTACGCCGCAGCCCGCCTCTCCGCCAACGGCAGCCGCAGCACCTCACTGTGCCCGTACTCCACTCCGCACCCCGGGCAGGTCTCGCCGCGGGTGTCGAGGGTGATGCGGATGGTCTGCTGGCAGGGGCAGGTGACGGCGATGCGGCGGGGCGGGGTGTCGCCGTCGACGATGCGGCTGAGCGTGCGCCACACAGCGGCCACCTCGCCGGCGAACTCGTCCAGTGCCTCGTGCCTAGCGACGGCCTGGGACAGGTTGAACCGGAGGGTGCGGCAGGCGTGGGTGACGCGGGCGACGGAGCTGCCGCGCTCACCGATCTCCGCGTAGCCGCCCTCCGCCCAGTCCCGGACCCAGGTCTCCAGCGGGGCGAGGGCGGGACCGGCCGCTGTGCGCAGGTTCAGCACGTCGATGCGGCACGGGGCGGGCGCGGCCTTGCTGCCGGAGACTGCCGGGCCAATGGCGGAACCGCGGGCGAGGTGGTCGTCGAGCCGCTCGAACAGGCCGGGGATGGCGCCGAGATGGACGGCGATGCGGTCCTCACACGGGGTGCAGGCGTACCGGCCGGCCTCGTAGTCGCGGAGATCGCGGCGGCAGCAGGTGCAGGTGGGCAGGTCGTTCACAGCGGCTCTCCTTGCGGCAGTGCGGGGCGGGACGGTCAGGCGGTGGCGTCGAGGGCGGCGCGGGCGCGCTCCACGGCGGCCTCGGCCTGCTTGGCACGGTCTAGGAGGGGCCGAACGACGGCTGCCATGACGGCGTGTGCGTCGCCGCGGTAGGCGAGGACGTCGTGGGGGTGCGCGTCTGGCCACTTGTGCGGCTGGCAGGACCACTCGTAGATCGCTGCGGCGATCTGATCGATGAGGGTCTGGTCCTCGCCGGCGCGTCGGGCGTGGAGCTCCGCATCCGGCGCGCGAAGCCCCTGCGTGCCCGTCTGCGGCCCGTTCTCCGGTCGAACCTCCACGGATACCTGCTCTGCCTCTGAGTCGCTCCAGCGGGCGCACAGTCCCTCTGGCGGGGTCGTGTTGGGGTTCATGCTGCCTCCCGGTTCGGTTCGTCGCTGAGTAGTGCGGCCACGGCCCAGACGGGAACCTGAGCCACGCCCCGCTCCTGGCTTCGCGTGATGAGGCCGTGGAGGGCCTTGAGTTCGGTGGTGGCCTCGTTGGTGCGCCGGCTCTGTACGCGGAGCCGCGACTGCAGGGAGGCCCGGTCGGTCTTGAGCTGAACAATTCCGGACCGGAGCCGCACGGCCTCCTCGGTGGAGAGGCGTCCGCGTTCGGCTCGGTCGACAAGGTTCAGCAGCTGCTTTGTGGTGATGTGTCTGGCCATCACAGACTCCTGATGACGTCGACGGCTCGTCGGCTGGGTATGTCAGGACGGCTGCAGGGCCGGCCGTAGTCGGCGGGGATCTTCTTGGCCCGGCGCCGGGGCTGTCGGCGGTGGATGCTGGCCTTCTCGTCGGCTTCCTGCTCCCAGCCGTCCAGCCAGAGGGGTTCACAGGTGGTGGTCACGGTGCTCCTTGCGGGGGGTCGGGGCGCGCCGGTAGGTGGCGCGCCCCGGGCGGGTCTGGGGTTACGCGGGGGTCTGGCCGTGCTGGTCGAGGACGGTGAGGATGCGGGCGATCACGGCGGCGGATGCTTCGGCTTCGCATTCGCAGTCGAGGTGCTTGTGGCCCTGCTCGATGGCGCCGAGCTCGGCGCGCACGGCGGTGAGGGTGGCCTCGGCCCGCTCGGCACGCAGCTGCTCGCGGTTGATGAGTTCGGCGCTGGTCTCTCTGACCTTGGCGAGAAGGTGGCGGGTCAGGTCTCGCTCGCCGTACAGCTGGTCAAGCCCATCGCTGGTGAGGTGGTCGATGCCGGGCCGGTCCGGGGTCTGGGTCATCGGGTCTCCTGGGTGGGGAGCCAGTGCACTTGGCGCTGCTCGTCGAAGTGCGGGGAGCCGTCGATGTGGATGGTGTGGGAGCAGGTGTAGGGGGCGCCTCCCGCAGAGTCGGGTTGGGTGGCCGCGCATGGGGTGTCGGGCCGGGGCCCGAGGGTGGCGCGGATCCGGGCGGTGGCTGCGCGGACGACCGGGTCGGTGGTGGCGGCGTCGATGGCGTCGAGGTCCGGGAGGATTTTCTCGTGGAGGTTGCCGAGGCGTCGGTGGGGCAGGGGGTTTTCCTGACGCAGGCGGATGGCGCGGGCGCGGCGCTGGTGTTTGTCCATGGTCAGGTCATCTCCTGGGTTTGGTGCTGGCCAAGGCTGGGCTGGGTCATCGGGTGTCTGCCTTTCGGGTGCGCCCGCTGTACCAGGGCAGCGCGAGACCGTCGTTCTCGGCGCGCGGCACCAGGTGCAGGTGGAGGTGGAACACGGACTGGGTGGCCTCGCGGCCCTTGCTGGTGATGAGGTTGGCGTGTGCCAGGTCCAGGTCGCGGCAGAGCTGCGCCGCCCGCCGCGCGGTCGCCCCGGATACGTCGGGGTTCTCGGCAAAGTCGGTGACGTGGGTCTTGGGGATTACGAGGGTGTGCCCCTCGACCACGGGGTTCAGAGGGGTGATCGCGAAGGCGTCGGACCACTCGTGCACGAACGTGGCGGGCGCGCGGCCGGTGTTGATCTCGCAGAACGGGCAGGGCGCGGCGGGGGTGGTCATGAGCGGGCCTCCTCGGCCATCCGGCGGAGCGCTGCGGCTTCGGTGTGGAGGTCGAACGCGGCGAACCGATCGGCGGCTTCGCGGAGGACGGCGGCCCGGTACGTGTCGAGGTGCGACTCGAACAAAGCGTCGTGCTCGCCGGGCTCGTAGCCGATGAGGGCGGCCAGGCGGGCGCGGGCCTCGTTGGTGGTGGGCTGGGTCATCGCTCGTCCTCCACGGTCCAGGTGGTCGTCTCCCGCACGAGCGCGAACTCGGCGTCGGGCTGGGCGTCGGTGTCGTGTGCTTCGGCCGGCTGCCCGACAGCGGGCTCGGGCGCACGGAACCGCCCGCAGCCGCAGAAAGCGAAGATGCACGCGGCGTGGTTCCCGTGCCAGTTCAGTGCGTGGTCGCAGTTGTCGCACGGCGTGGCCAGCGTGACGGCTGCTGTCGGCCTGGAGCTCGGCTCGGTGTCGTCCTGTCCGGTGGTCTGGCGGGCGACGTCGACCACGTGGCGCCCGCAGCTCGGGCAGAGCTCCCAGTGGTCGACGTGGTCGACGGTGAGAGGTGCGTTCGCGGCCTCGACCGTGCGGGCGCAGCGCACGCAGTAGGCGCGTCCCTTGCCGTCGCTGTACGCGACGGCGGGCTTGGTCTGGCGGGCGGCGGCCGTGCGGGCGGCGTCCCGGAGGCGGGGGCTCGCGGCCTGCTCGTCCTCGACGGTCGGCGGGACGATGCGCAGGGCGTGGAGGACGGCGGCGAGGATGGTGCCGGGGTCGGGATCCTCGGCGCCCTCGATGGCGTGCCAGGCGCGGTCGTGCTCCAGCGGCGTGAGGGTGCGGATGGGCTCGGTCATGGTGGCGGCTCCTGGTGGTCAGGCGTGGTCGGGGCAGAGGTCGCGGCCGTCGCGGCGGCGGCGCCAGCCCTGGGCGCGGAGGAAGGCGCGGAGGGCGCGGTGGTGGGGCATCGTCACGGGGGCGAACCGTTCGGCGTCGCACTGCTCGCCGGCGGGGTCGTGGTGGTCGCAGCGGATGGTGGGGATGACGCCAGCGGACACGAGGGCTCCTTGGTGGGGGCTGTCCCGGAGGACGGCCCGACGGGGTGAAGGTCAGGCGGGGGTCGGACAGTCGGAGCGGCGGCACGTGCACCGGATCGGCACGTTGTCGCGCGAGACGGCGATGTACGGGTGGCCAAGGCGTGACACCTTGACGTGGACGAAGCTGTAGCGGGCGCCGTTGATTCGGCGGCTCCAGAAGTGCTGGACGTGGTTCTCGTACTCGTCGGTGCGGGGGCCGATTCGCATGGGGGCTGCTGCTCCTTGGTGGTGGGATGCTGTGGGTGGCCGCCCCGCACTTCGCCTGCGGGGCGGCCGGCTTGCGTGCGGGGTCAGGCGGTGCGCTTGCGGAGGATGGCGGCCGTCTCGTCCTCGGCCGTCGGAGCGTTGATGCGGAGGGCGCGGAGGACGGCGGCGAGGACGGTCCCGGGGTCGGCGTCCTCGGCTCCGGCGGTGCCTTCGATGGCATGCCAGGCGCGGTCGTGCTCCAGCGGGGTGAGGGTGCGCAGGCCCAGCGGGAACGCCTCGTCCAGCACGGCGCGGATCTCGTCGGCGTCACGCTGCGTCAGCTTCTCGGTCCGCAGGTTCCGGGACCGACCGATGTACTTGGGCCCCATGAGCCGGTAACCGTGGCCGTGGGTCTCGTCGAGCATGGCGTTGATGCTGAGCTGGTAAATCGGGAACTCGGGGTCGCCCGTGGTGTCGAGGGTGATGGTGGCCTTGGGGGTGGGCTTCTCGGTCATGTCGTGTGTCTCCTTCGTGGTGGGCGGGTCAGGCGGCGGGGTGGTCGGGGCAGTAGTCGCGGCCCTCCAGGTCCGTCCAGCCGTCGTCGGCCAGCATTCGGCGGTGCTTGGCGTCCCGCTCCTCGCGGGTTGCCGACAGCCCGGCAGTGATCGCGTAGGCGGTGCAGTCCTCGTTGTCGCAGGTGGTCTGGACAGTGGCGGTTCGATTGCTACGCACGGGGTCTCCTTCGTGGCGGTCGGGTCAGGCGGTGAGGATCGTGACGGGCTGCGCGTCTGGTGTGCCGGGCACCGTGGACTCCGCGTACCAGAGCCAGTCGGGGTGTTCGCCCTGCGACGGGTCGGGGCGGCGGAAGAGGGCCCAGCGGGTGACGATCACGTCGAGCCACGGCTGGGCGTGGGCGTTCCGGTCGTCCGCGAGGTTGCGCATGCCCCAGTGGCGGCGGGCGTGGGCGTTGAACACGGCGAGGGCGCGGCGGGGGGTGTGGTGGCCGAGGGCGATCATGCCGCCGTCCTCGCCGAAGTCGGAGACGCCGATGCCGTAGTACATGCCGGCCATGGAGGGCTTGTCGACGAGCGAGTCGAGGGGCGTCACGGTGGTCATGGGGTGTCTCCTTCGCGGGAGCGGGTCAGGCGGCGGTGAGGGCGGCGAGGAGCCGTGCCCGGTTGGCGGCTTGTTGTGCGGGCGAGGTGGGCATCCGTTCGGGCCGGTAGTCGCGGACCTGTCCGGTCGGGGCTGCCTCGGCGTACAGGCGGGCCAGGGATGCGAGGGCACGGCGGGTCTGGTTGGCGGTGCCGCGGCCGCATCCGAGGCGGAGTGCGATGGAGGCGTCGGAGTGGCCAGCGCGGACCAGGGCGGCGATGTCGGTCCGGATCTTCACGCGGCCATCTCCTCTGCTTCGAGGTAGCGGCGGGCGTGGACCTGGTCGGGGAGCGGGATGCCGTCGGTGTGGCAGGGGGTGCCGGGGGCGACCTGGCAGTGGGGGCAGACGGCGGTGAGTTCGGCCCAGGCGGAGCGTCGGGCGGGGTGGATGTCGGTGAGGGTGCGGCCGCTGGACATGACGCGGCAGGGCCGGTGGGTGGCGGCGGCGCAGTGGGGGCAGGCGACGGAGCGGGCGGGGTGCTGGCCAGCGCGCATGAAGTGCCGGAGTTCGTTCGGCATGGGGGCGGCGGGGCGGATGGTCACTGGTCCTCCTTGCGGGTGGGCGGGGTGCAGCCGGTGCAGCCGCAGATCTGGCCTTGGTCCATGAGCTCGGGGTGGTCAGCGGTGCGGAGCCATTCGCGGTACTCGTCGAGGGCGCGGGTCCAGTCGGCTGCCGTGTGCCTGGAGGGCTGGCGTTCGGCGGGGGTGGTGCCTGCCGGCCAGGCGCCTGGCGGGCGCCCTGTGGGCCTCCGAGGGGCCGGGATGGCGGGCTGGTCGCGCTGGGCCCGTCCGGCGCGGAGCTGTTCGCGGAGGAAGCTGGACAGGTCGCCCTCGCGTCGCATGGCCGCGATGTCCTCGGTGCTGAAGTCGTCACTCATCGGCGGGCTCCTCATCGACGATCTCGGCGTCCGGAATGGCCTGCTCGGCCGGGCTCTCGGAGGCGGCGGTGGGCTGCTTGGCTGCGGCCGCGGCTTCCCGCTCGGCCTGCTCGGCCTCGATGCGGGCGAGGGCCAGGCGTGAGGCTTCGCGGACTCGCTCTTCCTCAGCGGCCTGCCGGGCACGCTCGACTTCCGGTTCGCCGGCCGCGGCCCGTCGCCGGGCGGTGTGCGGCTTGGCGAGAGGCTTGCCCAGCGGGTGCTTGGCGGTGGCGACAGGGCCCTTGCAGGGGTGCCCGAGCTCGGCCGAGCACGCGGGGCAGATGACGCCGAGCGGTCCGGGGCGGCGGACAGTGTCGGCCAGCCGGGGCTGGGGGATGGCGGCGGCCTCGTCGTCGGGCACGGACCGGTTGCCGCCCCAGCCGCGGGCTTCGAGCCCGTCCAGGACGCGGGGGTGGGGTCCGCCTTCGAGCTGCAGCCTGCCGGTGGGGGCCGGGAAACGACCGCTGGCGATGGCCTGGACCTGGCCGCGGTACCGGGCGAGGTACTCGCCGGTGGTCTCGTCGGGGCGGGGCTCGTACTGGAAGTTCTCCAGCCGGGCGGACCGGATCTTGGAGCGGAGGGTGCGGACGTGGTGGGGCAGGATCCACAGACGGTCGTTCGGGTTCTGCGGCGGGGTCGCGTAGTAGGCGGCGACGGCGGCCTTGGTGTCGTTGTCGAGGGGCACGTCGTACAGGGCCGAGGCCCAGGACTTGGCAGCAACGATGGAGGGCTGCCGGTTGTCGAAGCCTGAGCAGTGGCCGAGGAGCTCTGCTG
The DNA here is from genome assembly GCF_040297565.1 of Streptomyces sp. NPDC001728. Taxonomy (NCBI): domain Bacteria; kingdom Bacillati; phylum Actinomycetota; class Actinomycetes; order Kitasatosporales; family Streptomycetaceae; genus Streptomyces; species Streptomyces sp. NPDC001728. The sequence continues at coordinate 94,484 of NZ_JBEOZK010000014.1, forward strand.
CCTCGTCGGCGTTCATGCGGGGTCTCCTTCCTGGCGGAGTTGTTCGGCGAGGGCCAGCCAGCCGGCGGCCTTCGCGTCGGTGCCGACGAGGGGCTGGCCGGTGGGCAGCCGGAAGACGTTGGCCGCTGGCTGGGGGGCGGCGTTCATGGCCTCGTTGACGAAGCTGGGGATCGCGGAGGGGGCGGAGCCCTTGTGCATCCAGCGGCTGAGGCCGGCTCGGATGTCGTCCGGCTCGATGCCTTCGTCGAGCAGCTTCTTGATCTGCTTGCTGGTCTGGCCGATGACGTTGCTCGGGGGCCGCTTGTTCACGCGACTCAGCCACTCGCCGACGATCGTCTGGGCGCTGACGGTCTCGGCATCGACTTCAGGGGCGGCTTCTGCCGCTCCGACGAAGTCGGCCTCGGTGACCACGACGATCTCGCCCTGACCGACCTCCGCAGCGACCCCTCTCTCTTCCGGGGCTGGGGTAGGGGAAGGGGAAGGGGAAGGGGAATGCGCGCGTGATGCCCGCGCGCGCCCGCGCGTAGAGGGTCTCGGATCCCCCTGGTCACCCCCTTCGGAAGGGGTATCGGAGGGGGTTGCCGAAGGGGTTGTCGAAGGGGATCCCGAGGGGGTTGCGTAACCCCTTCCGGAGGGGTCCGGTGTGGGGTCTCCGAACGCCTTGCGAAGGTCCTGGATGTGGGTGGCGATCTGGGTCCGGATCGACGGCCCTTCCTCGCCGCGGTACTTCGTCGGCTCGTCGCTCAGTTCGCCGAGCGGGATCCGGTCCATCTCGTCGAGGAGGGCCCTCCGCAGGTGCTTCGAGGAGATCTCCAGAGCGTCGGACACCATGGCGCCCATGACCCTCGGCTGCTTGTAGACGCGGTCGTTGCGGACGAAGGACCGGATGAGGAGTTCCTCGGTGTCCTCGTCGATGACGACGAAGCGCGCGGCCTCCAGAGCGTCCAGACGCTTCTCCAGCTCCAGCGAGGTGAGACCCCGGGCCTTGCGGGACCAGCGGCGCAGGGTGAGCGGGAGCAGACCGGCGTGGTTGAGGTTCGGCTGGGAGATGAGGAAGAAGAAGAGCCGCTGCTGCTGCTCGTCGAGGGAGATGAAGTCGCCGTCCTCCCAGATGCTGGAGAGGATCCGGCCGTGGCCACGTGCCATGGGAGGTCTGCTTCCTGAAGTAAGAGGTGGTGGTCTAGGCGGCGGCCGCGAAGGCGGGCTCGGCGTGCCTGTCGATCTGCTCGCCGGTGACTGCTTCGACGAGGGCGCAGACGAGGATCTCGGCGGCGTTCGGGGTGACGGCGTTAGACATGGGTCCAGCCCTTGCCGTTCACGACTCGCGAGATCGTCGGCCGGCTCACTCCGAATTCGGCGGCAAGAAGGCGGTGAAGCTCACCTGCTGCGGCCCGGCGCCTGATCTCGCCGACCTGGCCCTCAGCCAGCTTGTGAGTGCCAGACCGGGAGCCCTGAGCCGTCCGGCCGCGCCGGTTCCTGTCAGCCGCGTTCTCGGCAGGGGTTCCGACAGAGAGGTGCGCAGGATTCACACAAGGCGGGTTGTCGCACGAGTGCAGGACGTACATGCCGTCGACCTCGAGGCCGGAAAGCTGCAGTGACGCCCGGTGAGCCTTCACCGTCGGACCGGAGCGCCGGCCTTCCGGGCGCATTACGCCGTACCCGTGCTCGTTGGTCGCAGCAGTCCAAGGCCAGCAGTCGTTGGGGCCGCGACGATCGACCTTGGACCAGAACCGGTCGGCGAGCGTCTGCTTCTGCGGATCGTCCGTTGTTCCGGTGCGCTTCAGCCGCTGATCGTGCGTGTCGCACAGACCGTTACGTCGGTGAGGTTTCGGGCACTCGGCGACGGAGCACCCACGTGCCTGCCGCTTCATGCCAGCACCGCCTTGACGCGCTCGCCGAGCCACTGTGCGGCGTTCACCGACACGGCGTTCCCGGCCTGCATGGTCTGCTCGCCCTTGTTGCCGAGGACGACGTAGTCGTGGGGGAACCGCTGCGCGAGGAGCTGCTCGCGCGGCTGCACCATGCGGAAGTAGCAGTCCTCGACTGCGGGGGCCGGGGCGAGGAGGCCGGCGGAGTCCTTCGTGCTGAGGGTGAGCATCGGCTCGGCCGTGGTCTTGGGCGCGGCGTTGCGGTACGGGATGACGAGGCCGTGGTGGTTCCCGCCGGCGGTGACGGTGGCCAGGGGCTGACGGACGCTCTCCGCACCGCCGTTGCGCCGGTACTCGACGACGAACGGCGAGGCGACCAGGGCCTCGAAGCCCTTTGGGTTGGCCATGCGGGTCCGCATCGGCTGCCCGGTGTGGGTGGGCTCGGTGTTCCACGTGCCGCCGGACGGGACGAGAAGGCCCTCGCCGATCTTCACGGTACGGGACGGCAGCGGCGCCCCGTCGGCGGGGAACGCGCGCCCGTCGTGGCCGGAGTGGTTGACCGTGAGGACAGTGCGGGTCTCGGGGTACTGCTCCAGGCCCTTGCGGATGCGGCGCATCGTGGCCTCGGCGAGCGGCCGGGCCCGGTCGCCGATACGGGAGCCGGTGTTGGACCAGTCGATGATGTCGGCTGCGGGGCGGATGTACGGCTCGACGAGGGTGTGGCGGCAGCGGGTGTTCGGGCAGCGGTAGTCGTACTGCTGCTTGTACTTCCCAATCGTGCGGCCGTTGCGCCACGACTGGACGGCGTGGACGTCCTCGCTGCACTCCTGGCACCAGGCGAGGGGACGGGGCTTCAGGTCGGGCAGGGGGATGCCCTTGCGGGTGAAGACGATGTAGATCCGGTCGCGCCACTGTGGGGCGTGGGCGTTGTCGTCGCCGCCGATGTGCGCCGAGGAGGCGGACACCACCTGGGAGTTGTAGCCGAGCATCTCCATGCCCGTGCGCCACCAGGCGAACAGCTCCCAGTCGACGGCGAACTCGACGACGTTCTCGCAGAGGATGGCCTTGTACCGGTGGACCTCGGTTGCGCGGATCACGTCGTAGGCGGTCGCCCTGGTGCGCTCCCACGCGGCGTCCGGGACGGAGCCGTAGTCGAGCAGGGACATCTGGCCCTTGGTGCGCTTGCGGCCGCCGGCGGGGCTGATCTCGGTGCAGATCGGCGACGCCCACAGGATGTCGGTGCGGGGCAGGCGCCGCATGTCGTAGTTGTTGACGTCGGCGCAGAGGTGGTCGGCATCCGGGTGGTTCGCGGCGTGGGTCTCGATGGCGCGCTGCCAGTGGTTCGCGGCGAGCTTCAGCTCGTACCCGGCGGCGACGAGCCCGGTCGACGAGCCCCCCGCGCCGCAGAAGATGTCAGTGAACGAGATGGTCATCAGGCGGCCTTTCCCATGTCTCGGATGAGGTCGTGGACGTATGCGCGGGCCATGCCGAGGCGATCGGCGATCTCGTGCTCGGGGACGTTGAACGAGGCCAGGTGCTGGATCTCGTGGCGCCGGTGCGAGCCGAGCTTGAGGACGTTCAGGTCGTCGCTCAGCGCCGGGGTGAAGTCCGGATTGTCGAAGTCCTCGTCGTCCCAGAAGTCGGGGCCTGCCCAGCCTTCAGCGGCGGCACGCTCGCGGACCCGGTGGCTGGCGCCCGGCGTAGCCGCGAGCTTCTGGTACGCCTCTGCGATGGCGCTGTGATTCGCCACCGATACAAGGCGCCGGGCGCCTTGGACGACGTACTCGACGGTGCGGATCTGCAGGTTGGGATGGGCGGCCGCGATAGTGGCGGGCGCGTGCCCTGCGGCGTAGAGGGCTCGGCAGCGGCGTGTGCTGGCGAGAGCGGGGACGTGTCCGAGGTTGACCTGGCATCGAGGCCGAACAGCGAGGATCTTCTCTGCGGTGGTACGGCGAATGGTGGGGAACGCCGCCCGAGCGTGATCACGAACCGTGCTGGCGTTCACGCCGGATGCTGCGGCGATCTGGCCGGTGGTCATGTCGGCGGCGTGGAGGAGAGCGATGTACCGGGTCACAGATTCTGCGGGGATGGTGGCGGGGCGGCCTTGAAGACGTGCCAGGAGGCGCTTTTGGCCAGCCTGGGTCCAGCCCGTGATGCACTTGGGGCAGCGGCATGGCGGGCGGGTGATGCTTCCCTGGTAGCGAGCCTCGGTGCCGTGCGCGGGAACCGGCTTGGTCACTGTCCTGTCTCCTTCCGGGCGGGCTGGTGTGCGGGGAGGTCGTAGAGGGTCTGGCAGAGGGCGAGGGATTCGCGGTCTTCGCGCATGCGCTGGTCGGCTCGCCATCGGTGGAGGTCGGCGAGGATTCGTAGCGCGGCGATCTCGCGCTTGCAGCGGCGTTCCTGCCGGTCGCGGAAGCTCATGCCGCAGGCCTCGTCTGCTGGGCCCGTGCGCGGCGCTGCTCGGCTATCAGTAGGCCCTTGACAGACAACCGCCACAGGGCGATGGGGTGGCCGTGGGTGGCTGGCGACGTGGAGGGCACGTACTGGCCGGTGTGCTGGAGGATGCCGCCCTGCCGGAGGGCGTTGATCGCGGCGCCGAGGAACCCGTGGCCCATCTCGGGGAGAACGTCCCGCAGCTGGTTGCAGCTGAAGGTGTCGTGCTCCTGGCCGAAGGCGAGCACGGCCTGCATGACGAGGAACTGGGACCAGTCGGACTGATCGGCGATGCTGGCGAGGCGGAAGTCCTTCTCCTCGGCCGCGAGCTGCTCGGCGACGGTGAGGCGGCGGGCCATGACGGGTTCCCTTCGACGGTTCCTTTGGACGAGTTAGTTATGGGGCGGCAGGGGGCGAGTTGTGACGCGGGTTAGTCGACGAGTTCGCCGTCGATGGGCTCGTCGTCCTCGTCGGGGTCGATCTCGCCGAGCGGGAGGGCGGGGGCGTCGAGGCGTTCGATGACCCCGTTGCGCTTCTCGGCCGAGGTGGGCACCCACTTGCCGAGCCGGCGGGCCGCCGTCTTCAGCCACATGGCTTCCTCGTCCGTCCGCCAGGGGCTGTAGTCGCTGTCGGCGCCGTCGGACTTGGCCTTGGCTCGGGCGATGTGGTCGCGGTTGAGGACGACGACTTTGCTGATCGCCCCGCCCTGCATGACGGCGTAGGCGTAGGCGCCGACGAGGGGGCCGCGTTCGCCGAACCAGTCGACCTTGTGGTGGGGCTGCTTCATCGCTCCGGGCCAGCGCGGCGGCCGGTGGTCGTCGAGGGCGCCGGGCGTCCAGGCGAACTCGTCGTTGGTGCGGACGACTTCGACGACGACGGACTGGGCGGCACCGGCGTTGTAGATGAGCTCGACGATGCCCTGGTAGCCGACGATGCCCTGGACTTCGAGCTGCCCCTTGCGCTTGATCGGGCGGAGGTAGAACTGCTCGGTGCCGGGTTCGAGGCCGAGGCGGGCGGCGGTCATGAGGGCGCTCATGAGGCTGCCGGGGTTGTTCTGTGCGGCAGCCGCGAGCTTCTCGTTCTGGCGGAGGACGCCGACGGCAAGTCGGGCGAACGTGTCAACACGGACGTGGCTGGCGGCGACGACGGCGAGCTCGGGCTTGTACTGCTCGATCATGGCCGCCGGTGTGTGGGACTGGCGGGCGATCTCGTTGCCGATCTGGCTCATGCGTGGGTGCTCCTGTACGGCTGGAGGGCGAGGGTCGTGCCGTCGGGGTTGACCGTCCGGTAGGCGATGCGGCGCTCTCCACAGACGGCCCGGTAGCCGTTGCCGATGAGGTCGAGGACTTCGCCGCGGACCTGGGTGAACTCGGCGTCGACGGTGCGCCGCTGGTCGCCGATGACCTCGTAGCGGGCGGCGAGTTCGAGGGGGATGTCGACGTCGCGGTCCTCGCGCCCGGTGGGCTGGACGCGGATGGTCTGGTAGGTGGCGTCGGCTCCGTCGATGGGGGGCCGGTTGCCGTGGCGGACGTCGTCGAGGAACCGCCAGGCGGCCTCGCGGAGGATCCTCGCGTCGGCCTTGTCGTACTCGACGGTGTATTCGCGGTAGTCGTGGCCGGAGACGAGAAGAGCAACGTGGGTGGTGCGGTAGCCGGTGACGTCCATCTGCCACTGGACCTGGCAGCGGTAGTAGACGGGGATCTCGTCGCTGCCGGCCGGTCCCCAGCCTTCGCCGAACGGGGACGTCTTCACCTCGACGAGGCAGTTGTCGCCGATACGGTCGGGGGTGGCACGCTGCCAGTCCCGGTCGCTGTGGCGCCACGTGCCGGTCTCGTGGAGCTCCATGCCGTGTTCGTCGGCGAACTTGCGGGCGACGGCGTCCTCAAGGCGGTTGCCCCACTCCACGGCCGGGTTGGGCTGGAACGGCGCGGTCGGCAGGCCTGCCTTCTTGTGCCAGAGGCTGAAGCGGGACTGCCACGGGGACAGGTTGACGACCGCGGCGATTTCGGTGGCGGTGATGCACAGGCCGCTGCGGGCCTTCTCCCACTCTTCGGTTCCGGGGACGTACCGGCCGAGGAGGACGCCGGTCGGGGGCTGGACGGTGAGCATTAGAAGGGGTACTCCTTCGCGGGGTTGCGGCGGGGCCAGAGGCGGAGGGTCCAGGTGCGGAGCTGGCTAAGGCAGTGGCACTCGTCCCAGTCGGTGTTGGCTCCGTTGGGGATCCAGCCGCCGCAGCTGCCCCTGCAGTCCGGGCAGTTGGGGTCGGGTTCCCTGGCGATGTAGAGGGCGCTTCGGTGGAGATCGAGGAGTACTCGGCCGATACGCACGGTCATCTGGGGCTCCTGAGGGTGTGGGGTGCCAGCCGCCCCGCGCTGGGGGGTCGGGGCGGCTGGCTGGCGCGGAGCCGGGGGGTGGCTCGACGCGCCGGTCTATCGGGTTGTGGCGCTTGTCCCGCCGGCCGGGCGGTTGTCGTGCACGTCAGGCCGGCGGGCGGTTCAGGCGGCGGCGCGGGGGCCGGTGATGGGGAGGAGCATCTGCGCCTGGTAGCTGGCGGAGACCTCGGGCAGCTGGTGCTTGGCGACGAGGTGGTCGGTCATGTCCTCGGCCGCGGTCCGGGCGGGGGTGACGTGCTCGTGGTGGGTGCAGCCGGGTGCCGGGCAGCGCAGGTAGGCGGTCATGCTGCGGCCTGCTTCCGGTGCTCGCAGCTGCCCTTGATGCAGGGGGCGGCCTGCTCGTTCCACTGCTTGCGGGTGATGAGCCGGATCGTCCAGCCGTTCTTCAGCTCGCGGTCGCGGTCGCGCTGCCGCGGAGTGAAGTCCTTGTGGGCCTCGCCCGGGTTGATCGCGGTGTTGCCGTGGCTGCTGCTGTAGACGCAGCCGGCCGGGTTGGCGCGGACCCAGAAGCACTGGGAGAGCGGGATGAGGGTGTCGCCGATCTGGACGATGAGCTTCATGCGGCAGGCTCCTTGGAGAGGTGGCGGCCGAGGGCCAACAGCACGACGGAAGCGGCGGTGGTGGCGGCGAGCTGCAGCCAGGCCCGGGTCACGAGGCGGCCTCGGGGACGTCGGCCTTGGCCTCGTCGTAGCGGGCGATGCCCCACAAAATGGCCCGGAGGCACCAGAGGAACTGCGGCGTGAACTCGGTCAGGTCCCACTCGAAGGTGTCGTGGAACCGGAAGTCGCCGGCGGAGAAGGAGTCCAGGGCTTCGCGGGCGGCTTCCTCCGTTCGGAGATCGGAGTCCTCCAGCAGCTCCTCGCGGACTGCGGCCGTCAGCTGGGCGTCGGCTCCGTAGGTCTTGAGCTCCTCGACGACCTGCCGGCGGAACGCGTCCGGGGAGTAGCGCTTGGCGCCCTCGCCGCCGCGGACCTTCTGTACCCAGTACGACGGGTTGAAGCCGTTGCCGCGAAAGTACGGCAGCATGTCCTCGGCCAGGTTGAGTATGAACGTGGTCTGCTGGGAGAACGCGTGGTCGCTGACGTCCCCGCGGATGACGAGGCTGCCGGGCCAGGTGACGATCTCGAACCAGTAGAAGCTGTGGCCCGGGGCCTTGAAGAGCAGGTGCCGGTGTACGCCCTGGTCGAGGATGATCTCCAGCTCGTGCTCGCTGACGTCGTCGGCGAACCGGGCAGCGGCCTTCTGCATGTCGGTCACGACGCCACCGCCTGCCGGACGGTGAAGCTGCCGTCGGCGCGCCGGATGATCGTGTCGCCGAACCTGGCGACCACCCGGTCCGAGCCGGAGCCGATCCGGAGGCCGGTGACGGTCAGCTTCCCGTCGACGTCCTCCCAGTAGCCCTTCGCGTAGATGCCGAGGTCGTCGAGCCAGTCGTCGAATCGGTTCAGGTTCTCGACGGTCAGGGTGTGGGCGAGGATCTTGCCGTCGCCAAGCGGGCTGTCGTGGTCGATGTCGACGTGGTCGAGGGTGATGCCGCCGGCGTAGCCGTGGACGGACACGACAGGCGTTCCGTGGCCGAGAATCCAGGCCGGGGTGCGGGTCGTGGTGACAAGGCGCGTCCTGGCCGCGTCAGCCGCGTCGTACTCGGGCCGGCAGGCGGGGTAGGCGATGACGCGGGTGCCGACCGCGTGAGCGGCGTTCCAGGCATCGGCGGTCTGCTGACCCTTGGCCTTGGCCTTCTCGAGGCGATCGCGGTAGCTCATGCCGCCCCCTCGGCTTCGGCCTTGAGGCGGGCGATCTCGGCGTGGGCAGCGGCCAGCTCGTCGGCGGCCGTGCGCTCCTTGTCCGCGCGGGCGGCGATCCCGTCGCGCCAGCGGGTGACCTCGGAGGCGACGCGGTCCGCGATCTGCACCTTCTCGTCGAGCGTGAGACCGGACTTCATCTGCAGGTTGATGGCCCCGTAGGCCATGCCGTCCGGCTCGATGTACAGGACCGGGCCCACGGCTGTGGAGCTACGGATCGACGTCTGCGGGGTCAGGAACCACGTTGCGCTGAAGCTCATCGGGTGCCTCCGGTGTAGTCCCGTCCGCGGAGGTCGGGGTCGATGTCGAGGAAGGCGTGCCACTGGTCCCAGTGGTTGCCGTCGGGGATCGGGTTGGCGGCGAGGGCGTGAGCGCGGATGTCGGCGATCTGCTGCTCCACGTCGGCGGTCGGCACGTCCAGGCGCTCAATCGGGTTGACGGTCACCGGGCACCGCCCTGGACCGCTTCGCGGAACGACCGAATCAGCTCGTGGATCTGGTCGATCGCCTCGTCCATCGGCTCGTGCTCCGTTGCGAGGCCGAGCGTGGTGAGGAAGTTGTCGAGCGACTTCGCGTCCAGCTCGTTGGCCCATGCGAGCGGCCCAGCCCCCGGCGTCTGGAGCAGACCGGCGGCGTCCAGGTCGAAGGCGAACGAAAGGGCCTCGCGGTTGCCCCGGGCCATCGACGCCTGGATCACGTCAGCCGTCGCGTTGATCAGCTTGGGGTTCGCGCTCATGCCGCACCTCGCACGATGAGCCGCGGGTCGAACTGGGCGAGGGTCTTGTTGGCGCGGGCCAGGTCGGCGATGCACTGCTCGCGGGCCTCGCGGTACCGGTCGCCCCGGCAGAGGCTGATGTTGTAGGCGAGCTTCGTCGCCTCGATCTCGGCGTCCAGCACGTGCTCGGGGATCTGGCGGCCGATCAGGGTGACCACGGCGTCCGGGATGGGGACTCCCGTGTAGGCGAGGGCGATCACGAGGCCACCGCCTTGACGAGCCGGGTGGCGAAGGTGCCGTCGCTCATGTCGAGGATCAGGCCGAGCTGCTTGTGTTCGAGGCGGGTGAGGCGGGCCATCGAGGTGCGGCGGGCGTCGGCGGCCTCGGTGAGGGTGCGGCAGTGGTTACAGCGCTCCTCGTGGGCGGCCTGTGCGGCGGCGCGGTACGTGGTGGCCGGGTGGGTGTTGGTGGGGCGGGGGGTAACGTTGCTGGACACGGGGTCCTCATCTCTCTCGCAGATGCATGCGTGTAGAGGGGTGGATCTCGTAGGGCGGCCGTCGGGCTCTGACCTCCGGCGGCAGCCCGCATACCGCTCTAAGCGGCGAGGGGGCGCAGCGGCTTACGGCCGCGGCCGCGGCGGCCGCTGGGCGGCCGGACCAGGCTCGACTCGATGAGGGCGTCGCGGTCGGCCTTGGTGGTGACGACCCTGCGGCCGGGCTTCCTGGTGAGCCCCAGTTCCTTGAGGCGGCGCCGGATGGTCGGCACGCTGCACATGAGGATGAAGGCCGTCTCCTGCACGGTCATGTACTCCGCGTTGGGGTCGGCGGGGGCGGTGGGGGTCTCGTACTTGAGGACTCGCTGGGACCTGTCGCTTTCGGCAGGCATGTCACTCCTTGTCTTGGTCTCCCCGGGTGGGGGTAGTTCGGCTCTGTTCTGCTGCCGCGAGGGCGTCGAACAGGCGCTTGTGGCGCGTGGGTCGCATGCGGGTGCGGGACCCGGTTTCCAGGTGGCTCAGGTATCGGCGGCTTATGCCGGCGGCCGTGGCGAGGTCGTCGATTTCGAGACCTGCGTCCTTACGCCGTCTGCGCAGCTCCGACCCGTCCACCGGGAGGGTGGTTGGGGCTTGGTGCATGCCTTGAAGTTAGACCTACCTAGACCTCCTTGTCCAGCGCCAGTTAGCCCCTAGATGGAGCGTGTTGGTCAAATAGATCGACTCTCCTGGCATCGGGTGCCTGGTCGGCAGGCCTTAAGTGGGCGTTAATGGCTGGTCAAGGATTCGGCCTAAGTTGACCCCGGTCCTGGCTGGCCCTAGCTGGCCCTGTCAAGATGGGTCCATGGCACCCCGTGACCTGGACGCCCTCGCGAAGGCCGTCAAGAAGCGCCGCATCGAGCTCGCCCTCGGCTACAAGAGGGCCGCCAACGACGCCGGCATCGCCCCCGACACCTGGAAGCGCATCGAGACTGGGCTGCCAGTCCGCGAGATCAGCTACGCCAAGGTGGACCCGGTGCTGCACTGGGCCCCCGGCAGCTGCACGGCAGTCCTCGACGGGCGGTCGCCAGTTCTAGTGGCTCCCATGGAGGGCGAGGCGGGCGTCTCGATCTCGCCGATGCCACCCGAAGCGCTGGAAACGGTGAAGGACGTCGTCCAGCTCGCCGCCATCGCTACGACCAGCGGCCTGACGGCGGATGAGATCCGCGCCCTCAGCGAGAAGGTGGTGCGCGACCTCAAGGAGAAAGGCCTCCTCGGCGGCTGAAACTCATCCGATGGTCGTACAACCATCAGGGAAGTTCAGATGCTGACAAAACCGAGCGTCTAACTTCCGTCACAACTAGTCCCAACTTCCACTTTCCGTGGCAGAGTCGGTGCACACCCTCGAAGGCTCCCGCATCAACCCGACAGGGGGAGCCCATGCAGAAAACGGACGCACTCATAGTCGACTACGGGCCGGTCTTCCATGGAACGGCCCTCAAGACCGACGACGGGATCGTCTGCGTGATCCCCCGCCAGCTTCGGCGTGACGAGGACGGCACCGTCCTCAAGGAGCTGGTCGAGGGACTGGGAGGTCGCTGTGGTCAGTGCGCGGGTTGCCCTCTCGGCAGCCTTCCCTGAGATCATGGCATCGCGGAGGCCCGGCGGTTGGGGAACCGGCCGGGCACCGCGTCCTCCAGCGACAGAGGGGAGCGAGCCATGGCCAGCGTCGACCAGCACGTCTACGTCGAGTGGCGGGGCGGCACGTGTCGGGTCAAGTGGTGGACTGGCGAGTGCCACCCCAACGGGCGGAAACGGTACGAGTCCAAGGGTGGCTTCACCGATGAGGAAGCGGCGTACCGGCACGGCCAGGACAAGCTCTACGAGATCCGTCACGGCACCAACATCTCCAACCGGGACGGCGCCACCCCGACGTCCGAGTGGGCCGACAGCTGGCTGCAGTCCCTGGACCTTCGTCACCTGTCCATCCGGAACTACCGGTGGCGGGTCAAGCACATCAAGGCCTTCTTCAAGGAGCGGCCCGTCAGTGAGCTGACGATCCTCGACCACCGGGCCTTCAGGAAGTACCTGGCGGCCGTCCCGGTGGGGGAGAAGAGCCAGACACAGATCCTTAGCACCTTCGCGACCATCATGGACGACGCCGTCGCGGCAAAGCTGATCAAGCAGTCACCCGTGGAGCGCCAGGGTCGCCGCGGTAAGTACCGGCGGAAACCGCGGGAGCGGAAGCGCGACATGGCGGTCGAGTCCGTGGCGAAGCTGGCGCACAACGCTGACATCCGATGGGGGCTCACGGGCTTCGTCTATGTCTGGACGATGGCGATGACCGGGATGCGGCCGGCCGAGCTGTACGGGCTCACCCGCGAGTACTGCTTTCCGAACTGGCCCAAGACAGATCTGCGCCTGGACGAGACCGAAGTGGACCGCTACGACGACGACCTGCTGAGGTATGGCCTGGGTGAGGAACTACTGCCAGCGGTCCGCGTGGAGCGTCAAGTCCAGTACGAGGAGGGTGTCCTCGACTTCTACCCGCCGAAGTACGACTCCTTCCGGACTCTCGTCGTGCCGACGTTCCTGGCGGCGCTGCTCGAAGCGTTGCTGGCCTCCCACGAGTCCCCGTGGGTCTTCCCGGCGATCGAGGGCGGGAGCCTGGGGGCGGCCTCCTTCACCAAGGAGTACTGGCGCCCAGTGGCGGACGGCGCCCCGGCCTCCGTTGGCCCGAAGCTGTGGCGAGAGGCGATGGTGTCGGTGAATCCCTTCGCGGGCAAGCGGCAGTACCTCGTCCGGCACGGTCATAAGGAATGGCTCGACGAGGATGGTCACCCGCGGTTCGCCGTCGAGGCCCGCATGGGACACGAGCTGGCCGGCGTCGAGGGAACGTACAGCAACTTGACCGTCGCCATGGAGCAGCAGATCGCGCGTGCCCTCCAGGCCCGATGGGAGGCTCTGCCAGCGGCGTTGAGGAGTCGACCGGTCCGCGACGAGCGGGTGGCGCTGCAGAACTCCGTCGCCTCCATCAGCGCGTTGGTTCGACAGGCGCTTGCGGATGGAGTGACAGAGCCCGACGCCGTGGTCGCTCGCGTCGAGGCGGTTCGTCCTGGATCGCGCAGGAACTCGGTGCTGCAGGCACGGCGCCGGCTGCTCGCTGACGCGTAGGCCGGTTTCCCAGTCGTTTCCCATCTGAGGATGACGGGAAGCATGTTCAGCAGGTCAGCGTGATGTGAAGGGCTGAGAACTACAGATTTCTTGGCCATGCACATGATGACGGGGTACATGAGCGCCGACCTCTTCCTCTCGATCGCCGGGAAGGCCGGCAAGGACCTCACCGTGGAGTCCTTCCAGAAAGCCGCCGCCGGCTTCTCCGACACCGGCACGCTCGTGGGCGACCGCGCCGAGCCGAAGGGGCAGCAGGAGAGCTTCGGCTGCGGGGCGCTCGTACGCCTGAAGAACGGACGGTACGAGGTGGCGGTGCCGTTCAAGTGCTATCCGCCGATCCCCTTCGGCTGAGGGGGCGCGTCACGTGGGTGACCTGCTGGGCTTCGTCCTGAGCGGGCTGGTCTCGGGTGCGCTCTACGCGCTGCTCGCGACCGGGCTCGTACTCTCCTACTCCGCCTCCGGCCTCTTCAACTTCGCGCACGGCGCCACCGCCTATCTGTGCGCGCTGGCGTTCTACGAGCTCCACTCCGGCTTCGGCTGGCCGGCCGTCCCCACCGCCCTGCTCCTGGTGTTCGTGGTGGCGCCCGGCCTCGGCCGGGGCCTGGACCGGCTGATGTTCAGAAAGCTGGCCAAGGCCGGCGAGACGGCTCAGATCGTGGCCACCATCGGTCTGCTCGTCGCGCTGCCCGCCGCCGGACGCTGGGTGGTCGAACTCCTGGAGCGGGCGGGCGCCCCCGTCCAGCCCGCCGAGAACCAGTTCGGACTGCCGGGCGTCGGACCGAGCCCCGCGGTGTCCTGGCAGCCCTTCGACGGCGTGGGCATCGACTCCGACCAGCTGATCACCTGGATCGCCACGGCCCTCGCGGCGGCCGGACTGTGGGTCCTGATGCGGCACACCCGGCTCGGCCTGCGGCTGCGGGCCGCGGTCGACGACCGTACCCTGACCGAGCTGCGGGGCATCGGCGCGGACCGGCTGTCCTCGATCGCCTGGATGCTGTCGTCCGGTCTCGCGGGCCTCGCCGGTGTCCTCGCGACCCCGCTCCTCGGGCTCTCCGCGCACGACTACACCCTGTTCCTGTTCGTCTCGGCCACCGCCGCGGTCCTCGGACGCTTCGTGTCCGTGCCCCTCGCCTTCGCGGGCGGCCTCGGGCTCGGCGTACTGCAGAACCTGGTGGCGGGGTACGCCTCGTTCACCGACGACATCACCGGCTTCCGTACGGCCGTGCCGTTCCTCATCCTCTTCGCCGGCCTCGTCGTCCTGGTACGGCGGCAACGCGCGGCGGGCACGGCGGCCGCGGAGGACCCACCGCCCGTCGACTACCTCGCCGGGAAGAGGTGGGGCCACCGCTGGGGCGCGTGGGTGGTGGCCGGCGTGCTGCTCGGCACGGCGTTCTACACCGTCACCACACCCTTCTGGAGCGGGATCCTGGCCCAAGGGCTGGCGATCGGGCTCGTGTTCATGTCGTTCACCGTGGTCACCGGCCTCGGCGCGATGGTGTCACTGGCCCAGGCGACGTTCGTGACCGGCGCGGCCCTGGTCGCCGGGCTGTTGATGAGCCACGGCTGGCCCTTCGTCGCGGCGGCGGCGGTCGGCACGGTGGCGGCGGCCCTGCTCGGCGCCGTGGTCGCCCTGCCCGCCCTGCGGCTCGGGGGCAGATCACTGGCCCTGGCCACCCTCGCGCTCGCCTTCCTGGCGGACCAGGTGCTCTTCCAGCTCGGCTGGCTGCGCAACGGCGACACCGGATGGGAGATCCCCCGCCCGGTGGCCGGCCCGGTGGACCTGGGCGACGACCGGGCGATGGGCCTCGCGCTCGTCCTGCTCAGCGGGGTGCTCGTCGCGCTGCTGACCTGGTTGCGCGGCTCCCGCTGGGGCCGGGCCGTGCTTGCGGTCCGCTCGGCCCCCGAGGCCGCCGCGGCGTCGGGGGTGTCGGTGGTCCGTACGAAACTCCTGCTGTTCACGGTGTCGGCGGGGCTCGCGGGCTTCGGCGGGGTGCTCTACGCCTCGTACAACACCCGCATCACGGCCACGGACTTCACGGCGATGACGGGCCTGGTGTGGCTGGCGGTCGTGGTCGCGGCGGGGGTGCGCAGGCCGCAGTTCGCGGTGGTGGCGGGGCTGGTCTTCGCGGTGGTCCCGCATCTGATGTCGGAGTACGTGACGGAGTCCGCCCATCTGCCGGTGATCCTGTTCGGTCTGGCGGGGCTCGCGCTGGCGAACGACCCGGACGGGTACTGCGCGGCACTGCCGGCGAGACGAGCGGCCCGGCGCGCCGCGAGACGGGCGGCGGCGACGCGGGCACCGCTGCCGACGGCCGTTCCTCCACCTCGCTCGCCGGACGCGGGAGCAAGCCCCCGGGGCCCCGGGAAGGGGAAACCGAGCGCGGGTCCCACGGGGACGGGACGCGGCCCCGGCCACGCGCCCAGCGCGCTCGAACTGAGCGGCGTGCACGCCGGGTACGGCGGTGCGCCCGTGCTGCACGGTGTGGATCTCGTGGTGCGCGGCGGCGAGGCGCTGGTGCTGCTCGGGCCCAACGGGGCCGGGAAGTCCACCCTCTGCCGGGTGGCGGCGGGACTGCTGCGGCCGGCCGACGGCCTCGTGCGCGTACGGGGCGAGGACGCCACCCACGACGCTGCGGTCACCCGGGCGCGTCGCGGGGTGCGGCTGGCTCCCGAGGGGCGGGGGATCTTCGCCGGGCTCTCCATCGAGGAGAACCTGGCCCTCCAGCTGACGGAGGCCGAGGACCGCGACGCCGTGTACGCGCGGTTCCCCGCGCTCGCCGCTCGCCGCACCGTCCTCGCCGGCTCCCTGTCGGGCGGCGAGCAGCAGATCCTCGCCCTCGCCCCGCTCCTCCAGCGGCCGCCGGCCGTCCTCGTCGCCGACGAGCCGTCCCTCGGCCTCGCACCGCGCGTGGTGGACGAGGTCTTCCAGCTCCTGACCGAACTCCGCGGCCGGGGCACCGCCCTGGTCCTGGTCGAGGAGAAGGCGGCCGAGGTACTCGGCATCGCCGACACCGTCGCGTACCTCGCGCAGGGCGAGATCGTCTGGTCCGGGCCGCGGTCCGAGGTGGACCGGGACCGGCTCGCCGAGGCCTACCTGGGGACGGGAGCCCGCCGATGAGCCACCCTCTGCTCCACGCGAGCGGGATCGAGGTCCGGTTCGGCGGCGTCCACGCTCTGACGGGCGTGCACCTGTCCGTGCGCCCGGGTGAGATCTGCGGCGTCATCGGCCCGAACGGTGCGGGCAAGACGACGCTCTTCGACGTGCTGTCGGGGATGCGGCGCCCGGACGCGGGCGCGATCACGTACGACGGCACGGACATCACCCGGCGTTCCCCGGTCTGGCGGGCCCGGCACGGCATCCGCCGCACTTTCCAACGACAGCAGCTCTTCGGCCAGTTGACCGTGGCGGACAACCTCGTCGTGGCGCAGGACTGGCGGGGCGGAGTGCGGCCCGCGGCACGCCGCCACCGGGAGCGGGCCGCCGCCGTGCTCCACGAGTGCGGGCTCGACGCGCTCGCGGGCTCGTACGCGGGCGGCCTGCCCGTCGGGCAGGCCCGCATGGTCGAGCTGGCCCGCGCGCTCGCCGATCCGCCCCGGGTCCTGCTCCTGGACGAGCCCGCGTCCGGGACGACCGCCGAGGAGCGTCACCGACTCGCCTCCGTCATACGCCATGTGGCCGATGAGGAGAACTGCGCGGTGCTGCTCGTCGAGCACAACGTGGCGTTCGTGATGGAGCTGTGTTCCCGCGTCGTGGTGCTCGACCTCGGCCGGGTCCTCACCGAGGGGACCGCGGCCGAGGTCCACGCGGACCCGGCGGTGCGGGAGGCGTACCTCGGCGCCGGTTCGGGCGGGACGGAGGGCGATCACGCCCCGGATCGCTGATACCTGGAGGTCGGCCTCGTCGCGCGCCGCCAACGTGCCTGTCATCATGGTGAGTTGAAGGCAGTCTCGGATGGCGGGGAGGCGTCTGATCACATGCGCGGATACGAGAACCAGGGCGGGAACGGCGGCGTCGGACAGTACGACAGGGGGACGGCGACCCGGCTGGCCCGCCGCGCGGTGGGCGTGGCGGCACCGCACGAGTTGCCCCAGTTCCCGATGACGGCCCAGGCCTTCCACAGTTCCTCCACGAAGGACCGGTTGTGGCCGGTCCACCGTGACGAGCCACTGGGGATAGGCCTCGACGTGGTCGCCGCGCTCATCAGCACCGCGGCGCTCTCCGCCGCGGTCCAGGTACTCGACCACCTCGTGCAGCAGTCCACGGCGCACGCCGTGGACACCACCCGGAGCCGGCTGCTCCCTCGGCTGTTGCGCCGCCGCCCACGACAGGCCCTCGAACAGGCCGCTGAGCCGGCCACGGCGCCCGCCGAGGCGGAACGGCTGACCGCCGAGCAGCTGACCCGGCTGCGCGAGGTGGCCACCCGGGCGGCACTGCGCTGGCGGGTACCCGAGGCGCAGGCGAGGGCGATCGCGGACGGGATCGTCGCGGAACTCGCCACCTTGTCCCAGGAGCACCGGGAGCACCGGGAGCACCAGGAGCACCAGGAGCACCAGGAGCGGCAGCGGGGCGCCGACGAGCCGGGCGGGGAAGGGCCGGCCGAGGCCGCCGGATGAGGCGGCGGACACCGGGACCGGCCGCACACAGCCGTCCGGGCCCGTTCACGCTTCCCTCCGGCACGGCGGTGCGCTTCGCGCTGCTGATCGCCGCGATGACCGCCGTCTCCGCCCTGCTGGTGAACGGCACCTCGTCCGTCATCCTGTCCTCGGTGCGGTGGGAGGAGCTGAAGGAGTACCACGACTGCTACGCCCGGGCGACGGAACGGGCGTTCCGTGAACGCGGTGCCGACTCGGACATCCGTGTCCCGACCGAGCTCGACACGGGCGACTGCGAGGACCCGCGCGCCGACGCGAGCCCCCTGGTCACCGCAGGTGCGTCGGCCGCCCTGCTGCTGGCACTGCTCGGCGCCTACCTGGGCCTGCCGCGCCGCAGGATCGCGCGGCGCGGCTACGGCCCGCTCACCGACATGCCCGAGCTGTCGGAGTATCTGGCGGGCCTGCTGGGCGAGTCGGGTGTGCGGGCGCGGGTCGGCTTCCTCGCCGAACCACTGAACCCGACGGTCCATGCCCTGGCCTTCGGGCGGCTGGGGCGGCGCCGGGTGGTCCTGAGCGGTGGGCTGCTCACCCTGTACTCCCTCGACCGGCGGGCCTTCCGGAGCATCGTCCTCCATGAACTGGCGCACATCCGCAACCGGGACCTGGACATCGCCTTCCTGACACTGATCCTGTGGCGGGCGAGCGTGCCGACCCTGGTGGTCATGATCGCCGTCGCGGCCCCGGCCGCCCTGCTCCTCGGCCCCTCGCTCGCGGGCTCCGTCCTCGCCTTCGCCGTCCAGGTGCCCTTGCTCGCCGTACTGGTGACCCTGCTCAAGAACGCGGTGCTGCGCAGCCGGGAGCTGTACGCCGACGCGAGAGTGACGGAGTGGGAGGGCTCGGCCGACGGCCTGCGCAGGCTGTTCGGCGAACCGCCCGCGCGGCAGGGCGGAAAGGTGGACCGCGGTCTGTTGCGTGTCCACCCGCCGCTCGCCAGGCGGGCGCGGGCACTGACCGACCGAGGGGTCCTGTACGAGGTCGGCTTCTGGGACATGTGCGCGGTCGGGGCGGCGGGCGCCTTCCTCCACGAGATGGTGAGGCTGGGGCCGATCGGCGGCGGGAGCCAGGCCGGACCGACGGCGGCGCTCGCTGCCACGGTCCTGTCCGGGAGCCTGGTGGTGGGCGCGGCGGGCACGGTGCTGTGGCAAGCGGTGGCGCACGCACCGGGCTCCCTCACCCCGGCACGGATCCGGCAGGCCGGGCTCGGTCTGGGCCTCGGCCTTGGCGTGTTCCAGCTGCTGTCCCCGTCGGGCGCGTTCATCCTGGTGAACGTGGGCGGACAAGGGGCGTCGCTGGCCCTCCCGTACCTCGCGCTGACAAGCCTGTGCGGCTGGGCCCTCGTGCGGTGGCTGGTGCTGGTCGCGGGGGCGTGGGGGCCGGTCCTGGCCCGCAGCCGCCGTCCGCGCCGGGTGCTGTGGACGGTTCTCGCGTCGGCCACGGCCGGCGTGCTGCCGATGGTCGGCTTCCTCTTCACCCTTCCCGCGATGACGCTGTACGCGGCGGCGTTCATCGCGCCGTCGCTGCCCGGAGCGGTGGTCTTCGTCGGCAGCGCGGCCGTTCTGGCGTTCGGCCGGATCACGACGGTGATGGCGCCGGCGGTGCTGACGGCCGCGTTGGTGCCGCTGGTCGGGCAGTACGTGTCATGGCGTCCCGGCGCCCGGCACACCTTCACCGGATTCGGGCCGCCGGGGCCGCCTCCGGGCTTCCTCGTCGCCTTCGGCGTCCCGGTGGCGCCGGCCTCCGCCGTGACGGCGTTGCTGGTCGTGTGGATCGGCGCCCCCGCCCCCGCGCTGATGGCGATGGTGGTGCTGATCGTCGGTCAGGTGGCGGCGGCCTTCTGGGCGGGCAGAGGCCATGCACCCCTCCCGCTCCTCAGAGGCGCCCTGGCCGCGTTCGGCGCGGGCCTGCTCGGCATGTGGGCCTGGGGCGTGCTGGTGAGGCTCGTGGGCTGCCTCGTCTCGGGAGGCCTGGACTCCTGCACCCCGTTCCCCGGCGTGGTCTCCTTCAGGCTGGCCCTCATCGTGGCCACCCTGGGCACGTTGCCGGCCTGGGCCATCCAGGCGCTCGCCGTCCGGGCCCGGCGGGCTCCGCGCCGGTGGTAGCGCTCCTGCCGAGTGGCGGCGTCGCCCGGGTCGGCCGTCCGCCGGCCCGCTGGCGTGGCCGCCGGGCTCACCCCGCCCCTTGTACCCGCCCCGCGCTCCCGCCCCGCCTCCTAGGCTGGGCCCGTGACCGCCGACATCCGGCCCCTGGCCGTCTTCGACATCGACAACACGCTCGCCTCGACCGCCCACCGCCAGCACTTCCTGGAGAGCCGCCCCAAGGACTGGGACGGTTTCTTCGCGGCGGCGCCCGAGGATCCGCCGCTGGCGGAGGGCGTCGCGCTGTGCCGCGAGGCGGCCGAGGAGTGCGACATCGTCTACCTCACCGGCCGCCCGGAGCGCTGCCGCCGCGACACCCTCGCCTGGCTGGCCGCCCAGGGGCTGCCGGACGGCCCGGTCCACATGCGGCGCGACCGGGACTTCCGGCCGGCCCGGGTGACCAAGGTGGAGATCCTGCGCCGGCTTGGCGCCGACCGTCCGGTGCGGATGCTCGTCGACGACGACCTGCTGGTCTGCGACGCGGCGGAGGAGGCCGGCTTCACCGTCGTACGGGCCGGGTGGGCCACCCCCTCGCAGGAACTGAGGGACGCCCAGGAGAAGGAGGGCCGGACCTGACGGTGTTCGCCGGCCGACGGGTGTGGTCCGCCCGGCCGGGCGGAAGGCGCCCGTCCGGCTCGGGTCCTCCGGGTCGAAGCCGTCCCTGTGGTTCGGTTCCTCCGAGCCGGAGCCGTCCCGCCGGCTCGGTCCTCCAGCTGGAACCTGGCCCGGCTCTTCCAGCCGGAACCTGGCTCGGTCCTCTCCCAGCCGGAACCTAGCTCGGTTCCTCCAGCCGGAATCCGACCTTCATGCCCACCTGGTAGTGCGCGATCTGGCCGTTCTCGACATGGCCGCGGATCTCCGTGACCTCGAACCAGTCCACGGCCCGGAGGGTGCCGCAGGCGCGCGTGATCCCGTTGCGGATGGCGGTGTCCACGCCGTCCGAGGAGGATCCGACGATCTCCGTGACGCGGTATACGTGGTCTCCCATGGCGGGCCTCTCCTTCGTTCCGACTCCGTCCCACCCTGCCCGGAAGCGGGTGCCGCCGCGAGTCGGGACGGGGGGCGCGGGCGCGGGTCGGCCGATTCCCCCTGGTCGACGAGCAATTACCGCAGGTAAGGCAACGGGGGACGTATCCGGCGCGCGGGACGGGATGGTCAAGGACTTGACCATCCCGTTGGTCCAGACCAGAATCCAGGCCACATACCCGCGCGAACACCCCGTTCGGTCCCCCCATGTCGGGTCAGCCCCCCATGCCGCACGACCCTGTGCTGAACCGCAGAAGGTGACCTACGTGAAGAATCGCCATCTCGCCTGCCCCCTGGCAGCCGCCACCGCGCTCGCCCTCGCCGGCTGCGGGATGCTGCCGGGCGGGGGAAGCCAGACGAAGACCGTCAACATCTGGCTCATGCGGGACAGCGTCAGCGAGGACTTCCTCAACCGCTTCACCGAGGCGTACGAGGAGGAGCACGACGGCGTCGAGCTCAAGGTCACCGTCCAGGAGTGGACGGGCATCGGGAAGAAGGTCACCGAGGCCATCCAGGGCTCCGGCGGACCCGACGTCATCGAGGTCGGCAACACCCAGGTCGCCCAGTACGCCGACACCGAGAAGCTCTTCGACCTCACCCTGGAGTCGGTCCGCGACCTCGGCAGCGAGGACTGGCTGCCCGGTCTCGCCGAACCCGGCAGCATCGGCGGATCGCAGTACGGCATCCCCTGGTACGCGGCCAACCGCATCGTCATCTACAACAAGGACCTCTTCGAGGACGCCGGCATCGACAAGCCCCCGGCCACCCGCGCCGAATGGCTCACCGACACCGAGAAGCTCAACAGCAAGGGCTCCCAGGGCATCTACCTCGCCGGACAGGACTGGTACACCCTGGCCGGTTTCATCTGGGACGAGGGCGGTGAACTCGCCGTCGACAAGGGCGGGGAGTGGACCGGCGCGCTCGACAGCGAGGCGGCCCGGCGCGGCATGGCCTACTACAAGGACCTCCAGTCCCTCGGCACCGGGCCCAAGGACGCCGACGAGCAGAACCCGCCGCAGGCCGATGTCTTCGCCAAGGGCGACGTGGCCCAGCTCATCGCCGCCCCCAGCGCCGTCGCCGCGATCCTCAAGGCCAACCCGGCCCTCAAGGACAAGCTGGGCTACTTCCCGATACCCGGCACCAAGGCGGGCCGGCCCTGCGCCGTCTTCACCGGCGGCTCCGACCTGATCATCCCGGAGAACGCACCCCAGCGCGCCGCCGCCCTCGACGTCGTCAAGGCCCTCGCCGGCGAGAAGTGGCAGTCCGAACTCGCCCGCTCCATGGGCTACGTGCCCAACAAGAAGGGCCTCGCCTCCGTCGTCGCCGGCCAGGAGGCCACCGCCGCCATGGCCAAGGGCGCCGCGCGCGGCCGTGCCACCCCCAACTCCCCGCAGTGGGCCGACGTCGAGGCCGACAACCCCATCAAGCCCTACATGACGGCCGTCCTCCAGGGCGAGGACCCGCTGAGGGCCGCGAAGCTGGCCTCGGCCGCGATCACGGAGACCCTCGCCGAATAGCATTCAGCGCCTCCACACCCGCGAGCCCCCGGACGGTCACGTCGAATCCAGCCGGTCACGGAAGAAGTAAGGAGCCGGGCCACCGCTCACACGGCCCGGCTCCGCCCCTTCCCTTCCGTACGCCGGAGGAGTCCGACATGGCCGCACCGACCCCCACGCTCGCCGTCCCCGCGCAGCCGCTCGCCGTCCCCGCGCAGCCCCAGGCCCCCGCCGTCCCCGCCCCGGCCTTGGCATCCGCCGTCCCCGCGCAGCCCCAGGCACCCGCCGGGCAGTCCGCGCCACAGGCCCCCGACGAGCCGCCCGCGCCCCGGTACGTCGTCGGCCTCGCCCGCGACCAGGAAGAGGTACGGGCCGCGCAGCGACTGCGCCACCAGGTCTTCGCCGGAGAGCTCGGCGCCCTCCTCGACGGCCCCGAGCCCGGCCTCGACTCGGACGCCTTCGACGCGTACTGCGACCACCTCCTCGTACGCGAGGAGACCACCGGCGAAGTCGTCGGCACCTACCGCATCCTGCCGCCCGACCGCGCCGCCGTCGCCGGACGCCTCTACTCCGAGAGCGAGTTCGACCTCACCCGGCTCGCGCCCATCCGCCACGACCTGGTCGAGGTCGGCCGCTCCTGCGTCCACCCCGCCCACCGCAACGGCGCCGTCATCGCCCTCATCTGGGCCGGGCTCGCCCGCTACATGACCACCACCGGCCACAACTGGCTCGCCGGCTGCTGCTCCCTCCCGCTCGCCGACGGCGGCACGCTCGCCGCCGCCACCTGGGACACCGTCAAGGCCAAGCACCTCGCCCCCGAGGAGTACTGGGTCACCCCGCACAAGCTCTGGAGCCCCGACGGCATCACCCGCCCCGAGGGCCGCACCGAACTCCCGCCGCTGCTGCGCGGCTACCTCCGGCTCGGCGCCCGGGTCTGCGGCGCCCCCGCGCACGACCCCGACTTCGGCGTCGCCGACCTCTACGTCCTGCTCTCGCTGCGCCGCACCAACCCGCGCTACCTCAACCACTTCCTGTCGCTCGCCCCGGCACGGTGAACCGGACCACGGCCCTCTCGCCGTGGCTCCCCACGGCGCCCTGCACCCCGGGCCACTGCGCAGCCCACCCCGGACGCGACCGGCACCCCGCCCACCCGGACGACGGCCCGCACCCCGCCGAGCACCCGGCGGGGGCCGTCCGGGCCGTGGCCCGGCTGACCGCCGGACTCGGCACCGTCCTCCTCGGCCTCCTGCTCGCCCCGGCGACCGGTCTCCTCCCCGCCGCCACCCGGCTCGCCCTCGTCCGGCACTGGTCGCGCGCCGTGGTCCGCGCCTTCGGCATACGCGTCCGGTACGAGGGAACGGGCGTCGCCACCGGCCCGCTCCTCGTCGTCGCCAACCATGTGTCCTGGCTCGACATACCGCTGCTCGCGGCGGTGCTGCCCGGCCGGATGGTCGCCAAGGCCGAGGTGCGCCGCTGGCCCGTCCTCGGCACCCTCGCCGCCATGGGCGGCACCCTCTTCATCGACCGCGACCGGCTCAGGGCCCTGCCCGGCACCGTGCGGACGATGGCGGAGGTGCTCGCCTGCGGCGGCCGGGTGATCGTCTTCCCCGAGGGCTCGACCTGGTGCGGCCGGGCCCAGGGGCGCTTCCGGCCCGCCGCCTTCCAGGCCGCACTGGACGCCGGCTGCGCCGTACAGCCGGTACGGGTCGACTACCGGCCGACCGCCGCCGCCGCCTACGTCGCGGACGACCCCCTCGGGGCCTCGCTGTGGCGGGTCGTCTCGACTCGCCGGCTCACCGCGGTCGTCCGGCCGGGGGAGCCGCTTCCCGCCCTCCGCCACCCGGACCGCCGGGCGCTGGCGGCGGCAGCTCAGCGGGCCGTCGCCAGCGACAGTGCGAACCTGCCCCCGCTCTCCGTCCACCAGCGGTCCAGATCGAGGCCCGCCTCGGCCAGCTCCGCCCGTACACCCGCCTGACGGAACTTCGCGGACACCTCCGTCCGCATCTCCTCGCCCGCCGCGAACGGCACCACGAGATCCAGCTCCGGGATCTTCACGGTCAGCGCGCGGCGGGCCCGCAGCCGCATCTCGATCCACTCCCGCTCGCGGTCCCACACCGCCACGTGGTCGAAGTCGGCGGGATCGAAGTCGGCGTCCAGCTCCCGGTCGATCACGGACAGCACGTTCTTGTTGAAGGCGGCCGTCACCCCCGCCGAGTCGTCGTACGCGGCGACGAGGGTCTCCTCGTCCTTCACCAGGTCCGTGCCGAGCAGCAGCGCGTCACCCGGCGTGAGCATGGCCCGGACCGAGCGCAGGAAGGTCCGCCGCTCCTCGGGGAGCAGATTGCCGATGGTGCCGCCGAGGAAGGCCACCAGGCGCGGGCCCGGTGTCCCCGGCAGCCCGAGCCCCCGGGTGAAGTCCGCGACGAGGGCGTGCACCCGCAGCTCCGGCCGCTCGGCGAGCAGCGACTCCGCAGCCCCCGTCAGGGCCGTCTCGCTCACGTCCACGGGCACATAGCTGTCGAGACCCGGCAGCAGCGCGTCGATCAGGAACCGGGTCTTCTCCGACGAGCCGGAGCCCAGCTCCACCAGGGTCCTCGCCCCGGTGGCGGCGGCGATCTCGGCCGCCCGTTCCTTCAGGATCTCCCGCTCCGCCCGGGTCGGGTAGTACTCGGGCAGCCGGGTGATCTCCTCGAACAGCTCGCTGCCCCGGGCGTCGTAGAACCACTTCGGCGGCAGCTCCTTGGGGGAGCGGGACAGGCCGTGCCGGACGTCGGCGCGCAGATCGGCGCCCGCGGCGTCCGGGGCGAGGGTACGGGTCAGCTGGAACGGGCTCACGCGGACGGCTCCTTGAGCGGGGTGAGGGTGACATCGGCGCGGTCGGCGGTCACGAGCGTGTGCTCGGGGACCTCCCGCCACCGGGGATCGTCGTCGTACGGTTCGGAGGCCACGACCACCCGGCCGGGACCCCGCACGTACCAGAGGCTGTTCCCCCAGGCGGTCGCGGCGATCCGCGCACCGTCGGTGAGCAGCAGGTTCAGACCGGAACCGGGAGCCGCCTCGGCGGCCTCCCGCACCGTGTCGGCCAGCGCGGGACCCGGCGCGTCCCCGGCGCGCAGCCGGTGCAGCACGAGCGCCCAGAGCAGCGCCGAGTCGGTCCGGGCCTCGACCCGGAGCAGTTCACCGGCCGGCAGCGTCGCGGCGAGCGGCACCAGCGATTCGGGCCACCCCGGGACGGCGCCGTTGTGGCTGAACAGCCAGGGTCCGGCCGCGAACGGCGCCGCCGCGGCCTCCCCGTCGGCGCCCGGCAGGGTGGCGCCGCGGACCGCCGCGAGCAGCGCCCCGGAGCGCACCACCCGGGCGAGGTCCGCGAAGGACAGGTCGCCCCAGATCGGAGCAGCCCGCCGGTACCGCGCGGGCACCGGATCGCCCTCCGCGTACCAGCCCACGCCGAATCCGTCGGCGTTCACCACACCGCTGGTCTGCGAACGGGGTTCCCAGGACTGGCGCAGCAGGGCATGAGGCGGCCCGACCAGCAGCTCGCCGAGCGCCACCGGATCGCCCACGAAGGCGATATGACGGCACATCAGTCAGGCTCCGCGTTCCTGGCCGTACGGAAGCCGGAGAAGATCTGCCGCCGGACCGGCAGGTCCCAGTTCCGGAACGTCCCCCGGCAGGCCACCCGGTCCACCGCGAACGAACCGCCGCGCAGCACCTTGTGCTCAGGCCCGAAGAACACCTCCGAGTACTCCTTGTACGGGAAGGCCCGGAACCCCGGATACGGCATGAAGTCACTCGCCGTCCACTCCCACACATCACCGATCAACTGCCGTACGCCGAGCGGCGACGCGCCCTCCGGGTAGCTGCCGGCCGCGGCGGGCCGCAGATGCCGCTGCCCCAGGTTGGCGTGTTCGGGCCCCGGGTCGGCGTCGCCCCATGGGAAGCGGCGCGACCGCCCGGACACCGGGTCGTACCGGGCGGCCTTCTCCCACTCGGCCTCCGTCGGCAGCCTGCGCCCCGCCCAGCGCGCGTAGGCGTCCGCCTCGTACCAGCTCACGTGCAGGACCGGTTCCTCCTCGGGCACCGGCTCCGTCACCCCGAAACGGCGGCGCAGCCACTGCCCGCCGTCCCGCCGCCAGAAGAGCGGCGCCGCGATGCGGTGCTCCCTGATCTGCGCCCAGCCCGCCGGCCGCCACCAGCGCGCGTCCGTGTAGCCGCCGTCCGCCATGAAGGCCAGATAGGCGCCGTTCGTGACCGGCGTGGTGTCGAGATGGAAGGCGGGCACGATCCGGGCGTGCGCCGGACGCTCGTTGTCCAGCGCCCACGCCTCGTCCGAGGTCCCCATGGTGAACGGGCCGCCGGGGACCAGGACTTCGGCGGGAAGTGGCCCACCCCGGAACGTAGGCGGCGGGGGAGCGGTCAGCGCCGCCGGACCCCTTCGCAGCTGATGGGTAATCAGCATCGTCTCGTCGTGCTGCTGTTCGTGCTGGGCGATCATCCCGAAGGCGAAGGCTGCGTCGAGCAGTGGACGCCCCTCGAACCGGGCCGTCTCCAGCACGTCCAGGACCCGGAGCCGGACGTCCGCCGCGTAGGCGCGGGCCTCGCCGGGGGCGAGCAGCGGGAGCGAAGGACGGCTGGCACGCGGGTGCTCGAAGGCGTCGTACAGCGAGTCGATCTCGGGCCGCAGCGCCTCCTGCCCGGCCACCGCCCGCCACAGCCACTGCTCCTCCTGGTTGCCGATGTGCGCCAGGTCCCAGACCAGCGGCGACATCAAGGGGGAGTGCTGGGTGGTGAGTTCACCGTCCTCGACACAGGAGGTGAGCAGCGCCGTACGCGCCCGCGCCACGGTCAGGGCGTCCAGAGCACGCTGCCGCGGGGCCTCCGCGTCCGGCTCCGCCTCGGTCGCCGTCATGACGTCACCACCTCCAGGTCGTCGGCCGGACAGCGCCCGGGGACCACGTACCGCTCGTGGAAGGCCGCGACCGCCCGTCGCACCTCCGGGCCCGCCCCGATCCGGGGCAGCGCCTCCAGAGCCGCGGCGAACACCGTGCGGGCCGCCGCGTGCAGCTCCGGATCGGCGAGACCGTCACGGGCCGCCGCCAGCCAGAGCGGATTGCGCGGCGCGCGGCCGGGGCCGGACCGCTCCGCGAGCGGCTTCACCGCCCGGTACACCGCCTCCGCCGCCTCGGGGTCCTCGAACACCGCCGTCGTCACCGCCACCGGCACCATCCAGCCGTCCGGGCCGGGCTGCGCGTCGACCATCCGCAGTTCCAGATGGCCGCGCGGCCGGACCGGCGGGAACAGCGTCGTCATGTGATAGCGCAGGTCGTCCACGTCGGCAGGCCGGGGCAGACCCGAACGCAGCCAGTCGCGGAAGGTCAGCCCCTCCGGCACCGCCCACGGCCCCTCGTCGGCCCGCACGCACATCACCGGTGTGTCCAGGACGTGCGATGCCCACTCCGCGCGCGGCTCCCCGTCGGGGGACGGCGCGAGCGCCCGCAGCGGGTCAAGGTCCGTCCACAGCGACTGCCGCGTCGAGCGCCAGCCCGTACGACGGCCGCCGTTCACCGGGGAGTTGGCGAAGGCCGCCACGAGGACCGCGCCCAGCAGATGCGCGAGCCGCCACCGACGGTGATAGCCCAGTGGGCCCGGCTCCTCCACACCGGCGTCGAGACAGATCTGCACCGAGGCCGAGTCGCACATCATCGCCCGGCCCGCCGGACCCGTACGGTCGAGCGCCGTCTCCATCGCGTCGTAACGCGGCTCGTGGAGCACCCGGCCGCGCGGCGCGTGCCACGGGTCCACCCCGTAGCCGCTGAGGGTCAGGCCGAGAGGCCCGAGCGCCGCCCGCACCGCGCCGAGGTCGGCGGCGAGCGGGTCGAGACACTCCATGAGCGATCCGGCCGGGCGCGAGCTGAGCTCCAGCTGCCCACCGGGTTCGAAGGTCAGGGACGACACCAGCGGCAGCGACCGCACGGTGTCGAGGGCCGCCGCGAGCCTCGGCGGACGGACCGGCAGCCTGGGGTCGCGCAGCTCGTGCACGAACCACTCCAGCTCCACCCCGACGGTGCGGGGCGGTCCGGTCTTGAAGCAGATACATCGCAGCAGATCCTCCGCCTCCCCCTCGGTGAGAGGGGGGCCGCCGCGCGGTATGCCGCTGGACGACATCCGTACACCTCCTGGTCATCGGGACGGGTCCCGGGGAGTTGCTGCTTCCACCTAAAGCCACCACCGACCGGCGTGCAAGAGCGCCCCGAGCCCCCGGGACGCGCCCCCTGTGCCCCCACCGGGCCGAAACCCCACGCCCGCGGTCCGGCCGGACGCGGCACCGCCCCCGGGGAAAATCCGTTGTCCCCGACGGGCGCGAAAGATCAAGCTGGGGCCATGAGTGCACGACTGCGCGCCCTCGCGCGTCAGACCGAGGAGATCGTCGCCGCGGGCCACTACCGCGCCCCGGACGGCCGGACCGTCTCCCTCGCCGAGGACCTGGCTGCCGCGCTGGCCGGAACCCGACTCCACGGCCCCGGGCCCGTCCCCGTCACCCCGGACACCGACCGCGTGCCCACCCTCCACGTCACCCCCGAGAGCAGCCTCCAGGCCGCCCGCCGGATGACCGGCGCCGACGCCGCCCGCCCGGTCGCCGTCCTGAACTTCGCCTCCGCCCGCAACCCCGGCGGCGGCTACCTCAACGGTGCCCAGGCCCAGGAGGAGGCCCTCTGCCGCTCCTCCGCCCTCCACGCCACCCTGCTCCGCGCCCCCGCCTACTACGCCCACCACCGCGAGGAAAGGGACGTCCTCTACACCGACCGGGTCATCCACTCGCCCGGGGTCCCCGTCTTCCGCGACGACCGGGGCGCCCTCCTCGACGCCCCCTTCACCGTCGGCTTCCTCACCTCACCCGCGCCCAACGCCGGTGTCGTCCGCCGCACCACCCCCGAGCGCGCCGGCCTGCTGCCCGCCGTGCTCGCCGCCCGCGCCGAACGCGTCCTGGAGACGGCGGCGGCCTCCGGCTACCGGCGGCTCGTCCTCGGGGCCTGGGGCTGCGGCGTCTTCCGGAACGCCCCGGAGGACGTGGCCGGCGCCTTCAAGGCCCTGCTCACCGGTGACGGCCGCTTCGCCGGCCACTTCGAGGAGATCGTCTTCGCCGTCCTGGACCGCGCCCAGGGCACCCCCACCCTTGCCGCCTTCGCCCGGGTTCTCTCCCCGGCCTCCTGACATGCGGCGCCAGGGGCTCCGTGCCAGGCTGAGGGGATACGGACCATCGTCCGACACCCGTCACGGGAGGCACGATCGTGGGCAAGAAACAGACCCGCACGAACCGGGGAGCCCGTACCGGCGGCCATGAGCACCGCACCGAGGCCGCCGCGAAGGAACAGACCTCGACGGCTCCCAAGAGCGAGACCTCGATGCCACTCGTCGAGCACGCGTCCCACCGCAAGGAACGGAAGTTCGGCCACAACTGAGCCGGAACGAGAAGCCCGACGGGGGTACGCGAGAGGGGCCCGGCGCCATGACGGCACCGGGCCCCCGCGTGTTCACCGGCTCCGTCACCGGCTCCGTCACTGTCACTGTCACTGTCACCGGCTCCGGCACCGGCTCCGGCACCGGCTCCGTCACCGGCTCCGTCACCGGCTCCGGCTCCGTCACCGGCTCCGTCACCAGCTCCGGTCTCCGGAGCCGACGTCACGGCTTCCGAAACCGCACGGTTCCGGAGGGCCACCACCGGTGTCGGCTACTCCCCGTCGCCGACCGTGATCTCCACGCTCTCCCCCGACGCCCGGGGCGCCGGCGGCACCGCGACGCCCAGCCGCTCCGGGGCGCCCGGGTTCATCGTGGCGAGCAGCTGCCGGGCCAGACCGAGCCCGGTCCCGCCCATGGTCAGCGCCTTGGCGAACACGTCCGCCATGCCGTCGGCGCCGTTCAGCAGCACCATCTGGTCGACGTTCCCGAACGCGGAAGCGCCCGCCTGGACGATCTCGGGCCACTTCTCCGCCAGCTGCTGCGCGACCACGGCCTCCTGGTTCTCCGCGAGGGCCGCCGCCCGCGCCTTGATCGCCTCGGCCTCCGCCAGACCCTTCGCCCGGGTCGCCTCGGCGACCGCGAGCCCCCTGGCGTGCTGCGCCGCGGCCTCGGCCTCACCCGTGAGCCGGGTCGCCGTCGCCGCGGCGGCGCTCGCCAGCTCGGTCTCCTTCGCCTCGGCCTCGGCCGCCGAGATCCGGGCGTCACGCTCGGCCGCGGCCAGCGTCCGGGTCTCGTACGCCATCGCGTCGGCCGGCTTGCGGACCTCCGCCTGGAGCTGCTGCTCCTTGCGGTGTCCCTCCAGCTCGGCGACCCGGGTCTCCTGGACGACGACCTCCTGGCGGGAGGCCGCGTCGGCCAGCGGACCGGCCTGCCGGGCCCGCGCGGACGCCTGGTCCCGCTCGGCCTGGTAGCCCGCCTGGAGGATCTCGCTGTCGCGGGTCGCCTCCGACATCCGGGCCGCGGCCTGCTGCTCGGCCTCGGTCGCCCGCCGGTTCGCCTCGGCCTGAGCGATCCGGGCGTCGCGCGTGACGGCCGCCGCGTGCGGGGCGGCGAGGTTCTTGATGTACCCGGTCGGGTCCTCGATCTCGTGGATCTGGAGCGAGTCGACGATCAGACCGAGCTTCTCCATCTCCGTGCCACAGGCCGAACGCGCCTGTCCGGTCAGCTTCTCCCGGTCACGGATCATGTCCTCCACGGTCAACCCGCCGACGATGGCGCGGAGATGACCGGCGAAGACGATGTGCACACGCTCCGACATCAGCTTCTGCTGGTCGAGGAAACGGCGGGCGGCGTTGGCGATCGACACGAAGTCGTCACCGACCTTGAAGATCACCACACCGCGGACCTTGAGCGGGATGCCCTGGTGGGTGACGCACTCCACCGAGAGCTGGGTTTCGTTCAGGTCGAGCGAGAGCTTGCGCACCGCCTGCACCCCGGGCAGCACCAGGGTGCCGCGACCGGTGACGATGCGGAA
This sequence comes from Streptomyces sp. NPDC001728, assembly GCF_040297565.1. Lineage (NCBI taxonomy): Bacteria > Bacillati > Actinomycetota > Actinomycetes > Kitasatosporales > Streptomycetaceae > Streptomyces > Streptomyces sp. NPDC001728. Next base: position 125,639 of record NZ_JBEOZK010000014.1, read on the forward strand.
GCCCATCCCCGCGCCGAGGCCTTCGTTCTTGTGGTTGGAACCGGAGATGATCAGCGCCTCGTTGGGTTCCGCGACGCGCCACATCATTTTGAACACGATGATGAGAACGGCGAGGGCGCCGACGACGACGCCCGCCAGAATGCCGAAACTCATGGGCAAGGTCCCCCTTCACCGGAGCCGACATGGATCCGGTGAAGGGAGTGTGCGCCCGTGACGGCCGCGGCTCAACGGTTCGGTCAACTGTCGTACGCGGCTGTGACATAGACGGTGCGCGGAGGGAGATGCTCCATGACCATCACCACCGTCCCGACCTCGATCCGCTCCTTGGCCGAGGCCGGATGGGCGAGGAAGTGCTCGGCGCCGCCCCGGATCCGGACGATCACCTCGCCGACGAGGCCGGGCCCGACGGTGCCGGTCACCCGGCCGAGCAGTCCCACCATCGCGGAGTCCATCGACGCGTCGTCCATGACTGAACGGTACGTCAGATCCAGTCGTCCAGGGCGGACATGAACCCGTCGAAGTCGTCCCGGTGGATCGTGTGGCCCGCCTTCGCCACCGTACGGACGGTGAAGCCGCGGCCCTCCAGCATCCGGGCCGCCGCGGGGGAGACCAGCAGGCTCGGATCGGCGAGGGTGACCAGGGAGGGGACGCTCGCGCGGGACGGCCACAGATCGGCGCCCATGCATCCCGTCAGACCGTGGGCCGACCGCTCGTCCCAGTCGCGTACGGACGCCATCTCGGTCTCGACGTCCTCGTCCGGCCAGTGCGGGTTGAAGCCCTTGATCTGCGCCCGGGTCATCGTCTTGCCCCGGACGAAGAGGTCGGCCCGGTAGCCGCCGAGGTGCCAGGCCGGGTCGGAGAAGACCGCGCGGGCCGGTGCGAGCCGGTCGAGCGCACCGGCCAGAACGAGTCCGCCGAGCGAATGACCGAGGGCCAACTCGGCGCCGGCCGGAAGGGTTTCGACGAGGTCCTCGACGTGGTCCTCCGGCCGGTACGCCTCCGGGCCCGCGGCCCGCGGGCTGGCCCCGTGCCCCCGCAGGTCCACCGCGACCACCCGGTAGCCGCGCTCCGCGAGCGCCGGTCCGACCCGCCGCCAGGTGCGGTGGTCGGCCATGAGGCCGTGGACGAGCAGGGCGATCCGGTCACCGGATCCCCAGGTGGTGGTGTGCAGGCGCACGGTGCCGCCTCTCTGACGGTGTTCTGCGGGCGCCGACGCGGATCAGCGCACGCTGCGGATGGGGCGCACGGCGAGTGCGCCGAGCACCGACAGTACGGCGGCGATCAGGAACAGCGCCGTGTACCCGCCACTGAGCGAGACGATGAGCGAGGCCACGAACGGGGCGACGATCTGCGGGCCGGCGTTGGCGACGTTGAGGACGCCCATGTCCCGGGCGGCGTCCTCGGCCTTGGGCAGCACCATGGTCACCAGGGCGGTGTCGACGGCCATGTAGCAGCCGAAGCCGAGCCCGTTGACGACGGAGAAGGCGAGCATCGCGGTCCAGCTCGCCGACAGGGCCGGGATGAGCAGGGCGACGGCGGCGAGCGCGGCGGAGGCGCCGACGAAGAGCTTGCGCCGGTCGAACCGGTCCGAGAGCCAGCCGCCGAGCACGGTGGAGACCATCATGGCGACCGCGTTGAGCGGCATGAGGATCGCCACCGCCTCCTCGGCGCTCAGCCCGGCGGGCAGCTCGGTGTGGTCCTTGAGGATGTACAGCTGGAACCCGGCGACCGAGAAGTAGCCCAGGATGAGCAGGGCGCGGCCGATGAAGGCCCAGCGGAAGTCATGGTTCTTCAGGGCGCTGCCGAAGGCCGCGAGCTGCTCCTTGACGGGCATCGGCGCCTTGGCGGGCATCCGCTCCTCGCGGGCGCAGGTGGTGAAGAGCACGGCGGTGGCCGCGATGATCGCGCCGAAGACGAGGTAGCCGGTGCGGTAGTGCTCGGAGAAGGCCGCGCCGACGAGGGCGCCGATCGTCGAGCCGATGGGGAGGCCGAGGCCGACGGCCGCGGAGGCCTTGCCCCGGGCGGCCAGCGGGACCCGGTCGGGCACCACGGAGGTCAGGGCCGCCTGGTAGACGTTCATGACCGCCTGGCCGAGACACCAGACGATGGTCACGAGCAGGATCGTGTGGACGCTGCCGAGGAGGAACATCACCGGGAGGGCGAGCAGACCGCCGGCGAGGATCCACGGGTTGCGGCGGCCGGAGCGGTCCGAGAGGGCGCCCGCCACCGGGTTGAACACGGTGGCGAAGATCGCGGAGATGCCGGAGACGAGGCCGAAGTTCGCCACCTTGTCGACGGGGTCGATCTCCTCGATCTGGAGGGCGAGGAGCAGGCCGGGGACGCCGATGTACAGGGCGTACATGGCCGTGTTCCCGGCGAGGAGCAGGGGCAGCAGGCCCCGCGTCGGCCGTGCGGTGGCCGAGGGGGAGTCGGGGCCTTGGGTCGTAGAAAGGGCCACGTTGCCCTCCTGGGGAGATCGCCCCGAGGAAGGGGCGAGAAGCGGATCGAGCGAGGGAATTACTCGTGTCACTGACACGTGTAAACACTGTGTAGCACTCGTTTCCGGCCATCCGCCAGTCCCTGAGCCGGATCGTTCTGGAAAGATGCCGGAGCGATGAGCAAGCCAAGCGAACATTCCCCCGAACGTCCCGCCGGACGGCCGGTCCCGACCAGCGCCGATGTCGCCCGCCTCGCGGGCGTGTCCCGGGCCACCGTCTCGTACGTCCTGAACAACACCTCTTCCGTCCGCATCAGCGAGCCCACCCGCCAACGGGTGCGCGAGGCGGCCGAGGCGCTGGGGTACGTGCCGCACGCCGCCGCCCGCAGCCTGCGCGCCGGCCACAGCCGCATGGTGCTGATGCCCAGCTCGCACGTCCCGGTCGGACCGCTGTACAGCGAGCTCTTCAACGAGTTCCAGTGGGCTCTGCGGCGCCTCGACTACACCGTGGTCCAGTACGGCAGCGTCGGTCTCGAAGCCGACGAGGCCGCCCGCGCCTGGGCGGAGCTGCGGCCGGTGGCCGTGGTCTCGCTCGGCGAGATCCAGCTGACCCCGCAGGGCGTCGAGATCCTCAAGCGGTCCGGCGCGAGGGCTGTGATCACCCTCGGCACCGGCAGCGTCGAGGGCGCCCACGCCCTGGTGTCGGACCAGACACGCGTCGGCGAGGTGGCCGCCGCCCATCTGATCGAGGGCGGCCGGCGCCGCATCGGGGTCGTCGTGCCCGAGGAGCCGGGGCTCGCGATGTTCTCAGGCCCCCGCCTCGAAGGCGCCCGGCGGGCCGCCGAGGGCACCGACGCCACCGTCGTACCCCTGACATTGCGGTACGACGAGGAGTCGGCCGACGCGCTCGCCGGGCGCTGGCGCGAGCTCGGCCTCGACGCCGTCTTCGCCTACAACGACGAGTACGCGATGCTCCTGATGAGGTCGCTCCAGGACGCGGGCGTCGCCGTGCCCGAGGACACCGCCGTCATCGGCGCCGACGACCTCCTCCTCGGCCGTCTCCTGCGGCCCCGGCTCAGCACCGTACGGTTCGACATGGTGCTCGGCCGCGAGCTGGCGGAGCTGGTCGACCGGGCCGTACGGGAGCCGGAGGTGCCGCCGCGCACCCGCGCGATGCCGGACTCGCGGGTCATCCGGCGGGAGTCCAGCTGAACGCTTAGCGTCGGTGCATGAGCACTGTTCCGAAGCGTTTCGAGATTCTGCTGGTGCCCGCGCACGTCGAGGACCGGGGCGACGCGTCCGTGACGGACAGCGCCGTTCGCTCCGCCGTCGTCGAGGCCACCGGGCGGCACGGCGAGTCGGGTTACCCGATCTACGAGGGGCACGGCATCAGGGCCGACATCGACCCCGAGACGCGGACGGTGGAGGCCCTGCTCGTCGACGGGCGCGAGCTCGACTACGGCCTGACGGTCCTGGTGCGGCCGACCGCACGCGCCTGACCTGGAGGCTTCTCCGCGTCTCGGCCCGCCGTGCCGCCGGGCGCGGCGCGCCGCAGTGTCGGGAAAGGGCCCGTTGACACGGCGGGCCTCCGGGCAGAGACTCTGCGCGCGCCGGGGCGAAAATCCTTTCACCAGGCGAACAGAGTCGTTCCGAAGGCCACGTGGGAGAGAACCGATGAGCATCCGCGACGTCTACATCGTCGACGCCGTCCGCACCCCGATCGGGAAGTTCGGCGGCGCCCTCGCCTCCGTCCGTCCCGACGACCTCGCGGCACACGTCGTGCGGGCGCTCGTCGACCGCTCGCCGGCGCTCGACCCCGCGCTCGTCGACGACGTCTACTTCGGTGACGCCAACGGCGCGGGCGAGGACAACCGCGACGTGGCACGGATGGCGGTCCTCCTCACCGGACTGCCGGTCTCCGTCCCCGGCGTCACCGTCAACCGGCTCTGCGGCTCCGGCCTCGAAGCCGTCGTCCAGGCGGCCCGCGCCATCGCCCTCGGAGACGCCTCCGTGGCCATCGCCGGCGGCGTCGAGTCGATGTCCCGCGCCCCCTGGGTGCTGCAGAAGCCCGAGCGGGCCTTCCCCGCTGGCCACCAGCAGCTCCACTCGACCACCCTCGGCTGGCGCATGACCAATCCGCGCATGCCCGCCGAGTGGACGGTGGCGCTCGGCGAGGGCGCCGAGCAGATCGCCGACCGGCACGGCCTCACCCGCGAGCAGCAGGACGCCTTCGCCCTCGACAGCCACCGCAAGGCCGCCGAGGCCTGGGCGAAGGGCCTCTACGACGACGAGGTCGTGCCCTACCCGGGCGTGGACCTCGCCCGCGACGAGTGCATCCGCGAGGGCTCCACCATGGAGACCCTCGCCAGGCTGAAGCCCGCCTTCCGCCCCGAGGGCGGCACCGTCACCGCGGGCAACTCCTCGCCGCTCAACGACGGCGCGGCGGCCCTGCTGCTGGTCGACGAGGACGGACTGCGCGAGACCGGACGGGAGCCGCTGGCCCGCATCCGCGCCTCCGCGGTCACCGGCATCGAGCCCCAGCTCTTCGGACTCGGACCCGTCGCGGCGGTCCGCCGGGCCCTGGAGAAGTCCGGGCGCTCCTTCGCCGACCTGAGGACCTTCGAGCTCAACGAGGCTTTCGCCGCCCAGGCGCTCGGCTGCCTCGCCGAATGGCCGGAACTGGACCCCGAGATCGTGAATCCTCGCGGCGGGGCGGTCGCCCTCGGCCATCCGCTCGGCGCCTCGGGTGCCCGGCTCGCCGGATCGGTGGCCCACCAACTGGCGGCGGCGGGCTCGGGCACCGGCCTCGCCGCCCTCTGCATCGGAGTCGGCCAGGGCCTCGCCCTGGTCCTGGAGCGCTGAGCCCGCAGGGCCTCACACACGGCGCGAGGGGGGCCTCTCCCGTCCCCCCCTCGCCGTGGGTCACTTCTGCTCGGCCGCCGCTGCCGCCACGGACTTGCGGACCTCGTCCATGTCCAGCTTCCGCGCCTGGCCGATCACGTCCTCCAGCGCCGCTTCGGGCAGCGCGCCCGGCTGCGCGAAGACCGCCACGTTGTCCCGCACGATCATCAGCGTCGGGATCGAGCGGATCTCGAACGCCGCCGCGAGCTCCTGCTGCGCCTCGGTGTCGACCTTCGCGAAGACGAGGTCCTGGTGACGCTCCGACGCCGCCTCGAAGACCGGCGCGAACTGACGGCAGGGACCGCACCACGAAGCCCAGAAGTCGATCAGGACGAATCCGTTGCCGCTGACGATCTCGTCGAAGTTGTCCTTGGTGAGCGTTACGGTGCTCATGCTGCCTACCTTTCGGGGGTCTCCTGGCGGTGTCCTCACGGTCCCCTGGGGACTCGACCGGCACAACGGCGTATCGAGCCGTGCTATTCCGGCTGCCTGGAGCAGACTGGGGCCCATGACACGAACGGTCGAAGCAGAACACGAGTACGCGTACGACGTGGTGGTACTGGGCGGCGGCCCGGTGGGGGAGAACGTCGTCGACCGAGTGCGGGCCTCCGGCCTCACCGCGGCGATCGTCGAGAGCGAACTGCTCGGCGGCGAGTGCTCGTACTGGGCCTGCATGCCCAGCAAGGCGCTCCTCCGGCCGGTGCTCGCCCGCTCCGACGCCCGAAAGGTCGCGGGGCTGCGCGAGTCGGTCTACGGCCCGCTGGACGCCCTGGAGGTCTTCGCCCACCGGGACGAGGTGGTCGGGCACTGGAAGGACGACGGCCAGGTGGACTGGCTGGACTCGATCGGCGTACGGGTCTTCCGGGGGCACGGCCGCCTCCACGGCCCCCGCCGGGTCGAGGTCACGGGCCCCGAGGGTGAGCGCCATGTCCTCACCGCCCGGCACGCGGTCGCCGTCTGCACCGGCACCCGCGCCGTCCTCCCCGACCTGCCCGGACTGGCCGGGGCGCGGCCCTGGACGAGCCGCGAGGCCACCAGTTCCGGCGAGGTGCCCCGGCGGCTGGCCGTCGTCGGCGGGGGAGTGGTCGGCGTGGAGATGGCCACCGCCTGGCAGGCCCTCGGCGCGCAGGTGACGATGCTCGTACGGGGCGGGGGCCTGCTCCCCCGGATGGAACCCTTCGCCGGCGAGCACGTGGCCGAGGCGCTCACCACCCGCGGCGCCGACATCCGTACCGGCGTCTCGGTCAGCGCGGTCGTACGCGACGGCGGTACGGGACCGGTCACCGTGGTCCTGGAGGGCGGCGACCACGTCGAGGCCGACGAGGTGCTGTTCGCGACCGGCCGGTCGCCGCGCACCGAGGACATCGGTCTGGACACGGTGGGCCTGGAGCCCGGCTCCTGGTTCGACGTCGACGACAGCCTCCGGGTCACCGGCAGCGACTGGCTGTACGCCGTCGGGGACGTCAACCACCGCGCGCTCCTCACGCACCAGGGCAAGTACCAGGCGCGGATCGCCGGCGCGGCCATCGCCGCCCGCGCCCAGGACGGCAAGGCCTTCGACGGGGCGGGCTGGGGCCCGCACGCGGCCACCGCCGACCACGCCGCCGTTCCCCAGGTGGTTTTCAGCGACCCCGAGGCGGGCGCCGTCGGCCTGTCGCTCGCGGAGGCCGAGCGGGCCGGGTTCCGGGTGCGGGCGGTCGACCTCGACATGCGGCAGGTCGCGGGCGCCGGACTGTACGCCCAGGGCTACCGGGGGCACGCCCGGATGGTCGTCGACCTCGACCGCGAGGTGCTCCTCGGCGTGACCTTCGTCGGTCCCGGCATCGGGGAACTCGTCCACGCGGCGACGGTCGCGGTCGTCGCCGAGGTCCCGATCGCCCGGCTGTGGCACGCGGTCCCGTCGTACCCCACGCTGAGCGAGGTGTGGCTGCGGCTCCTGGAGGCGTACCGGGGCTGAGGGCTCGTCAGGCGCTCGTTGTTGAAGGGGAGGCACCACCCCGACCACCACCGAAGCCCCCGTCGCCCACGCCGACCTCGTCCTCACCGGGGCCCGGATCCACACCGTCGACGCCGCGCTGCCCGAGGCCCAGGCCCTCGCCGTCCGTGCCGGACGGATCGTCTGGATCGGCTCCGACACCGAGGCCGGCCTCTGGACCGGACCCGGCACCCGGGTCCTCCGGGCCGACGGCAAGCTCGTCCTGCCCGGCTTCGTCGACGCCCACAACCACGTCCGCCTCGGCTCCGACGACGCCTGCGTCCAACTCGCCGGCGCCCGCTCCCTGGACGCGATCCACACCCGGATCCGCGCCTGGCGCACCGCGCACCCCGACGCCGAGTGGATCGAGGCCGAGGCCTTCGACTACTCCGCGATCCCCGAAGGCCGCATGCCCACCGCCGCCGACCTCGACCCGGCCACCGGCGACACCCCCGCCCTCGTCCTCAGCTACGACGTCCACACCGCCTGGCTCAACACCGCCGCGCTGCGGCGCCTCGGCGTCGACCGCGACCACACCGACCTGCCCTTCGGGCGGGCCGTCACCGACCCCAACACCGGCGAACCCACCGGATTCGTCAAGGACTTCGCCGTCAAGGGGCTCTCCCGCGAGGGCCACCGCGCCCTGCGCGAGCTCGGCCTGCCCTGGGCGGCGCCGGACCGGCGGTACGGCCGGCTCGCCAAGAGCCTCGACGGCCGCGCTCCTGGAACCGTACGCGGCTGCTCCCGCCACCGCGGCGACACCTTCTACCCGCCCGGGGAGTTCGCCGAACTGCTCACCCGCCTCGACGCGCGCGGCTTCCAGTGCTTCGTCCACGCCACCGGCGACCGGGGTATCCGTACGGTCCTCGACGCAGTCGAGCGGGCCCGCGCGGCCAACGGCCCGCGCGACGCCCGCCACCAGGTCGTCCACGTCGAATGCCTCGACCCGGCCGACACCCCGTGCTTCGCCGCGCTCGGCGTCGTCGCCTGCATGCAGCCCCGGCACGCCGCCCCGGACATCGCGGGACCGGGCCAGGACTGGGCCGAGAACGTCGGCCCCGACCGCTGGCACGAGGCCTGGCCGCTGCGCAGCCTGCACGCCGCCGGCGCCGTCCTCGCCCTCTCCAGCGACTGGAACGTCGCCGAGATGGACCCCATGGTCGGCATCCACGCCGCCGTCACCCGCCGGCCGCCCGGCGGCGGGGAGGCCTGGACGGCGGGTGAGACGATCGACGTCGCCACCGCCGTCGAGGGCTAAACGATGGGCTCGGCGTACGCCAACTTCCCTGAGGAAGAACGGGGTTCGCTCACCGTCGGCAAGCTCGCCGACTTCGTCGTCCTCTCCCGCGACATCCTCCGCATCGCGCCGGAGGACATCCCCGGCACGGTCGCGGAGACCGTGGTGGTGGGCGGAGAGGTCGTCGTGGAACGCTGACCCGCACTGTCAGTGGCCGCCCTCCCCGGTGGTCACCGCGGCGCGGCGCTCGAAGCGGATGCCCGCGTCCCGGGACTCGTACACCCCGTCCTGGGTGGCGACCAGTAGCCGGCGCGCGTCGACGACGGTGAGCGTCTGCGGGGCGCCGCCCGGGACGGTGGACACCCGGGTCCAGACGGTGCCCCCTGCCGTCCCCCGGAAGAGGACGCCGTCCTGATCGACGCCGAAGAGAGCGTCGGGGGCGCCCCAGGAGACGTATGCGAGGACCCGGCCCGCGCCCGGGGCGAACGTCCTGCCGCCGTCCGTGCTGCGGAGCACGCCGGACTCGGTGGTGGCCAGAACGGTGCCGGGCGCGGTGGGGGAGACGGCGATGTCGAGGGCGCGCAGGGTGGCGCGGTCCTCCCAGGTGACGCCGTCGGGGCTGACCCGCAGCAGCCCGTTCGCGCTGTCGTATCCGTAGACGGTGGAGTCGGAGGCGGTGTCGAGGGCGTGGAAGTCGACCTCGCCGCCGAGCGACTTCTCGCGCCAGCTGATCCCGGCGTCCGTCGACGCGACGAGGCCGAGGTCGGCGGGCCCGGCGGCGCTCGGCGCGGGGTGTCCGCTCGCCAGGAAGGTGCCGTCGGGGGTGACCGTGAAGCCCATGAAGTCGTCCCGGCGGTCGCCGACCGGTGTGGGCCGGCCGTCGGCGCCGGGGGTGTGGAGCCCTTGGTGGGTGGCGATGTAGAGGGTGTCGCCGCGGAGGCCGAGCCCGTGGATGTGGCTGAGGGCGGCGCCGGGGTCCGTAGCGGCGCCGGTGTCGGCCTCGGCGCGGGTGTCGGCATCGGCCGAACATGCGGTGAGGGCCACGGCGAGGGACAGCGCGGCGAGGGTGGCGGCCGTGCGGCCGGAGAAGTGCTTCGTCATCGTTCTTTTCGCCTGAGGAGCGTGGGTGCGGCAGCGGGGCGGCCCGCCCCCGAGGGGACGGGCCGCGTGTCGCGTGCGTGCGGGTGCGCGGAAGGGGATCCGGGCCGGTCAGAGCCGGTCGAGGATCTTCCGCAGCGCGGCGACCTCTTCGGACTGGGTCCGCACCACGTCGTCGGCGAGCGCCTTCGCCGTGGCGTTCTTCCCGCTCTTCCGCTCCTCCTTCGCCATGTCGACGGCGCCGTTGTGGTGGGCGATCATCAACTCGGCGAACTTGCGGTCGAAGGCCTTGCCCTTGACGGCGGCCAGGTCCTTCATGTCCTGCTCGGACATCATCCCGGCCATGCTGTGCCCGCCGCCGGAGCCGTGGCTCGCGGACTCGGGCCTGCCCCAGCCCATGAGCCAGGCCTTCATCTTCTGGATCTCCGGGTCCTGCGCCCGCTCGATCGCGGCGACCAGCTTCTTGACCTCGGAGTCCTCGGCCCTCCCGTCGGCGAGCTCCGCCATCTCCAGGGCCTGCTGGTGGTGGGGGATCATCATCTGCGCGAACATGACGTCCGCGTCGTTGAAGGCGCCCGGGGCGGGGGCGGCGGTTCCTCCGGCGGGCGGGGACGCGGGCGCGCCGGTGGTGGCGGAGGCGGACGTACCGCCGTGGTCCATGCCGCTCATGCCGTCGGCGGTGCCGCAGGCGGCGAGCAGGAGACCGGTGGCGGTGACGGCACCGGCGAGAGCGAGCTTCCGGGCGGTGCGGTTCGTGAAGGTACGCATGTGGGTGAGACCTCGTGTGCTGTTCGTACAGACGGAAAAGGGCAGGCCGAAGCGTTCACGGGCAGCGTGAGGCGCCCGCGGTGGCGGTACGGCCTAGATCCGCAGGACGGACAGTCGAGTGAGGTCGGGGGGCCTGGCCGGAGGGGCGTGCGGCCCGAGCGCGGGGGTGAGCCGCGTGAGGAGGAGGGTGAGCCAGTCGGGGCGGCGCGCCAGGGCGGCGCGGACGAGCCCGGCGAACAGCCACCCGGCGAGGACGGCCACGCAGAGGGTGGTCATGTCCATCCCGGAACCCGGCTCGTGCCCGGCGTCGGAGCTGTCACCGCCATGGGGGACGGCGGCGCGGGCGGTGGTCAAGGCCGCCGACGAGGACATATGAGCCGATTGACCGGCGACCGTCGCCGAGGACGTATGAGTCGACTCGCCGGCGACCGTCGACGGAGGCACGACCGACGATGACGATGGGGACGACCCGGGAGCGATCGACGTGTCGCTGCCGGAGCCCTCCGGGTGTCCGACGGCGTGCATCAGGAACACGCCGAGCGCGAGCACGACGACGAGCAGAAGATGCGCGAGGGCACCTTCCGCTCGTCTGCCGCGTCCCGCTCGGTGTGTACGCACAGCCAGGCCTCCTGGCTGCCGAATATACCGTGTCGGGGTATCGGGTGCGCGTCAGGACGGCGGGGTCTCGCCCGCCATGGCCGCGGCCATCCGCAGGTGCGGCGCGGCCTCGTCCGGGCGGCCCTGGCGCTCCAGGGCGCGCCCGAGCATCAGCCGGGCGTAGTGCTCGACCGGGTCGCGCTCCAGGACGGCACGCAGCTCGGTCTCGGCCCGCGAGAGCTGGGCGGAGTGGTAGTAGGCGCGGGCGAGGAGCAGGCGCTGGGCGGTCTGTTCCGGGTGCTCGGCGACCAGGCCGCGCAGGATACGGACGGCGGTTCCGTACTCCTTCGCGTCGAAGAAGAACCGGGCGCGGTCCCAGCGTTCTGCGGCCGTTCCGAACTCGTAGTACGTGTCGCTCACTTGGTCTTCCTCTCCAGCGGCCCGCATCTGCCACCCTGTGTGGCGGTCGACCAGGTCAACAAGCCTGGATGGTTGAACATTCCATAACGATGGGTTGAGCGTCATGAGCAATCTTGATCGTCAGGCCGCCCTGACCGTGTGCGGTGGCCGTGGCTTCGTCGTCGCCGAGCCGGTACGGGAACTCCTCAGCCCCCGGCACGTCCGCCTCGGCGAGTCGACCGAGGTCCGGCGGCTGCTCCCGAACCTCGGCCGGCGGATGGTGGGCGCCTGGGCCTTCGTCGACCACTACGGCCCCGACGACATCGCCGACGAACCCGGCATGCAGGTCCCGCCGCACCCGCACATGGGTCTCCAGACCGTCAGCTGGCTCCACGAGGGCGAGGTGCTGCACCGCGACTCCACCGGCAGCCTCCAGACCATCCGGCCGCGCGAGCTGGGCCTCATGACCTCGGGCCGTGCCATCTCCCACTCCGAGGAGAGCCCCCGGCCGCACGCCCGCTATCTGCACGGCGCCCAGCTCTGGGTCGCGCTCCCCGAGGCCCACCGCCACGTCGAACCGCACTTCCAGCACCATGCCGAGCTGCCCCGCGTCACCGCCCCCGGCCTCACGGCCACCGTCATCCTGGGCGCCCTCGACGGCGCCGCCTCGCCGGGCACCACGTACACCCCGCTCGTCGGCGCCGACCTCGCGCTGACCGCCGGCACCGAGACGGACCTTCCGCTGGACCCGGACTTCGAGTACGCGGTCCTCGCGATGTCCGGAGAGGTCCACGTCGACGGCGTGCCCGTCCTGCCCGGCTCCATGCTCTACCTGGGCTGCGGCCGTACGGAGCTCCCGCTGCGCGCGGCCTCGGACGCGGGCCTGATGCTTCTCGGCGGAGAGCCCTTCGAGGAGGAGATCGTCATGTGGTGGAACTTCGTCGGCCGCACGGACGAGGAGATCCGCGAGGCGCGCGAGGACTGGATGCGGGGGGACCGCTTCGGCGAGGTGAAGGGCTACGACGGCGCCCGGCTGGACGCCCCGGAGGTCCCGCCGACGCAGCTGAAGGCACGGGGCCGCACGCGCTGAACTGGGGTTTCCTGCCGGTGGGCGATGCCCGAAGGGGCAGGCAATGCGGCAGGCATGGCCTGCACCCCCGGTACCCACATGTGGAGGTCCGGCTGAGGCCGGACAGCGGTGACGCGTCCGCCCGCCCGGTCTTCGAGTGACCGGGCGGGCGGTGCCGTGACGCGCGGCACGGTGCTACGGCGTCACCGCGTCACGGCTTCGGCAGGGTGCAGCCCGGGCGGTTCAGGTCGATCACGTTGCCCGCGCCGACGCACGGGACGATCGTGTACGTCTGCTGGGCGTAGTTGATGCCCTGGCGGACGGTCACGGCGCCGTTCTCGTCGATCTCGCACGGGTTGTTCACGGTGCAGCTCCCACCGCTCTCGTTGCCCGTGTTGTTGACGGCGACGACCTTGCCGGTGGTCGTGTCGATGACCGGCGAGCCGGAGGTGCCACCGATGGTGTTGCAGGAGGAGGTGTAGCGGACCGAGTCCTTCCAGGTCCAGTCGCCCTCCTTCATGCGGTAGACGAAGCCGTCGACGTTGCAGCTGTAGATCCGCTTCCAGTACCCGGACACCACCTTGATCGACGAACCCTGCGTCGGGCGGACGTCGTTGAGGGTGAGGGCGCCTATGCCGTACAGGCTCTGGATCTGCGCGTAGGTCTTGGTCACCTGGTAGATCGAGATGTCCGTGTCGGTCATCGTGCCGTACGCGATCTTGCTGGCGCGCAGCGTCGCGACCTTGGTGCCGGCCGAGTTGAGCAGCGAGAACGAGCGGGTGGAGGGTACGTCCTTGACGACCTCGCCGGCCCCCGGCATGCCGGTCTCCAGACAGTGCCCGTTGGAGAGGACGAGTGCGGGGTCGTTCGGCTGGGAGCCCGGCATGCGGACGAGCGAGCCGGAGCAGTTGCTGAGCGCGACCGTGCCGGCGAAGTCGACGGCGACGGCCGCCGTGGCCCGGTCCTTGGTGGCGGGAGCCTGCGGCGGCGCGGCCGCCATGGCCGGCACCGCGGCCGCTCCGGTCAGGAGCAGCGCGAGCAGGGCGCCGACGAGAGGCTTCTTCATGTGGGGGTTCCCCTCTGATGACATGCAACCGAAGATCCTCCGGTTGTCATGTGCATTCTTGGAACCTCGGCATCAACCCACAAGGGGGCGTACGGAAATGAGTCACCGTCACATGGATCTCGTCCGTCAGGCGCCCAGTACCTCCACGTGGCCCCCCACCGCCACCACCAGCACCCGCGTCCCCGGCCCGGCCGTGCGCCGGCGGTGCCGGACGCCGCCGGACAGCAACAGTGAGTTCCCGCACCCGAGGTGATGAACCCGCCCCTCGGCCTCCACCTTCACCACGCCGTCCGCCACGTACATCAACCCAGCGCTGCGGTGCCGGGATTCACGGTGGGCCTCCTGCTCTCCGGCGCCGCGGACCACCTCGCCCCCGCGGAGTTGCCCGGTCCCGACGTCCCTTACTCCGGGGAGGTCAGAGCTGCTCGTCCTCCGGGATGCTGACCAGCCAGCGGGTCTCCCGCCGGGGGCGCAGGTACAGGGCCCAGTAGAGGGTGGCGGCGGCCGTGATGCCGCCGGTCCACACCAGGTACTCGGTGTCCTGCATGTACAGGACGTACGCGAGGACGCCGATGAGCAGGAGCGGCACGGCCGGCCACAGCGGCATGCGCCAGGCCGAGATCTCGCGGTGCGTGCCCCGGCGGCTGAACAGGGCGGCCACCGCGACCAGCAGGTACATGCCGGTGACGGAGACGCCGGTGACGCCGTACAGGGTGTCGAGGTTCACGAAGCACAGGGCCGCGCCCGGAACGCCGACGGCCAGGGTGGCCACCCACGGGGAGCCGAAGCGGCCGAGCCGGGACAGGGCGTTGTTGACGGGCTCCGGCCAGGCCTTGTCGCGGGCGGAGGCGAACAGGACGCGGGAGTTCTGGATGACCATGACGATGCCCGCGTTGATGATCGCCAGGGCGACGCAGAGGCTGATGAAGGTACCGACGGCCGAGTTGGACCACGCGGCGATCATGCCGCTGATGTCTCCGCCGGTGAGGGTCCCCAGATCGTCGGCACCGAGGGTGATCGCGACGACGGGCACCAGGATCACGGCGGTGGAGATGGCGAGCGTGGCGAGCACGGTGCGGGCCACCGTGCTGCGCGGGTTCTCCAGCTCCTCGGAGAGGTAGACGGCCGTCGAGAAGCCCTGGGTGACGAAGAGGGCGATGGCGAGGCCGGATACGACCATGACGCCGGTGACGAGCGAGTGTCCGCCGCCGGCGGACGCGACCTGGCCGTGGACCAGGGCGCCGACGCCCCGCTGGGAGTGGGAGAAGCCGAGGATCGCGACGATGCCGGCGGCGACGACCTCCAGGACGAGGAAGATGCCGGTGATCCAGGCGTTGGCCCGCAGGTCGAGCAGACCGGCGAGGGTGGCGAGGACCATGACGCCGGCACCGGCCAGCGGGGCCGGGATGTGCACGAGCGGCGCGAGGTAGTCGGCGGTCCCCATGGCGATCACCGGTGGCACGATCATCACGACCAGCAGGGACAGCACGAAGACCAGCCAGCCGGCCAGGCGGCCCGCGAGCGTGGAGACGATGGCGTACTCGCCGCCCGCGCTCGGGATCAGGGTGCCGAGCTCGGAGTAGCAGAACGCCACGCCGATACAGAGCAGCGAGCCGATGGCGATGGTCAGGGCCGCGTACGTGCCGACACCGTCGAACAGGTCCGGGACGACCACGAAGAGGGTCGAGGCGGGTGTCACGCACGACAGCGTGAGCAGGGTGCCGCCCACGACACCGATGGAGCGCTTGAGTTTCTGCGGCACGGGGCCGGTCTGGGGGGCCAACGCGTGCGGTGCGCTGAGGGTGTCCGTCATCAGGCGGTTCCGATCGGTGCGAGCGTGTATCTGAACGGGAGCGGTATCGCCTCCGAGGCGTCCGGTGTCAGTGGGGTCCGTGGCTCCCGGCCTGAATGGAAGCTTGGGCGGAACCGCAGGTCAATGCCCCTCTCGCTGCGGAATCCGTCGTTCCAGGGTGCTGGAACGAGGCCTGAGGGCGTAAGGAACGCGATAAGACGCCGTAAACACTCCGTGCGGGAACCGCAGCGGTCCGGCCAGGACTTTTCCCGCGCTTTACCCCCGCACGCCCGCGCGGCCCGCCGGTCGGGCGGGCCGCGCGGGCAAGCGGGGGTGCGGGGCGTGGGTGCCGGTCACTCCGGACGGCTGAAGCGGCGGGCGGCCCACAGCAGGGCCAGGCCTCCGACGGCGAGGAGCAGCCCGGCCTCCAGGAGCAGCGGGGGCTGCCGCCCCGCCCATTCGATGCCACCGACGGCCGCCTGGTCCGGGACCCGCAGGGCGATGCAGCGCCGCAGCAGGTCCACCCCGTACGCGAGGGGATTGACGGTCGCGAGGCCCCGCGCCCAGCCCGGCATGGACTCCAGCGGGAAGAAGGCGCCGGAGAGGAACAGCAGGGGCATCATCAGCAGGCTGAGGAGCGTGTGGAACAGCTCGGGGCTGCGCAGCGTCACCGACAGCGCCAGCGTCATGCTGGTGAGGGCGAACGAGGCCAGGAGCATGCCGCCGAGGAGCAGCAGCAGGAGCACCGGGTCGTACGGCAGGCCGACGGCGCCTGCCAGGCTGAGCAGGACGGCGCCCTGCACCGCGGCGACGAGGGTGCCGCCGGCGCAGCTGCCCAGGAGCAGGGTGGAGCGGCTGACGGGGGCCATCAGGAGCTCGCGCAGGTAGCCGCTCTGCCGGTCGGTGATCAGCCGGATCCCGACCATGATGGCCGGGGTCTGCACCGTCATCATGAGCACACCGGGGAAGAGGTACGTCTGGTAGCCGGTGCCCAGGGAGGCGGCGGGGATGAGGGTGGCGAGCCCGCCGCCGAGCGCGAAGAGGTAGAGCACCGGCTGCAGCAGGACCAGCGCGGTGTGGGAGCGCTGGCAGGCCAGGCGCAGCAGATCGCGGTGGACCAGGGCGTGGATCGCCCGCAGTTCGTGGCGCAGCCGGGGCGCCCGGCCCCGCTCGGTGGCCTCGGGCGCCTGGAGGGTGAGGGCGGTCATCGGACGCCTCCCGCCGCGGCGGGGGTGGTGGTGATGCTGCGGCCGGTGTGGTGGAAGAAGACGTCGTCGAGCGTGGGCGGGGTGGCGGAGGCGGCGTGCACCGCGATGCCGTGCGTCTCCAGCGCCGCGCACAGGCGCGGGATCCACGTGCTGCCGTCGGGCACCCGCAGCCACGTGCCGTCGGCGTCCACCGTGACGGGGCGGTCCGGCGGCGCCGCCTGGGCGACGACCTTCCGCGCCCGCCCGTCGTCGCTGGTGCGCAGCACCACCCGGTCGTCTCCGATCTCCGCCTTGAGTCCGTGCGGCGTGCCCTGCGCGACCAGACGGCCCCCGTCGATGATCGCGATCCGGTCGCAGTTCTCCGCCTCTTCCAGGTAGTGGGTGGTGACGAAGAGGGTGCTGCCGAGCCGGTCGCGCAGGGCCCGCAGGTGCTCCCAGATCTCGGCGCGCGCGTGCGGGTCCAGCCCGGTCGTCGGCTCGTCCAGGAACAGCACGCTCGGGGAGTGCAGCAACTGGCGGGCGATTTCCAGGCGTCGCCGCATGCCGCCCGACAGGGCGCGTACGGGGAACCGCCGACGGTCGGTGAGTCCGGCGGGTTCGAGCACCTCGGCGGTCCGCCTGCGCACGTCGCGGCGGGGCAGCCCGTACAGGCGGGCGTGGACGCGCAGGTTCTGCTCGACGGTCAGGTCCGGGTCGAGGGCACTGTGCTGGAACAGGATGCCGACCTGGCGCCGCACGTCGTGCGGCCGGGTGGCCACGTCGAAGCCGGCCACGGTGGCGTGACCGGAGGTGGGGCGGGCGAGGGCGCACAGGAGGGCGATGGTGGTGGACTTGCCCGCGCCGTTGGGGCCGAGGAAGGCGAAGGTCTCGCCCCGGCGTACGTCGAGGTCGAGGCCGCGCACCGCGTCGACGGTGGTGCCGTCCGGGCCCGGGTAGCTCTTCACCAGACCGCGCGTGCGGATCGCGTATCCGGGGTCGGGGTCGGGGTCGGGGTCGTGCGGAGACCCCTCCGCGCGGGGGCCGGTGATCTCGGCGGTCAGGAGGGCGGCTGCGGCGAGTGCGTCGTCACCTGCGGATGGCTGCATGGGGTCTCGTCCTCGTCCTCTTCCTCGTCCTCTTCCGCGTCGTCCGCACGGAGCCGGAACCCGCTCCGGCCGGCGGCTGCCTCGGGGCAACCACCGGCCGGGGGGTGCTTCGGTGTTACGCGCAGCTGATACCGATACAGATGGTGTTGAGGAGCGTCAGCAGGCCGACGCACGCGCACGTTCCGCTGAACGAGTCGCCGTCGACGCCGACCGGGTCGGTCTCCGGAAGGGCGTGCAGGTGGGCCAGCAGCTCGAGGTCCTGGTTCTCCATGACAATCTCCTTCTCTTGTGTGACACGTGGCGGCAGGGGCTCCTGCCGCTCAGACCGGCTGCTGGACCATCCAGTGCCGGGGCTCTGTGTGGCGGACCCTCAGGAGGAACGCCAGGATTCCCGCCGATCCGTCGCTCCAGCTCGTCGAGACGTCCCCGTACTCGTTGGGGAAGACGACGTGGCTGCCGCGGTGGGACCGTTCGGAGACGATGAGGCGGGCCAAGTCCTCGGCCCGCGCCCGGTGGGCGGGGTCGCCGGTGGCCTCGGCCATGTCGAGGAGGAAATCGCCGTTGCCCGCGAGGCCGTGGCATTGCGTGACGGCGGCGCGGGAGGCGCGCTCGACCACGGCTCGGGTGCCACCGACGGCGAGGTCACGGAACCGTTCGTCGCCGGTCGCCCGCCACAGCCGGACGAGGAACGAGCCGATGCCGGCGGAGCCGTGGCACCAGTACGGTGCCGTCGGTACGTCCGTGGCCTGGGCCGGCCACTGGGCCGCGTCGCCGACGCTGACGGCGTGCGTCACGAGGAGCTCGCCCGCCGCCAGGGCCAGTTCCCGGTGCTCCGGGTTCTCGGTGACGGCTGCGGCCTCCAGGAGGAAGCAGCCGATGCCGGCGGTGCCGTGGGCGAAGCCCAGGTAGCGCTTGCCGGCCTCCTCGACCAGGGCCTCGGCGGGCACCGGCCAGCTCACCCCGGACGGCTCGCGCCGGGCCGCCGCGGCCAGCCGGTCGGCGGCATCGGCGACCCGCTCGGCGAAGCGTGGATCGCCGGTGCGGTGCCACAGGTGGGCAGCGGCCATCCCGCTGCCCGCCGAGCCATGGGTGATGTCGTGGCTGGGCGTCGACTCCTGCGGCGCGAGGGCCAGTGCCAGCGCGTGGTCGATGAGCGCCCGGTCGTCGACGGCGCGCCCGGCCTCGTACAGCGCCCAGGCCGTGCCGCGGCCGCCGAAGTGCAGGCCGGGCCGTGTGGAGCGGGTGTCCGTGCGGTCTGCGATCCATCGGCCCGCGGTGGCGATCAGCTTCGGGAGGCGGGGGTCTTCGGTGCGCTCGAAGTAGCGTGTCAGGACGGACAGCACACCGGCCGCGCCCTGCTGCACGATGCAGGCGTCGGTCTCCCCGGCCTTGACGGACACGGGCCACAGCCGCAGGTCGTCCTCGGGTGTCATGGAGTCGACGAGGTGCTCCACGATGCCGGCCACGGCGACGTCGATCGGGTCGGTGCCGGTGCCGGTGCCGGTGCCGGTGTCCGTGTCGGTGGCTTCGGTGCCCGTCGGGCCGGTGCGGGCCGCGGCCGTAGGAGCAGCCCCGCCGCGTCCAGTCTCGGTGCCACTCCCCGTACCGCTCTCCCGGAGCGCGTCCCGCGCCCGGGCCGGGTCCCAGCGCGCGGCGGGGTCGTCCTTCATCAGCCCGAGGATCATCGCGCGCAGGCCGTCCGGCAGCTCCAGGGGGGCGGCGCAGGCGTCCAGCCACTCAGCGAGCCGGTCCTCCGCGGGCCGGGAGGCTGGCTTCTCCTCCAGCAGGGCGGGAACCTTGCCGGTGAGGACGAAGCACAGCGTCGCGCCGAGGCTGTAGTAGTCGCCGGTCGGGGAGACGGGCGCGTCCACCAGGCGCTCGGGGGGACTGAAGCCGGGCGTGCCGACGCGGGTCGGGAGGGCGGCGTCGTCGGCGAGGACGGCGAGCTCCAGGTCGATGAGGCGCAGTGTGCCGTCGGGGCGGACCATCACGTTGGCGGGGGTGAAGTCGCGCAGCACGCAGCCTCGGGCGTGGGCCGCCTCTACGAGGTCCACCAGGCGTCCGGCCTGGGCCAGCGCGTCGGTGCGGTAGCGTGCCGCGCCGGTGTCGCGGAAGTGCTCGGCGACCCAGTTGCGCAGGGGGATCCCCGGCACCTCCTCCTGGGCCAGGAACAGGTGTCCGCCGTGCTCGAACATCGCGAGCGGCTCCGGTGCGAGCCCCGTGCCCTTGAGCTTCTCCAGGGTCCGGGCCTCGGTGCGCAGCCAGTCGCGGACGTCGTTGCCGGAGGAGTCGGCCTCCACGTGGGGCCGGGTCTCCTTGATGACGACCGGGGCGCCGGTCCCGACGTCGGTGCCTCGGTAGACGCCGCCCTTGTTGGTGTGCCGGATGGCCTCCCGCACCGAGAACCGGCCGCCGAGCAGGACCGGGCGCCGCGGTGTCTCCGTCTTCGGCGGTGCGACGGGCACGGAGTCGGGGAAGGGGCTGACCGCCCACGCCGGCGGCGCGTACCGGCCGGTCCGCTTGTCCTCCACGGGGTTGCCGTCGGGGTCCTCGATGTACCAGACCATCAGCCCCTCGTCCGAGAGGCGCCGCCGCCCGACGAAGGCACCGTAGCGGTAGTGCACCAGGCTGTTGGGGGCGTACGGCTGGTCGGAGAGGATGCGGGGTCCCGCGAGCCCCTCGGTCGCCGTGTGGAGGTCCTGCGCGAGGCGGGCCGCGTCGGCGTCGGAGGCCGGGTAGACCGTGATGAACTTGCCCGAGCTTCCACGCGGCGTGGCACGGGTGTTGAGGGCGCTCACCTGCTCCAGCGAGCGGGCGAACTTGAACGCCGAGCCGTCCTTGAGCAGGACGTCCAGGGCCTTCTCGAGCACCGCCGGGGCGGAGCCGGCCGTCGCCGACACGTGCAGCTTCCAGCCCTGGGCCGGTCCGGTCCCGGAGCGTGGCGCCACCCGGCACCAGCTCTCGTTCGACTCGGTGGCCCAGCGCTCGCCCGCCCCCTTGGCGCGGAGTGCGCCATGGAGCAGGGTTTCCAGCTCGGACTCGGTGACTTGGGTCGTCATGCCCATCCCTCTCAACGGGTGAGAACCGCTGGGAGGGAGCGTGCCCCGACGTCGTAGTCGTATCAACACACACGCCGCCGGATTCACTGGATTCGGCGAGCGCGCGGGTCCGTTGTGTCACCTCGTTGCGCGACCGCGCAGAGAAGGCGTGCGGCCCGCGCATTACGGGGCGCATTCGTGTCAGCGCACGCCGTCCCACAGCCTCCGTTCAGGGGCGCGCGGATCGCTGACCTGGGCGGGGCCCGGCATCGTGAAGTCCATCGCCGTACGGGTCGCGGGTTCGTACGACGGCCAGCCGGGGTCGCCCGTCTTCGCGAAGGAGACCCACGCCCCGTGCAGGGCGTCCGCGAGGGCCTGCGGCGGGTCGGCGCCGAGCAGGGGGGTGTACGCCGGGTCCTGGAGACGGTCGAAGACGAAGGGGAGTTCCAGGGCGTGGCAGGCGCCGAGTGCCCCGTCGAAGCGGGGGGAGCGCCAGGAGAACTCGTACAGGTACGAACCCGGGACCGCCTCGGCGAGCCGGACGGCCGGCATGCGGTAGAACCAGTCGGTGGCCACCGCGTCGAGGAGTTCGCCCGGCGTGGCGCCGGGCCGGGCGCCGGCGTAGACGGGGAGGGCCTCGACCGGGTCGAGGCCGTAGGCCGCGGTGAGGGCGTCGAGGGTGGCGGCGGGGACGAGGTCCAGGCGCCCGGTCGGGACGAGGAAGAGGCGGTACTCCTCGCGGTTGCTGCCGATGAGCAGGTCGATCCCGCAGTCGGGTCCCGGGAGGGCGAGGCCGGGCGCCACCGGCTCGAACGGCATCATGTT
The DNA here is from genome assembly GCF_040297565.1 of Streptomyces sp. NPDC001728. NCBI lineage: Bacteria > Bacillati > Actinomycetota > Actinomycetes > Kitasatosporales > Streptomycetaceae > Streptomyces > Streptomyces sp. NPDC001728. The sequence continues at coordinate 147,134 of NZ_JBEOZK010000014.1, forward strand.
GAGTGCGGCCTCGCCCCAGAGCGCCGGGTCGGGGCGCGCGTTCAGTTCGCCGCGCAACTCCGCCTGTGCGGGCAGGAGGTCGGGCAGCGGGACGGCGGCGAAGGCCTCCGGGGCCGGGTCGATGCCCAGCTTCGCCGCCAGTCGGGCCGTGACCAGCTCGGCGGAGGCCGGGCGCAGGAAGTGGTGGCAGGCCCCGGACTGCAGGATCGCCCGCCGGAACAGCCCCCGGGCCGCCGGGTCGGTCAGGAGCACGCCGATGCTCATGGCGCCGGCCGACTCGCCGAAGACGGTCACCCGTCCGGGGTCGCCGCCGAACGCGTCGATGTTCTCCTGGATCCAGCGCAGGGCGGCGATCTGGTCGAGCAGGCCGCGGTTGTCGGGGCGGTCTGGCAGGCGCAGGAAGCCGTCGGCGCCCAGCCGGTAGTTGAGGGTGACGCAGACGACGCCGTCGCGGGCGAAGGCGCCGCCGTCGTACGCGGACACCGAGCCCGCCCCGTTGGTGAACGCCCCGCCGTGCAGCCACACCATCACGGGCAGCCCGGCGCCCCGCTCCGGGGCCGGTGTCCAGATGTTGAGGTTGAGGCACTCCTCCCCCTCGGCGACCTCGTCCGGGACGAGGGCGTCGAACGGCGGCGCATAGGGGGCGTGCGGCGGCGTCGGGCCGTACGCCGTGGCGTCGCGGACGCCCGTCCAGGGCTCGGGCGGGGCCGGCGCGCGGAACCGCAGGTCGCCGAAGGGCGGGGCCGCGTACGGGACGCCGAGGAACGAGGTGACTCCGTCGGGCAGGGCGCGGCCGAGGACCGCGCCCTGCCGGGTGGTGCGTACGGTCATGCCGTCAGGACCTCGATCAGCGCCGCGCCGAACTCCTCGGGACGTTCCAGGTGGACCGAGTGCCCCGCACCGGCGACGGCGACCTCCCGCACCTTCCCGCCCGCCGCCGCGTACCGGTCGAGGACGTGCCGCGTCTGCGCGACCATCGGCTGCGCCGGGGTCCCGTCCCACCCCGGTACGGCGCCGAGCGCGCCGAGGTGCGCCAGGTCGAACACCGAGGCGTCGGTGACGATGACGTCGTCCTCACCGCGGATCCACAGGATCGGCGGCTTGGGGCCGATCAGGTGCAGGTCGTCGACGCGGAAGTGGGTCGGGGCGAGACAGTTGAGCACCCCGCGGGTGCCGGGCGCGATGCCGGGCCAGGCCTCGGACGGCTTGCTGTCACCCGGATAGTGGTCGTCGCCGGTGCGGGTGGTGAGCATGGCCTCGACGTACGCGTCCTCGTGCGCGGGGCGCAGCGGCGGCTTGACGTAGCAGGTGGCGAGGACGGAGCGCGGGGAGAGCGGGGAGTCCTCGCCGCGGTCGCCCTCGGCGAGCAGGCGCACGAACTCGGGGTTGGCGGTGCCGCCGCCCGAACCGGCGCCGTCGGCCGAGTTGAGGACGCCGTCCACGCCGCTCGTGCCGCCGAAGCCGTACGGCGAGACCGGGTTGACCAGGGTCAGGGAGCGGACCGCGGCCGGGTGGTCGCGGAGGAACTGCATCACCACCCCGCCGCCCATGGACCAGCCGACCAGGTGCGCCCGGTCGACACCGAGTGCCTCCATGAGCGCGGCGAGGTCGTCGGCGTAGTCCCGTACGCCCCGGGTGGCGTCGACGGGCAGCGGGTCGGTGCCGCCGAAGCCGCGCAGGTCGACGGCGATGGGGCGGTAGCGGTCCGGCAGCGCGGTGAGGGCGGTGTGCCAGAACGCGGAGGACGAGACGTTGCCGTGGACGAAGAGGACGACCTCGCCCTCGTCGCGGACGTCGGTGATCCGCTGGGTCAGCCGGGCGGTGGCGACGTGGCGGGTGCGGAGCGTGTTCATGTCGGGTCCTTCAGGACAGCCAGGTGGCGATCTGGGCGGCGGCCGTGCTGTTCCAGCCCAGCTCGAGGTGGTTGGCGCTCACGATGGTGGCCTTGCCGCCGACCGTGGGGATGCCGGTGGTGTCGAGCGCGCTTGCGGTGAAGACGACACCGTCGCTTGGGCCGCGGTTCTCGTTGAAGATGCCGACGATGTCGGCGGACCCGCCGGCCAGCAGGTACGTGGTGACGGCGGCGGGTACGCCGGCGCTGTGCAACGGCGCGATGAGCGACCCGGCGTCGATGGCGGCCTGGATGCCGCCGCCCGCGGTGGAGAAGCCCTCGCCGCCGTAGTAGGTCGTGTACCAGTCCTGGGCGGCGCCGTCGACTCCGTACGCGCCGTCCCAGCGGGCCAGCATCTGCCGCTGGCCGGGATAGTTGTCCTGGCCGCCGGAGGGGGTGAACGAGAACTCCGGGTGGGCGGTGTACAGGCCGTAGCAGGTCATGTGGGAGTGCGGGGAGGGTGCGTTGATCTTGCCGCCGCACTCGGGCCAGATGGAGAAGTCGTGGGCCCAGCCGTGGGCGTAGGGGTAGTCGTAGCCGCCGTTCGGACCGCCGACGGTGACGAGCCGGCGTACGTCACCGGCGTACGCGCGTCCCCAGCTCGGCTTCACGGACGACACGTACGCCCGGGTCGACATCTGGCCCTTGCTCCAGCCGACCAGGTCCACCTGGGCGACGCCCAGCCGGGCCTTGATGACGGCGATGGCGTCGCCGACGGCCTGCGCCTGCATGAGGTTGTCGCCCTGCTTGTGCGCGAAGCCGACGGCGAAGACCCGGTGGCCGCGCGCGGACAGGTACTGCATGAGACCGGTGGACGGGCAGGTGAGGGCGCCGCAGCCGTAGCCCCCGGACTCGCCGGGGTTGGCCCAGGCGCGGTCCGCGGTGTCGTTCGCGCCGTGCACGAGGAGCACGGGCGTGGTGCGGCTGCCGGTGTCCCAGCCAGGTGCGGAGTAGAGCAGGAACTTGCCGGAGGAGGGCCGGGTGACGCCGCCGAAGTAGGTGACGCGCACCCCGTCCTGGTCACCGCGGCCGTCCGCCGGGAAGCCCTCGGTGCGGAATCCGGCGGTCGTGTCGGCGTAGCGCTCGACCTTGGTCCAGCCGTTGGTGACGGTCCCCGCTCCGTAGCTCGCCTCCAGGCTGAGGTACGAGGGCGGCGCGACGGTGGCGCCCACGGCCCGCGCACCGGCGGTGACATCCCTCTCCTGCGCGCTGGCAGTGGCGGGCGGCACCACGAGGGCCGCCGTGACGACCCCCGCCACCGCCATGATCCGAGCGGCCCGCACCCGCCAGCCCCGCCCCCGGCTCCGTCTTCCGGCCATGTTCCGGCCTCTTCCCCACTCGTGCGCCCTGAGCGCGGCCGCCCGACACCGTCCCGGCACCGGGTGAGCACACGCTAGGCGGGCGGGGCGACCCCATGGCATGGAGCCGCCCCACACAAAGAGGGACCCATGCATGGCTGCCTTCTCCATGTCAGGTTGTCCCGCTGTCCCAGCACCGGGCTGCCCTGCTGTCCCCGCGCCGGGCTGTCCCGGTGCCGGCTACCCCCGCATCGGGCTATCGAGCGATCGGACCGTCCGGGCGTCCGGGAACACTCACCACCGCCATCACCATCCGGGCCGCCGCCCCGTCATCGCGCGCCAGAGCTCACGCTCCGCCTCCCAGGCGGTGTCGGCGAGGAGGAGCCGCTCGTCCTTGCGCTGGGCCTCGATCAGCTCCTCGCGGGCCTCTTCGGCGGCGAGGACCCTTCTCGGCCGTGGCCGCGCGGATCTCCTCGATCCGCTGATCGATCCCGTCGGCCTCTTCCAGGCGGCGGACGTGAGGGACGCTCTCCTCCTGGATCCGACTGTGGACGCGGTCCCCCAGCGCCTGGACGGCGTCCTCGTTGAACCGCTGCCGTGGGAACTTCGCGGAGTACCGGCGCCCTTCGGGCTGGAGGAAGCGGAGGTGGGAGAAGTCATTGCCCGAATGATCGGCAGACCCGAAGCGTTGACCCGCAACGTTCGGCGCTGCCCTTGGGGCGAGGGTGTCATCGCTGCCTGGCTACTGGCTGCGGAGTGCGGGGAAGAGGTCGCCGAGGACTTCCTGGCCGATCTCAAGTGCCCGGGCGCCGCTGATCGGCTGCTGCGGCCCGCGCCGACGCGGGATCCGCTGCACCATCCCGGACAAGGCCGACCAGGCACGCAACCGCCGAAAGCTCGGCTCCCGCGGCGGCCGGCCTTCGACCCGGTCGACTACCGCGAGCGCCATGCGGTCGAGTGCGGGATCAACCGCCTCAGGAGGAACCGGGCAGTGGCCACGAGATATGACAAGCCCGCCGTCCGCTACGAAGCGACGGTACTGGTGGCAGCCATCAACGAGTGGCTGTGATCAGCGCGTCTACGACTCACACAAGTGTGGCGAGTCGGTCAGAGACTTGAACAGGTGCACGTCTGCGTGCCCGCCAGGGACACCCGGTGTCCGACCGGTCTCGCCGAAGCCATGGCGCTGATAGAAGCCGGGAGCTTGGAAGGTGAAGGTGGAGGTGGAGAGGCGGTCGCAACCACGCCGCCGTGCCTCAGCCTCGGCTGCCTGCAAGATCCTGCTACCCCAACCATCCTTGCGACTGTCCTCGCGCACCCACAACAGCTCGATGCCGCAGAGGCCACCCCAAGTTCGCGCGGTCAACCCGCCAACCAGTTCACCCGCTTCATCGGTGACCTTGATCGAGAACGTGCCGCGGTCAGGCGCGCCTGTGGCGGCACTGTTGAAGGCGATCAACGCTTCGGTCAATCGGTCGTGGAGCTCAGAGTCACGCTCGCTGACAGTCAGAGCCGGGCCGGAACTGTGGTCAGTCATCACGGCGCGGAGTATGTCAGTCGACCCGGCGCCGAAGCATGCGATCACTCGCGTCTTTGATCTACTTCCGATACACGCACTAGGCGGCATGACAGAGCTGCCAACCGATCGTCTTCTGCTCCGTCGGTGGCGGGAGGCCGACCGCGAACCCGTGGGCGGCGATGAACGCCGATCCCGAAGTCCGGGAGCACCGGGGAGCGCCGCTGACACGGGAGCGGAGCGATGCCGTGGTGGCCGCCATGCGGGCCGACTTCGAGGCGCGGGGTTTCGGGTGGTGGGCGCTGGAACTGCGGGAGACCGGTGAGTTCATCGACCGCGCCGGTCTCGACCGGGTGGGCACGGACATGCCGTTCGCCGGGGTGGACGTCGGCTGGCGACTGACGCGTGCGGCGTGGGGGCACGGTTACGCCACCGAGGCCGCCCCGGCCTGCCTGGCCTTCGGCTTCGAGGCCCTCGGACTGCCGGATGTGCTGGCGACGACGACCGTCCGTAAACTTCGCTCCCGGGCGGTGATGCGCCGGATCGGCATGACCCGCGACCCGGCCGACGACTTCGAGGATCCGAGCGTGCCCGAGGGGCGGCTCCGCCCGTGTGTGCCGTACCGGATCTCCCGCGAGGACGCGCATGGCCTGTGACACCCGGCTGGACGCGCCCCTCGACGGGGCCGCATAGACTTCGCCCGCCGCTCACCGGCGTGGGCGACCCACCCCTGAACCGGTCTGCCCGGGTGGGGTCCGCGCCCCATCGCACGCAGCACAGGAGCCCCGGATGAACCACTTCGACGTCGAGACGCTGACGGTGGGCCGGTGGCGCAACGGCGGGGGCGCCACCCGGGAGATCGTCTCGTGGCCCCTTGATGCCGAGGGGTTCGAGTGGCGGGCGAGCATCGCCGACATCGACCGGGGCGGGCCGTTCTCGGCGTTCCCCGGGGTCGACCGGACGCTGACCCTCCTGGCGGGTGACGGCGTGCGGCTGACCTCCGACGGCGTGTTCGACCGACTGCTCGCACGCCCGGGCCAGCCCTTCGAGTTCTCCGGCGATCTCGCGCTCTCCGCCGAGCTGCCGGGCGGTGCCTGTCGGGTGCTCAACATCATGGCGCGGCGGGGCCGGTGGACGACCCGGGTGGAACGGGTCGCCGCACCGGTCGACCCGCCCATCGGGCACGCCGGGGTGTTCCACGTACTGCGCGGGCACTGGCGGACGGGGGCCCAGGGACGGGTCATGGCCGCCGGCCAGGGCATGTGGTGGGACGCGGAGGACGACGCGCCGGACCGATCGGTCACACCGCTCTCACCCGACGCCACCGCGCTGTGGGCGGATGTCGCACGCGTGGGGTGAGCGGCGGGAGTGGGTGTGGCGCACCTGTCGTTGCCGAGGCGGATGTCACGGAGCGCTATCGCGGTGACTTCGAGGGTGAATGCGGTTCCGTTTCTCTTCCGTCCCCCTTCCGGTGACCGCGGTCAGGCGAAGGTGATCACCTCGGCGACGGGGCGGCGAGGCGTGGGCCGGCCGGGCCGTATCCGAGGCGGAACACCATGTGGACGTAGGCCGTGGGAGACGCCGGATCCCGTGCGAGGGTGCGGAGTCCGGTCCATTCGAGGGGCTGGGACGTCAGCGACGTGGACAGCCCGTCCAGCGTGGCCCGCAGCAGCATCCGCTGCATCGCCTGGCCTGCCGCGAGCCCTTCCACGGGGGTGCCCTCGACCGTGCCTAGCAGCGCGATCCGGGGATGCTTCTCGAAGGGCGCGGAGGGTGGACGCCCGGTCCGCGACGGGCGCACCTGTCCGAGTACCGTCCTCCCGGCGGTGCGCCGCCCGCTCCACCACCGTCCGCCGACCGGGGGAGGGCCGAACGGCCCCTTCGCCCGGCCGAACGGGACCCCGTTCCGCCCGCCACCCGCCGACCGACAGGAAACCGGGCCCCCTCCGGCTTACCGTGAAGGTGCCGCCCGGCGGGCGGCGGTTCGACGTGGACGAGACCCGGGCGAGGACGGAGGCCGCGATGGGCGGGGACGAGCCCGGACCGGCGGCGAGCAGGATTCCGCGGCTGAGACTGGACGAGCTGCTCGACGAGCTGCAGGCGCGGATCGACGAGGTGCGGGGCACGCGGGACCGGCTCGACGGCCTCCTGGAAGCCGTGATGTCCGTGGGCCGGGAGCTGGACCTGCCGCAGGTGCTGCGCGGCATCGTGGAGGCGGCCGTGACCCTCGTGGACGCCGAGTACGGGGCCCTGGGCGTCATCGGCGAGGACCGGAGCCTCGCCGAGTTCCTGCCCATCGGCATCGACGGCGAGCTGCGGGAACGGATCGGGGACCTGCCCTCCGGCCACGGCATCCTCGGCGAACTGATCCGCAATCCCCGGCCGCTGCGCCTCTCCGAGCTGTCCCGGCACCCCGCCTCGTACGGCTTCCCGCCGCACCACCCGCCGATGCACTCCTTCCTCGGCGTCCCCATCCGGGTCCGCGAGGAGGTGTTCGGCAACCTCTACCTCACGGAGAAGCGGGGCGGGGCGGACTTCGACGCCGAGGACGAGGCCGTCGTCATGAGCCTCGCGGTCGCCGCCGGCATCGCCATCGAGAAAGCCCGGCTCTACGAGGAGGGTCGTCTGCGCCAGCGCTGGCTCGCGGCCAGCTCCGACCTCACCAGCGCCCTCCTGTCGGGCGCGGCGGAGGCCGACGTCCTGGACGGGATGCTGGAGCGGGCGGTGGACATCGCGGGCGCCGACATCGGGGTCTTCCACCTGGTCGGGTCCCGGGGCGAACTGCTGGGTTCGCTGGCCGCCGGAGAAGGCGCCGACGCCCACCGGGGTGTCGTGTTGCCCACCACTGAGGGCACCCTCGCCGCCGCGGCTCTGGCCCGGGACGGTCTGGTCACCGTGAGCGACGTCGAGAGCGACGAACGCATCACGGTGCGGCCCGAGCGATGGCGGGGCTTCGGGCCGGCGGTCGCCGTCACGGTCGGTACGAAGGAACGGTTGAGCGGGGTGCTCATCCTCGCTCGGCGCAGCGGCCGGCCGCGCTTCACGGGCGCCGAGACCATCGCCCTCCCAGGCTTCGCGGGGCAGGCCGCCCTCGCATTGGAACTCGCCGACCGGCGCCGGGACGCCGAACAGGTGAGCCTTCTGGAGGACCGCGACCGTATCGCGCGCGATCTGCACGATCTGGCGATCCAGCGGCTGTTCGCGACGGGGATGACGCTGCAGAGCGCTCGCCGGTTCGTCGAACACCCGGAGGCCGTGGACCGGCTGAACCGGGCGATCGAAGACCTGGACACCACCATCAAGATCATCCGGTCGACCATCTTCGGCCTGCGGGCACACGACACCCCCGGAAGCACACCGAAGCTCAGGCACCACATCGTCAAAGCGGCCGAATCGGCCGCGTCGATACTCGGTTTCGCCCCCGCCGTACGCATGGAGGGCCTCCTCGACACGGACGTTCCGCCCGGCATGGCCCAGGAGGTCGTCGCGGTCATCGGCGAGGCGCTCACCAACGTGGCCCGCCACGCCCGGGCCGGCCGGGCCGAGGTCGCGGTCGTCGTCGAGGGCGACGTCCTGACGGTCACGGTGAGCGACGACGGCGTCGGCATGCCGCCGAGCGGCGCCCGCAGCGGCCTGCGCAACCTGACCGAACGCGCCCGACATCTCGGCGGTGACCTGACGGTCCGTACGCGCCCCCGGCCGCCCGGCGGCACGGTCCTCGAATGGCGGGTCCCGCTCCCCGCTGACCGGGAATGAACTGCGTACGTCGAGCACGGCCATGTCCGGCCGCAGCGCGGGCGCCCTGGGCAGCCCTCGGCCTGTCAGTGCCGAGTCCTATGATCCGCCTCATGCGCGAGTTCTTCACCGCCGGTGAGCGGAAGCTGTCGTATCTGGACTTCGGCGGTCCCGGGGAGCCGCTTCTCGCGCTGCACGGGCACTACAACGAGGCATCGGCGTTCGCGGCGCTCGCGGTGGCGCTGGCGCCGCGGTGGCGGGTGATGGCACTCGACCAGCGCGGGCACGGGGATTCCGACCCCGCCGACGGTTACGGTCGCGACGGCTACGTCGCCGATGTCCTCGACTTCCACCGGCACGTGGGAGCCGGGCCGGTGCCGTTGCTGGGGCACTCGCTGGGCGGGGTCAACGCCTACCAGTTCGCCGCCAGGCACCCGGACAGGGTCAGCGGGCTGATCGTGGAGGACATCGGCGCGGTCGTCCACTGCGATTGGTCGTTCACCACGCGCCTTCCCCTCGCCTCCCCGTCCCGAGAAGCCCTAGTCGACGCCCTGGGCGGGGCGGCGCCCTACCTGGAATGCGCGTTCCGGCAGCGGGATTCGGGCTGGGGTTACTCCTTCGGCATCGAGGACACCGTGTCGTCCCAGCAGGCGCTCAACGGCGATCACTGGGACGACTGGACAGCCGTGTCCTGCCCCACCCTGCTGGTCCACGGAACGGAGAGCGACGAGTTGACGGGCGACCACGCCCGGACCATGGTCGCCCGCCGCGGCCGAGGGGCCCGCCTGGTCGAGATGACGGCCGGTCATGTCGTACATCACGATGCTCCGGAGCGGTTCGCCACCGAGGTCGCCGCCTTTCTGGCGGAGCTCTGCTGAGCCCAACTGGGCTGTGCTGAGACCAGCTGTGCCGTGCTGAGACCAGCTGTGCTGTGCTGAGACCAGCTGTGCCGTGCTGCGGCGTGAAAGCCGTTGCAGCCGTGGCGGGTCCGGTCGTCCCGGGTGGCGGTGACCCTTCCGTCGGTGCGCGTCCCTGACGGAAATCGGCATGTCAGGAACCGGCATGTCAGGAACCGGACATGGCCGGGCTGGTGACATGCGCACGCCGGGCCGAACGGTGAAGCCGCGCCGTCGGGTCACCCCGTGAAGGCCGTGCCGTCCAGCGTCCAATGCGGGTCCGGTGCGATGCCGAGTGCCGTGTAGACGTGCGCGGCGACGTCCGCGTGGTGGAGGGTCTTCGGGGCCGCTTCGGGCGTCAGGCCGGGGCCGGACGCGGCGATCCAGGCCGTGCGTTCCAGGTCGCTGCGTCCGCCGTGGCCGCCCTCGTCGCGGTGGCCGTGGTCCGTCACCACGATGACCGTCCACTGCTCGTCCGCGTGGCCGGGGCGCTCGCGGACCGCGTCGAGGATGCGTCCCAGCCGGCGGTCCGCCGCCTCGATCGACCGGCGGTACGCCACGTCGCAGCCGAGGAAGTGGGCGGTCTCGTCGACGGCGCCGAGGTAGACGAAGCCGGCGTGCAGCTGCTCGTCCAGGCCGAGCAGGTGTTCCGCCTCGACGGTCACCCGCTCGTCGACCTCCTCCCAGGCCTCGGGAGTGTCCTCGCTGGGAGCGACGTAGCCGAGCCGGGTGGGGGCGACGAAGAGCGGTCCGCCCTGCTGCGCCATGAAGAGCGGCGCCCAGCCTCCGACGGCGAAGGTCCGCAGCCCGCACTCGGCGGCGAGACGGGTCGTGAAGTCGGGGAAGACGTCGAGCCGGTTGCCGTCGAGGCGGTTGGCCCACACACCGTGCTTGGTCACGCCGACGCCGGTGACGATCGTGGTCCAGCACGGGCCGGACATCGTGGGGGTCACGGCATCCACCTCGACCGGTGCGAGGAACCCCGCGCGGGCGATGCCGTCGAGGTGGGGGGTGTCCAGTTCGGGGAGCAGGTCGAGGCGTACGCCGTCGATGCCGATCACCAGTACGCGAGTGGTGTCCGTGGCGGTGTTCATGGTCCGGTCCAGAGTGTCGTAGGGAGGGGATGGGGAGGGGTACGGGGGCAGGGGTTCGCGAGGTGTGCGGCGGCCGGTGGCCCGGCCCCGCACACCCGTGGGCGGGCGTCCCGCTCAGGGAGCGACGCGGCGGAGCCGGATCAGGCTGCTGGCGTAGTCGCCGGAGGGAAGCCGCGGGTCGATGCCCTGCCGGACCAGGACCGCTCCGCTGTGCACCCGGTCGAGATCCAGGTCGAGGTAGTGCGCCTCCGGGTCGAGGGCCGGCAGCCGCACCGGGGCGGGGCGGTGGCCGAAGCGGGTCGCGGGGCGCCAGACGAGGACCGCGTGGTCGCTGTCGTCGGGCGCCGCGTAGTGGACGGCGGTCACCGGTCCCGGCGGGGTGACACGGTACTGGTGTCCGCGCTGGACGAGCGGGCGGATCTGCTTGTAGAGGGCGACGAGTTCGGCGGTCTCCGCGAGCTCCTCGTCGGACCAGGAGGTGAGGTCCCCGCCGAGTCCCAGCGCCCCGGCCATGGAGACGTGGAAGCGGAAGCGCAGCGGAGTCCGGCGGCCGGTGGCGATGTTGGGGCTGTCGGTGACCCAGGCGGCCATGGCCTGTGCGGGGAAGAGCTGGCTGAAGCCGTCCTGGATGCCGATCCGGTCGACCGGGTCGGTGTTGTCCGAGGTCCAGGCCTGGTCGGTACGGGCGAGTATGCCGAGGTCGACGCGCCCGCCGCCCCCCGCGCAGGCCTCGATGCGCAGACCGGGATGCGCGGCGCGGAGCCGGTCCATGATGCGGTGGACGGCCCGGGTGTGGTCGATCCACAGGCGGTCGGGGTCGGGGTGGCCCTCCCAGCCGGCCTCGGTGAAGGCCCGGTTGGCGTCCCACTTGAGCCAGTCGACGTCATGGTCGGCGACCAGACAGTCCAGGGTCTTCAGCGCCCACTCCTCGACCTCGGGCCGGGCGAAGTTCAGCACGAGCTGGTTGCGCAGCTCTGTCGCGTCGAGCCGGGGGGAGTTCAGGACCCAGTCCGGGTGGGACCGGTACAGCTCGCTGTCGGGGTTGACCATCTCCGGCTCCACCCAGAGCCCGAAGTCCATGCCCAGGCGGTGCACCTCGTCGGCGAGCGGACGCAGCCCGTTCGGGAAGGCCTCCGGGCGGGGGGTCCAGTCGCCGAGTCCGGAGCGGTCGTCCCGGCGGGTGCCGAACCAGCCGTCGTCCAGGACGAAGAGTTCGGCGCCGACGCGGGCGGCCAGGTGCGCGAGCCGGATCTGCCCGGCCTCGTCGACGTCGAACCCGGTTGCCTCCCAGGAGTTGTAGAGCACCGGCCGGTCCCGCTCGGGCTCCGGCAGCACGTGCCCGCGTACGTACCGGTGCCAGGTGCGACTGGCCCCGCCGAAGCCGTCGGGGGAGTACAGGCCCGCGTACACCGGGGTGCGCAGGCTCTGGCCGGGTCCCAGCGTCCAGCTGATCCCCTCGTGGCCGAAGCCACCGGTCCAGACGGTACGGTCGACCGGGTCGCGGTGGACCGTGACGCGCCAACTCCCGCTCCAGGCGAGTGCGGTGCTCCACACCTCGCCCCGGTCCTCGGCCGCGGTGCCGTCGTCGATCGCCAGCCAGGGGTTCGCGTGGTGCCCGGTGATCCCGCGCCGACTCGTCAACACGGTCTCGGCGACCGGCAGTCGGTCGCGCCGGAGCTGGAACTCGCTGTTCCAGCCGCCGACCAGATGGCTGAGCCGGTAGTCGGCCAGCGGGGGAGCGGTCCAGGACGCCGAGTCCAGCCGGTCGACGGTGACCGGGTCCGCGGGGCCGTCCGCCTCCCCGGTGTGGGTCAGTACCGTCCAGCGCTCCACGACGTCCGAGTCGGGCCTTACGCGGTAGTGGAGTTCGGCCCGCAGGGGGCGTTGCCGGTCCTCAAGGACCAGCCGGAGTTCGCCGTCGTCGAGGGTGTGGCCGGCGAAGCGCCACTGGGCGCCGCGGGTGCCGTCGGCGAAGCGGATCTGGAGTCCGGCGGGACCGAAGCGCGCGCCGGTCTGCGGCGCGAGTTCGTCCGGGGCGGCGTCGGCCTCGAAGCTGCTGTCGGCGGGGGAGACCGCTTCGGGGAGCGCGGCGAGGGCGGGCGCGTCGAGCGGCGCCCCCCAGTACAGGTGCCGGGGGCTGCCGTCGGAGCCGACGCGCAGCGCGTACAGGCTGTTCGGGGTACGCAGGACCGCGAGGCCGAGTTCGGGATCGAAGGTGACGGACGGGAGCGTGGCGAGCACGGATGGGTCCCCTGACGGCGGTGGAGTAACAGGCGTGGTTCCAGGGCCGTATGACGCGAAGAAGGCGCCGTGACGGAGGCGTCCCGGAGTGGGCACGGAGGCGGCCTTGAGCGTAGGGCGAGCCCAACTCGGAAATCAATACTGGAAGAAGTTATTTATTTGCTCTACGTTTCTAGCGTGTTTCGACCTCCCCCGCAGCCCTTGGTCACCGCACCCGCCGAGACCGCGGTGCTCGCCCTGCTCCTCGCCGAAGGACCGCTCAGCCGAGTGGAACTGGCGCGGCGCACGGGACTCTCATCGACCGCCGTCACCAAGGCCGCCAGGCCCCTCATCGACGACGGCTACCTGTACGAACTGCCGCCGGAACGCACCGCACCCGGTGCGGGCCGGCCGGTCAACCCGCTCGCGGTCGATCCCGACCGGGAGTACTTCATCGGGCTGAAGATCAGCGTCGACCAGCTCTTCGGCGCCGTGTGCGACCTGCGGGCAGGCGTCCGGGCCACGGCCGTACGCCCCCTCGGCGCGTGCACCCCCGAGGCCGTCACCGCCCTCGTCGCCGAGCTCGTCGACGAACTCCTTGACAGCGGACCGGCTTTCCGGGACCGTACGCGTCACCTCGGTGTCGCGGTCAACGGGGACGTGGACCGCGACGGCGGACGGCTCCGCCACTCAGGACTCCTCGGCTGGCGGGACGTACCGCTCGCCGAACTGCTCACCACCGCCACCGGTCTGTCGGTCACCGTCGAGAACGACGTCCGGGCCCTCACCGTCGCCGAACACTGGTTCGGCGAAGGCATCGGCACCGGATACTTCGCGCTGGTCACCATCGGCGCCGGTATCGGATCCGCCCTCGTCGTCAACGGGCGCCTGCTCAGGGGCGCCTACGGAGTCGCCGGCGAGGTCGGGCACATCTGCGTCGACCCGACCGGTCCTCGCTGCCGGTGCGGGGCCCGCGGCTGTGTGGAGGCGATCGCCTCGACCGACGCGATCCTCGCCTCCGTCCGCCGCGCCACGGCGGACGAGAACCTCACGTTCGACGAGGTCGTCCGGATGGCCCGCGACGGCCACGAGGCGGCGCGCGAGGCCTTCGCCCGAGCCGGGAACGCGATCGGGGCCGGCATCGCCGCACTGGTCAACGTCGTCGGCCCCGAACGGGTCGTCGTCAGCGGTGAAGGGGTCGACGCCTACGACCTGGTCGGCCGTCACATCCAGGACGCTTACGCCGCACAGGTCTTCGGCACCGCGGCCCGCTGCCCGCTGTCGCTCCGACCGCTCCCCTGGGAGGAGTGGGCCCGCGGCGGCGCGGCCGTGGCCATCCAGGCACTCTTCCCGCAGTACGCGGCCACTCCCACGGTCGGCGCCGGCTGAATCCCCGCAGCCGTCACGTACGACTCCCTGGCCGTCGCCCTCCTCTGCCGGCAAGCACTGACGAAGGCGCCCGGCCAGGTAGCACATCCGCCCAGCACACACCCTCACAGAAGGACGGGACATGAGCGCACGCAGAACCGAGCTTAGCCGACGAGGATTCCTCACGGGATCTCTGCTCGTCGCCGCCGGAAGCGTCCTGAGCACCGCCTGCAGCACCGACCCCAACGGCGGCTCCGGCTCCGGGGCGAAGACCACCCTCAACGTCTGGTACCACGCCTACGGCGAGGCCGGCACCCAGCAGGCCGTGCTCCGCTACGCCACCGCCTTCACCAAGGCCAACCCCGACATCGCCGTCAAGGTGACCTGGGTCCCCGGCGACTACTCGAGCAAGCTCAACGCGACCCTGCTCACCGCGGCCGCCCCCGACGTCTTCGAGATCGGCGACTTCAACGAGAACCTCGCCCGCCGGGGCCAGATCGCCGCGATCGACGACGTGTACGGCAGCGCCAAGAGCGACTTCAACAAGAACGCCGTCGAATCGGTCGGCGTCAACGGCAAGCTCTACGGCGTCAAGATGATCGACGACGTCATGATGCTCTACTACCGCAAGAGCGTCCTGTCGAAGGCCGGGATCAAGCCGCCCACCACCTTCGACGAGCTCGTCGCCGCGGCGAAGGCCCTGAGCACCAAGAAGAGCAAGGGCCTCTTCGTCGGCAACGACGGCCTCGGCGACACCGGGACCCTCGCCGTCTTCTCCAACGGCGGCGACCTCGTGACCCCCGACGGCAAGGTCGCGTTCGGCTCGGCCCAGGCGCTCGAAGCGCTGACCGGCCTGAAGCGCCTGCACGACGACAAGTCGCTGCTGCTCGGCTTCACCACGGACTGGGGTGACCCCTCCGCCTTCACCCAGGGCGTCGTCCCGATGCAGTGGTGCGGCCTCTGGGCGATGCCCGCCATCAGCGAGGCCCTCGGCGACGACTTCGGTGTGGTGCCCTGGCCCGCCTTCAAGACCGGCGCGTCCCCCGTCGTCCGCGTCGGCGGCTGGACCAGCTGCGTCAACGCCAAGGGCAAGAACATGGAGGCGGCCAAGAAGTTCGTCCAGTGGCTCTGGGTCCAGCAGTCCGACCTGCAGAAGGACTTCGCCGAGAGCTACGGCTTCCACGTCCCGCCGCGCGCCTCCGTGGCGGCCACCGCGAAGAAGCTCTCCTCCGGCGCGGCCAAGGAGTCCGTGGTGCTCTCCCAGAAGTACGGGAAGCACTACCCGGGCACCTGGGACACCGCCGTGAGCAGCACCTTCAACGCCGCCGCGGCGAAGATCGTCGCCGGTGAGGGCGACCCGGCCGGCCTCCTCGCGGACGCCGTCAAGAAGGCCCAGGGCGAGATAGACAAGCAGCGCGGCGCGTGAACCCGGTGACCGACATGACACAGAAGCCCGGGAGGGCGGCGGACTCCGGTCCGCCACACGCCGGCGGGTCCCCCGACGACGCCGGAACACACGCGGGCCGGACCCGCCCCGGCCGGTCCCGCTCCGGCGGGGCCCACCCGGCGCGCCCCCGCGTCGGACGGTCCGGATGGACCGCCTTCGTGGTGCTGACGGCGCCGACCCTGATCGGACTCGGCATCTTCAAGTACGTCGCGATCGGCTGGAGCTTCCTGCTCAGCCTCAGCGACGCACGCGGCACCATCGCCCTCGGCAACTGGGTCGGACTGGAGAACTACCGGGCACTCCTCGCCGACGAGGCCTTCCGGGGTTCCCTGATCCAGATCCTGGTGTTCACCGCCTTCATCGTGCCGGTCACCTTCGCCGCCTCCCTCGGACTCGCCCTGCTCGTGCACCGGGTCCGGCGGGGCCGGGCCCTGCTGCGCACCACCTTCCTCATCCCGGCCGCCGTCTCGTACGTCGCCGCGTCCCTGCTGTGGAAGATGTCGCTGTTCAACGGTCTGCCGGCGGGCATCGCCAACACGATCGGCGGATGGTTCGGAGCGGAGCCCGTGGCCTGGCTGCAGTCCACATCGCCGCCGCTCTACTGGGTCGTCCTCATCACCCTGCGCCTCTGGCTCCAGGTCGGCTTCTACATGGTGCTCTTCCTCGCCGGCCTCCAGGCCATCCCCCGAGAGGTCAACGAGGCCGCCGCGCTCGACGGCGCCACCGGACTGCGACTGCTGACCAGGATCACCCTGCCGATGCTGCGGAACACCTCCGTCGCCGTGCTGATGCTGCTCTTCATCGCCGCCTTCCAGGCCTTCGACGAGTTCTACAACCTGTTCAGCATCGGGCTCTCCGGAGCCGGCACCGCCCCCGTACAGACCCCACTGGTCCACCTCTACAACACCGCGATGGGCAGCCAGAACTACGGCCTCGGCTCCGCCGGAGCCTTCCTGCTCACCGCCGTCATCGTCGGAGTGACCCTGGTACAGGGACGGTTCACCGGATTCGGCAGGAGCGGAGAGTGATACGCGCATGACCACCCTGCCCGGACTGTCCCGAGCCGGCCGCCTCCTCACCCGCGGCCTGTTCATCGGCCTGCTCATGACGGCCTTCCTCGCGCCCTTCTACCTGATGCTGCGCAACTCGCTCATGGACTCCCGGAGCCTGACCGCTCCGGAGTGGACGTGGTGGCCCTCCACCATGCACTTCGAGAACTTCACCGAGCTGTTCGGCGACCCCGCCGTCTCCATGGGCCGGGCCCTCGGCAACTCGCTGCTGATCGCCGGCATCACCGCCCCCGTCTCCACCCTGCTCGCCTCCGCCGCCGGCTACGCCCTCGCCCGGATCCCCGTCCCCGGACGAGGCGTCCTGCTGGCCCTGGTGGTGGCGACCCTGATGATCCCCGGCTCGGTCACCTTCGTGCCGACCTTCGTCGTCGTCGGCTCCATGGGAGGCGTCAACACGCTCTGGGGCATCATCGTGCCCGGCCTGTTCAACCCCTTCGCGGTCCTGCTGTTCCGCAACTTCTACCTGCAGTTCCCGACCGAGATCGAGGAGGCCGGACGGCTCGACGGCCTCGGCTGGTTCGGCCTGTACCGCAGGATCGCCCTGCCGAGCTCCGGGGCGATGCTGGCCTCGCTCGGCGCGCTGTCCTTCATCGACAGCTGGAACTCCTTCCTGTGGCCCCTGGTCATCGGCCAGGATCCCTCCGCCTGGACCGCGCAGATCGCGCTGTCCACCTTCCTCACCGCGCAGACGATCAACCTCCCGGGACTGTTCGCCGGCGCCGTCGTGACCATCACCCCCCTGGTCGTCATGTTCCTCGTCGCCCAGCGCTACATCGTCGAAGGCATCGCCACCAGCGGCCTCAAGGGCTGACCCCGAGCAGCCCGGGGCCGGGGCGCGAGCCCACGGCCCCGCGGCCGGCCCCCACGCCCGCACGCCGCTCCACCGGTCCGCACCACGAGAACAGGCTCATCCCCCCTCCACAGCAAGGAGACACCGTGCCACCTCGCACACTGCTCCGACGCGCGACCTCGGCCCTGGCCGTACTGTCCGCGCTGCTCATCGGCACCCCCGCCGCCGCCACCCCCTTCCAGGCCGCAGCGGCCGAGTCGGTGGCGCCCCCCGTCCCCCTGACCGGGCCGCAGCTCGCCGCGTCCTGGACGGCACCGCTCAGCACCCGGGGCCGCTGGATCGTCGACGCCGACGGCAACCGCTTCAAGCTGAAGTCGGGGAACTGGGAAGGTGCCCAGGGCACCTGGAACGGCAGCGGCGACAGCAACGACGACGCCAACCACGCCCACACCATCAACGCCCACGACATGCCGCTCGGCCTCGACCGGGTCCCGATGGCCGAGATCATGGCCGACTTCCACCGGCTCGGCCTCAACAGCATCCGGCTGCCGTTCTCCAACGCCCTCGTCCACAACACCACCCCCGTGCCGGACGCGTCCGTCGCCGCCAACCCCCAGCTCAAGGGGAAGACCCCCCTCCAGGTCCTCGACGCGGCCATCGCCGCCCTCACCGCCGACGGCTTCGCGGTGATCCTCAACAACCACACCACCACCTCCCGCTTCTGCTGCGGACTCGACGGCAACGAGCGCTGGAACAGCAGCCAGAGCACCCAGCAGTGGGTGGACGACTGGGTGTTCCTGACGAACCGCTACAAGGCGAACAAGCGCGTCGTCGGCACCGACCTGCGCAACGAGGTCCGCCGCGACACGTGGGACAACCCCAACTGGGGCTGGTACGACGACCACGACCTCTACGCCGCGTACGAGGAGGCCGGGAACAAGATCCTCCAGGCCGACCCGGACATGCTCATCATCATGGAGGGCATCAACTGGTCGGGCATCCCGCTCGACGGCGTGGAGCACGGCCGCCCCCAGCTGAAGCCGGTGGCCAACCTCTCCCACACCCTCATCCGGTCGGACAAGCTCGTGTACGCCGCCCACTTCTACGGCTACACCGGCCCCGCCAACACCGGCGCGGGCAGCGGCCCCGGCTCCACCAGTGACCCCCGCTACGAGGACTTCACCCCCGAGCAGCTCGCCCAGGTGGTCGGCAACGAGGCGCTCTTCGTCACCCGGGACGGCCAGCACTTCACCGCCCCGGTCTGGATCAGTGAGTTCGGCGCGGCGGGCCGCGGCTCGAACGACACCAAGGAACAGACCTGGTTCCACCGCTTCACCGACATCCTCGTCGCCAACGACACCGACTTCGCGATCTGGCCCCTCGTCGGCTGGACCGACGCCTCCGGCGCCCAGATGGACAACTGGGCCCTCATCGGATACGGCGCCAACGGCTCCCGCCAGGGCATCCAGGACGGCGGCGACTGGCGCGCCGACGACTGGAACCGGCTCGTGACCACCGGCAGGACCGGCCCCGTCGCCCAGGTCTCCCGCTGGAACATGCTCGACCTCGACCACGCCGACTACAACGTCTCCGCCACCATGCTGGCGAAGCCGGACTGGTCCCCGGGCAACCGCAAGGCCAACTGCCCGGACACCCAGCGACTGGTCGGCATCGCCCGCAGCGACAGCCGAGGACTGTGCACCGACGCCGGCCAGCCGGCCAAGGCGGCCGGCCCCTGGACCGTCGTGACCGACGAGCGGTACGTCACCGGGGGCGACTGGGCGAGCGGTTACAACAAGCTCCAGTGCCCCGACCGCACCTTCGCGGTCGGCTACAGCGTGCGCTCCAACGCCATGTGGGCCCTGCTGTGCGCGCCCGCCACGGCCTCCCTGCCCACCAACGGCCGCGTGCTCTGGTTCAACAGCGGCGACAACCGGCCCGCCACCGGCGGCTCGACCGCCAGTGACTGGGCGCCGGGCTACTACAAGGGCCAGTGCGGCGACGGCGAGTACATCGCCGGTGTCGCGTACACCTGGAAGTGGAACCACGGCGGCGTCCCCGACGCGCTCCTGTGCCGCCCGCTCGCCTAGAGCCTGACCCGTCGTGCCGGTCAGACCGCCACCCGGCGGCCTGACCGGCACGTCCTCTCTCCCCCCCCCGAATCTCCCCGAATCCCTCGAAATCCCCGCACGCCCCCGACGGAACCCACCGATCCGCCCCTAGGAGCACCACCCCCATGTCCCGACTGGAGATCGCCGACGACGGCTTCCGTCTAGACGACCGCCCGTTCCGGATCATCTCCGGCGCCCTGCACTACTTCCGCGTCCACCCGGACCAGTGGGCCGACCGTCTCCGCAAGGCACGGCTGCTCGGCCTCAACACGGTCGAGACCTATGTCCCCTGGAACGCCCACGCACCCCGCAGAGGCGAGTTCCACCTCGACGGCGGCCTCGACCTGCCCCGCTTCCTCGACACCGCCGCCGCCGAAGGACTCCACGTCCTCCTCAGGCCCGGCCCGTACATCTGCGCGGAATGGGAGGGCGGCGGACTGCCCTCCTGGCTGCTCGCCGACGAGGACCTCGTACCGCGCAGCCGCGACCCCCACTACCTGACCGCCGTCGACGAGTACCTAGGCGCCCTCCTGCCGCCCCTCCGCCCCCACCTCGGCAGCAACGGCGGACCGATCATCGCCGTCCAGGTCGAGAACGAGTACGGCGCCCACGGAGACGACACCGCCTATCTGGCCGAACTCGCCGCGATGCTGCGCCGCCACGGCGTCGACGTGCCCCTCTTCACCTGCGACCAGCCCTCCGACCTCGCCAGGGGAGGCCTCGACGGCGTCCTCGCCACCGCCAACTTCGGCAGCCGCGCCGCCGCCGGCCTCGCCGCCCTGCGCGAGCACCAGCCGCGTGGCCCCCTCATGTGCGGGGAGTTCTGGATCGGCTGGTTCGACCGCTGGGGCGGCATCCACGCCCGCCGCGACCCGGCCGACGCCGCCGCCTCGCTCGACGAACTCCTCGCCGCCGGCGCCTCCGTCAACATCTACATGTTCCACGGCGGCACCAACTTCGGCTTCACCAACGGAGCCAACGACAAGGGCACCTACCGCCCCACCGTCACCTCCTACGACTACGACGCCCTCCTCGACGAGGCCGGTGACCCCACCCCCAAGTACGCCGCGTTCCGCGAGGTCATCGCCCGCCACGCACCCGTACCCGCCGAACTCCCGCTCGCCGTCGCCCCCAAGGCCGCGTACGGACCCGTGGAACTCACCCACACCGCCGGCCTCCTCGAACAGGCCGACGCCCTCGGCGCGCCCAGCACCGCCGACCGGCCGCTGACCCTGGAGGAACTCGGCCACCCCTTCGGATTCGTCCTCCACGAGACCGACCTGCCCACCGCCGGCCCGGTGCTCCTGCACGCAGAGCGGGTCCACGACCGCGCCCAGGTCTTCGTCGACGGACAACCGGTCGGCGTCCTGGAACGCGAGAACCACGAGCACGCCCTCGCCTTCACCGTGCCCCGCCCCGGAGCCCGGCTCTCCGTCCTGGTCGAGAACCAGGGCCGCGTCAACTACGGACCCGCGATCCGCGACCGCAAGGGCCTCCTCGGACGGACCACGGTCAACGGCACGGCGCCGGACGTCTGGCACAGCCGCGCCCTGCCCCTCGACGACCCGGACGCCGTCGTCCACCGGCCCCACGACGCCGCCCGGCCCACGGTGGGACCGGCCTTCCACCGGGGCACGTTCACCGTGGACGAGCCCGCCGACACCTTCCTCCACCTCGACGGCTGGACCAAGGGACTCGCCTGGATCAACGGCTTCCCCCTGGGCCGCTACTGGTCCCGAGGTCCCCAGACCAGCCTGTACGTCCCCGCCCCCGTGCTCAGGCCCGGAGCCAACGACCTCACCGTCCTCGAACTCCACGCCTCCGCCACGCGCCACGTCCACCTGCGCGACACACCCGACCTCGGCGCCACCGAGGAGTGAAGGAACACCCCGTGCACACCGAACTCCAGGCGGTCCTCTTCGACATGGACGGCACGCTCGTCGACACCGAGCGGCTCTGGCGCCGAACGGTCGAGGAGGAGGCCGTCCGCCTCGGGCTCGCCCTGACGGAGGCGGACCTCTCGTACGTCCTCGGCCGCGCCGTCGAGGACTGCGCCGCGCACCTCGCCGACCGCGCCCCGGGCGGCGCGGAGCAGGCCACGCTCGGCGAGGCCCTCGAACGACGCTTCGCCGAACTCGTCCGCCGGCAGGTCGTCCCCCTCCCCGGGGCCGTGGAACTCCTCGCCGCCGCCCGCATCGAGGGCGTGCCGGTGGCACTGGTGTCCGCGTCCCCCCGGTCGGTCGTGGACACCGTCCTCGACACCCTCGGGCGGCACTGGTTCACGGTCACCGTGGCCGCGGGCGAGACCCCGCGCACCAAGCCGTTCCCCGACCCCTACCGGGCCGCGCTGACCGCCCTCGGCACCGACCCCGGCTCGTGCGTCGCCGTCGAGGACACCCCGACCGGCGTCGCCTCCGCCGAGGCCGCGGGCTGCCATGTGGTCGCCGTACCCTCGCTCACCCCCGTCCCCCCGGCACCGCGCCGGACCGTCGTGCGCAGTCTGCTGGACGTGGACCTCGCCCTGCTCCGACGGCTGGCCGCCACGCGGTGAGAGACAGGGACGCATGAAGGCCGGGGCCCCCGAGGGGGTCCCGGCCTTCGTCATCGGGCGGCCGTCAGCTCGTCGGTACGATGCCCAGGTCCGTGAGGACCTCGTCCGCCGCGCGCACCCCCGACTGCGCGCCGCCCTCCATGTACCCCTGGGCGTACTCGGAGGTGTGCTCGCCGGCGAAGTGGGTGTTGCCCTGCCGGACGCCCTCGTAGCCGCCGAACACATGTGAGTACCCGGTGGGCAGGGCCGCGTAGGAGCCGTACGCGTACGGGTTGAGCGGCCAGGCGGCCAGCGTGGCCCGGCCCGTCCAGTACGACGTGATACCGGGGAAGACCGGTTCGAGCTGGGCGAGGGCCGTCCGCGCGTACTGGGCGACCAGCGGGTCCGACGCCGTGCGGAACGGCGTGGACGGGGTGAAGTCATCCGCGTGGGGGCCGCCCGCGTACACCGTCAGGATGCCCTGCGCGCCGGGCTGGGCCCGGCTGGAGTCCCAGGAGGTCTGGTACCCGGTCTCGGTCATGGTGCTGCCGCTGGCCAGGCCCCACGGTCCGGCCGCGTTCCACGGACGGCCGTCGAACTGGAGCGACATCTTGACGTTACGGCCCATCCGCATCGCGCCGATCTGGCCCAGCTTGAGGGCGTCGAACCCGGCGGCGGACAGGTCGAGCCGCTGGAGGACGCCGACGGGGAGGGCCAGCACGGTGTGGTCGGCGGTCACCGTCCGCGTACAGCCGTCGGCGGTGAACGTGAGCTGCTGCCGGCCGCCCGCCACCGCCGTCACGGATCTCAGCCGCCAGCCCTGGCGGACCGTGCCGGCCGGCAGGGAGGCCGCGATGGCCTGCGGGAGCCGCTGGTTGCCGCCCCGCAGGTGGTAGCGGGTGTCGCTCTCCCCGTACAGCGCGAAGGTGTTGGGCGCCGGCTGGTAGCCGAGCATCCCGATGATGCCCAGTGCCGAGGACGAGAGGGTGTCGGTACCGAACTCCGTGGTGTACGCGACGTCCAGCAGCTTCCCGAAGCGGGAGCCGTGACCGCCGGGCACCCGCGTCTCGATCCAGTCGTAGACGCTCATGTTCGACAGCGCCACCGCGCCGGGGCTGTTCGCGGCGTTCCACGCGACCGGCCACTCGAAGGAGGCCAGGTCGCGCTGGATCGCCGTCCGTACCCCCTTGAAGTCGTTGCTCGCGGCGGCGTACGAGTAGTAGCCGCCGCCGAAGCGGTAGACCTCGGTGGATCCGGCCGGCTCGGCGGCCCGCAGGTCGTCCAATGGCAGCCCGAACCGCTGGGCCAGCTGCTGCATGACGGCGTGCCCGGTGTCGATGAGCTCGCCGCCCCACTCGGAGACCTGCCCGGCCGCCCAGTAGGCCCCGGCCGGCTGGGAGAACATCCGGCCGCCGACGCGGCTGTCGGCCTCGTAGACGGTGCAGGCGATGCCGTGGTCGGCGAGGCGCAGGGCCGTCGTCAGACCGGCGATGCCCGCGCCGATGACGGCGACCACGGGCGGTGTGGTGGCGGCGGCCGGGCGGGCGGCCCCGACCGTCGTCACGGCCGCGAGCCCCGCGCCCGCGGCGAGCCCGCCGAGCAGGGTGCGGCGGGAGAGCCCGCCGGCGGGCGGGGCGCCGACGGCCGGGGACGGGGCGGAGAGGTGCTCGGCGGCGATCCGGCGCAGCATGCGGGCCGGTGCGGTTCGTGCCATGAACGGCTCCTTCCAAGGGGGGACGGTTCCCTGGGGATTCCATGAGGGAGGGGAACCGCAGCGGCGGTGGCGGGATGCCACCGCCGACGAGAGGGGCGCTCGCGGTGGTGTCAGCCGGCGAAGCGCGCGGGGTGACGGTCCGGCCAGCCGTCGATCAGCTCCAGCTCGGCCGCGACCCGGAGCAGGGCGGCCTCGTCCCACGGACCCGCGACGAGCTGGCTGCCGATCGGCAGCCCGTCCGCGGAGGTGTGGGTGGGCAGGCTCACGGCGGGCAGACCCGTGATGTTGCAGATCGCGGTGAACGAGATCATCTGCGTCTCGGTGGTACGGGGGCCGCCCGGGTCGCTGTTGGCCTCCTTGAGCAGGGCGTCCACCGGCGGCGGCGGGCAGGCCATGGTCGGGGTCAGCAGCAGGTCGAAGTCCCGGCCCCACTGCGCGCGGACCGCGCGGGACTCCTCGGCCAGCAGCGTGGCCGCCCGGGTGTACTCGCCGGAGTGCCGGCCGGCGGCCCGCTCCATCCTGAACCGCAGATGCGGCTCGGCCAGTTCCGGGCGGTCGTACGGGGCGGCCCACAGCGCCGCGTCCAGGACGATCTGGGTGTAGCCGATGATGGCCCGCTCGCTGAAGAAGGACGGCGAGGCGGGGAAGACCTCGTGGCCGAGGGAGGTGAGCAGCCGGGCGGTGTGCTCGGCCGCCGCGACGCACTCGGGGTCGACGGGCAGGCCGGTGGGCGCCTCGGTCAGCAGCCCGATCCGCAGCCGGCCGCCGTCGCGGCCCGGCTCGTCGGCGTACGGCCGTTCCGGCGCGGGCGCGTGGTACATGGCGAGGCGGTCGGGCACGGACATGACGTCGAGCAGCGCGGCGGCGTCGCGGACGGTCCGGGTGATGGCGCCCTCGACGGTGGCGTGCTCCCAGCCCGGGACGTGCTGGGGGACCCTGCCCCGGCCCGGCTTGAGCCCGACGACACCGCAGGAGGAGGACGGCATGCGGATCGAGCCGCCGCCGTCGTTGGCGTGGGCGACGGGGGCGAGCCCGGCCGCGACGGCCGCCGCGGCGCCGCCGCTGGAGCCGCCGGAGGAGCGGTCGGGGTCCCAGGGGTTGCGGGTGGAGCCGAACCGGCTGTTGTCCGTGGTCGAGAGGAGCCCCATGTCGGGCGCGTTGGTGCGGCCCATCAGCAGGAAGCCGGCGTCCAGGAGCCGGCTCACCACGGGTTCGGTGAGGTCGCGGGGACGGTCGTCGACCCCGAAGGAGCCGTAGGTCGCGGGCTGGCCCTCGACCTGGGTCAGTTCCTTGACGGGGACCGGGACTCCGTGGAACGGGGGGAGGACGGCCAGGTCGTCGCGGGCCGCGTCCATGACGGCCTGTTCGGCACGGCGGGCGGCGGCGCGTACGGCCTCCTCGTCGATCCAGGTGAACGCGGCCAGTTCGTCGTTGTGACGGGTGATGCGGGTGAGATAGGTGTCGACGATCTCGACGGGGCTCAACTCGCGGCGACGGACGGCCGCCGCGAGATCGGTGGCCGAGGAGAAGGGGTCCATGACGGTGACTCCAGGCGGAAGGGTGCGGAGGGGGAGGAAAGAAGGGGGGGGGAGACAGGGGAGGTGGGAGAGGGGCCCGGGGGCTCAGCGGACCGCGAGGATCTCGTCGAGGCGGTCGCGCAGGCCGGGACCGTTCGGCGCGTCGAGCACGACCCGCCCGGCCTCCATCGCCACCGCGTGGTGGCTGCGGTCGAGGAGCGCTCCGGCGTGCTGGTCCACGAGGAGGACGGCGACCCCGGCCTCGGCGATCGCGCCGAGCGCGTCCAGGACGTCCGTGACCACGGACGGCTGGAGGCCCTGGGTGAGTTCGTCCACCGCGATGAGGCTGCGGCCGGCCAGCATCGCCCTCGCGATGCCCAGTTGCTGCTTCTGCCCGCCGGACAGGCTCCCGGAGAGCTGTCCGGCCCGGTCGGTGAGCAGCGGGAACACCTCGTACGGGTCCACCGCGGGGGAGAAGTCGCGGCGGCGGGCGAGCCGCAGGTTCTCGGCGACCGTCAGGGACGGGAACACCCCGCGGTCCTCGGGCATCAGGGTGCCTCCGGCCGCCGCTAGCAGGTCCGGTCGGCCCGGGGGCAGCTTCCGGCCGTCCAGGACGACGGTGCCGCCGTGCCGGTCGGCGAGACCGAAGACCGTGCGGAGCAGGGTGGTCTTGCCCGCGCCGTTGCGGCCGATGAGGGCGGTGACCTCGCCCGCCCGTACGGTGAGGTCGGTCGGGTGGACGACGGCGGCCTGTCCGTACCCGCCGGCCAGCGCGGTCAGTTCGAGGCTCATCATGCCCCCAGGTAGGCGGCGCGGACCGCCGGGTCGGCGGCCACCGTGTCGAGCGGGCCGCGGGCGAGGACCCCGCCGCC
This sequence comes from Streptomyces sp. NPDC001728, assembly GCF_040297565.1. NCBI lineage: Bacteria > Bacillati > Actinomycetota > Actinomycetes > Kitasatosporales > Streptomycetaceae > Streptomyces > Streptomyces sp. NPDC001728. The sequence goes on from NZ_JBEOZK010000014.1 coordinate 173,203, forward strand.
GGCGAGGACCACGACCTCGTCGGCGAGCTCCCGCACGATCTCCATGTCGTGCTCGACCACGAGCATCGCGCAGCCGGTACGGCGGTTGACCTCGCGCAGTTCCCGGGTGAGCCGGCGGGCGTCGTCCGGGCCGAGTCCGGCGGCGGGTTCGTCGAGCAGCATCAGTCGGGGTGCGGCGACCAGCACCATGGCGAGCTCCAGTCGTCTTCGGTCGGCGAGCGGCAGGGTGCCGGCGGTCCGCACCCGGTCCTCGGCCAGGTCGCCGAACTCGGCGGGCAGTTCGGCGGTGACCGGGGCGTCCATTCGGGCGAGGTCGAGGTTGTCGGCCGGGGACAGTTCGGCGAGGACGCTGGGGATCTGGAACATCCGGCCGACCCCGAGCCGCACCCGCCGGTGGACGGGCAACCGGCCCGCGTCGGTGCCGAAGATCCGCAGGGTGCCGAAGTCCGAGGCGAGCTGACCCGCGACGACGCTGAGCAGAGTGCTCTTCCCGGCGCCGTTCGGCCCGATCAGACACACGCACTGCCCGGGGGCGACCGTCAGGTCCACCCCGGAGAGCACCTCCACGGGACCGAAGGCCTTGCGGACGCCGGAGAGGACGAGCGGGTCGACCCCGGCATCCGTACCCGTGGACTCCACGTCCCCGGAGTGCGGGGGCGCGGACTCGGCGTCCCCGGTTCCGGCGCTGCCCTCCGCGTCGTTGGTGCGCTTGGGTCCCCTGCCCGTGCGCCGGGCCGACACCGGCAGACGGACCGTCGGGCCGGGGCCGGCGAGCAGGCGGCGCGGGGCCGCCGTGAGCCCGCCCGGCGCGAGCCGGACGACCAGCAGGAACAGCGCGGCGAGCGCGAGCACGTACCAGCCCTGCCAGGTGGCGCCCAGGAACTGCTGGCCCAGGGTGACGGCGACGGCGCCGAGGAACGGGCCCACCGTGGACTCGCGCCCGCCGAGCGCCAGCCAGATCAGCACCGACGTCGACAGACCGAGGCCGAAGACCGTCGGCGAGACGAGCCCGGCGACGGGGGCGTACAGCGCACCCGCGAGGGCGGCGACGGCGGCGCTCGCGCCGAAGGCGACCGAGCGGACCCAGGGCCCGTCGACACCGCTCTGCGCGGCCCGTTCCGGATTGCGGGCCGCCGCGATGAGACGGGCGCCGAACCGGCCGCGGACGAGGAACAGCGCGCACACGCCCACCACACAGGCGACGGCGCCGAGGGTGAAGTAGTACGAGGTGACCACGTCGGTCCCGGAGACGGACAGGCCGTTGGTGCCGCCGGTGACCGGAGTGAGCGTGGTCGCGGCCCGCTGGAGCAGCAGACCGACGCCGATCGTGAGCAGGATCAGCGGCGCGTCGGGCACGGGGGCGGCGAGCCCCACCCGGACGACGGGGATCGCGATGGCCACCGCGGCGAGGACCGCCGCCGGGACCGTCAGCGACACGGACAGCTCGTGCTCCTGGGCGAGGGCCACCGCGTAGGCGCCCAGACCGAAGAACGCGGCGTGTCCGACGCTCAGCAGCCCGGCCCGGCCCCAGCTCAGATCGAGGCCGTACGCGAAGAGGCCGTGGCACAGGCCCAGGGTGAACGTGGCGAGGGCGAAGGCGTCGAGGCCGAAGGGAGCGGCCAGCAGGCCCGCGACGGTCGCGGCGGGCAGCACGACCCGCAGGATCCGCCGCAGCCGCTCGCCCCGGGCCCCGGCCCCCGCCGCTCCCTTCGCCCCGGACGGGACGAAGGGAGCGGCGGACGGGGAGCCGGACCCCGCGCCGGAGGGAGGCACCGCGGGAGGCACGGTGGAGGTGGTCACGAGCAGCCCTTCTTCGGGGTCTCGTCGGCGACCATCGGGTGGGTCTTCGTCACCTTGTAGGCACCGCCGGCGCCGATGGTGACGTCCTGCATGTCGGCCTGGAGGACGTGGTTCGCCGGGTGGAACCGGGTCCCCTTGCCCAGCGGGCTGTCGTAGCGGAACTCACCGATCGCCTTGTTGACGGCCTGCGGGTCGGTCGTGCCGGCCTTCGCCGCGGCGCCCAGGAAGAAACGGACACCGAAGTAGGCGTTGCCCGCGACCTCGGGGATCGGAGCCTTCCAGCCGTATGCGGACCGGAAGGAGGCCGTGAACGCGCGGCTCTCGGTGTCTTCCAGACCGTCGCTCCAGCGGACCGTGTGGGTGCGGCCCTCGACCAGCGGGGCGAGCGCCGGATAGAAGTCGGCGTCCAGCGGCGCGCCCTCGTAGCCGAGGCGCGGAGTGAGCAGGCCGAACTGCTGCGCCTGCTTGCTGAACGTCACGGCGTCCGCGCCGACGACCATGGAGAGCACGAGGTCGGGGTCGGCCGAGCCGATCCGCTTGATCACGGGCTGCCAGTCGGTCTGGCCCAGCGGGCTGAACTCGGAGGCGACGGTCGTGCCGCCCGCGTCCTTCACGAGCTTCTCCGCGATGCCCGCGTAGAAGCGCGGGTAGTTGTAGTCGGAGCCGACGACCGCGACCTTCTTGCCGTACTTCGCGATCAGCGCGGGCACGGCGGGGGTCAGCATCTGCCGGGTCGACTCGCCGAAGCCCCACTGGTACGGGAAGCAGTGCTCGGTGTCGCCGAGGATCGCGGTGCCGAAGGGCACCTTGGCCTCGTCGGCGACCCGGCCGACGGCCTCCGCCGTGTCGCCGGTGATCGTGCCGAACAGCATCGTCACCTTGTCCTGCCGGACCAGCCGGCGGGCGAGCTGGGTGGAGTTGGCCGGGTCGCCCGCGTCGTCGACCACGACGTACTCGACGGGCCGGCCGCCGATCCCGCCGTCGGCGTTCACCTTCTTGACGGCCAGTTCGAGGCCGTCGCGGAGCGCCGTGCCGACCTGGGAGACCGGGCCGGTCAGCGGCACGATCACCCCGATCCGTACCGGACCGTTCGCGGCCGGGGCGTCGTCGGAGACGGCGGCCCCCTGACATCCGGTGAGCGAGGGAACGAGGACGAGGGCGCCGGTCAGGGCGAGCGCCGCCGCCCGGGGCGCGCGCATCAGGCCGCGCCGAGAGGCGCGGGAGTACGACGGAACCATGCGGAGAACCTTCCGATCCAAGGACGCGAGCGCAGGGCGGCGATCGCGACGACGACGGCGTAGAACAGGGCTTCGGCGAGGGTGTCGGAGAGCCAGGTGCGCAGCAGCACCGACAGCGCGGAGACGAACAGGGCGGCGCCGGCGGCGGTGCCGAGGGCGCCCGGGCGGCTGAGCAGGAGGCCGAAGAAGACGGGGACGAGAAGACCGAAACCCATGCTGGGGTTGACGGCGAGGACCGGGCTGTAGAGGACGCCCGCCAGGACCGCGAGCAGGCCGCCGACGGTGAACGCGGCGGTCCGCAGCCGGCGCGGATCGGTGCCGAGCACCGCCGCCATGTCCGGGTTGTCGGCGACGGCACGCAGGGTCAGGCCCCAGCCGGTCCGCCGGGCGAGGACGAGCACCAGACAGACGACCGCGGTCGCCGTCAGCGCGCACACCAGCCGGTACGCGGGGTACGGGGTGCCGAGGACGGACACGGTGCCCTCCACGGGGACGGCGACCGTCCGCGAGGTGCCGGTGAACAGCAGCTCGGCACCCTGACGCAGGGCCATGCCCAGACCCCAGGTGACGAGCATCGACGACAGGCCGTCGAGGACGGCCCCCCGCAGCAGCAGCCGCTCCATGAGCAGCAGCAGCGGGGCACCGACCGCGAGCGCGATCAGGGTGCGCACGCCGAAGGGGGCCGCGGTGACGGTGGCGGCGACGTAGGCGCCGGCCATGGCGAGGTCGCCCTGGGCCAGATTGACGACGCGGGTCGCCGCGAAGATCACCGCGATACCGACGGTGAGCAGCCCATATAGGCCGAACTGGCCGAGAATTGCCAGAAGTACATCCACCTGTTATCGCCTCTGTGCTTCCGGGGTCGGCGGGGACTCTGCGAGCATCTGGCAATCCCGCGGCGGGCACTGGTCCGGCAGCGCAGACTTCTGTGCCCGTAGCGCGTGGACCTGGCACGGAGCGGAGGGTGATGCGGCATGCCGCTGGAACGACGGGACGACGGGACCCTGGTGTTCGGGTACCTGGACACCACGTCGGAGGACCGCGCGGGCGCCTTCGACACGGTTCTGGTCCGGGCAGGTGGGTCAGGTGGGTGGGACGGCTCCGGTGGCGCCCCTGGTGCCCCCGGTGTGGCTGGTTTCGGCGGGTCCCGTCGCTCCGGTGGTGACCGGGAAGGCAGGGACGGGAACGGAAGCGGAGGCGGGGGCGGAAGTCGGGAGGGCTACACCGCCGAGCTGAGACCCTGCCGCTTCGGCGCGCTGAGCGGCTGCCACATCAGCGGCGAGCAGCGCGTACGGGTCATGCCCCGGCCCTCCCCGGCCGCCCCCCGGCCCGGCCACCTCCTCGGCTTCCTCGTCTCGGGGCGCGGGGCACTCGAACAGGACGGGCGCCGGGCGGACCTCGCCCCGGGCGAGTTCGTCCTCTACACGGGCGCGCGCCCCTTCCAGCTGGAGCTCGACGCCGCCCACCGGTACTTCGTGCTCTCCCTCGACCCCGGTACGGCCGGACTGCTGAGCGCCGCCGACCTCTCCACCCCCCGCGCCCTCACCGCCAACGCCGAACTGCCCCGGTCGCCGAGCGGCCGGGTCCTGGCGGCGGTGATCGGCGAACTGGCCTCCCGCGACCGCGGATTCGGCCCACTGGCCAGCCGCGAGATGGGCGAGCACGTCTCGGGGATCCTGCGCACGCTTCTGCGCGAGACGGCCGCCGCCGGGGCGGCGACGGCCGGACCGGGCGGGGCGACGAGGACCCTGGAGCGGATCCTCGCGTACATCGACGACCGCCTCGCCGAGGATCTGTCACCGGGCGCGGTCGCGGCGGCGCACCACATCTCGGTCCGGCAGCTGCACGTGCTGTTCCGGGAGTCGGGCGTGACCGTCGGGGACCACGTACGGCAGCGGCGGCTGGAGCGGATCCGCCGGGACCTCGTCGATCCGGCCCTCGCCCACCTGCCCGCGTACGCCCTCGCGGCGCGCTGGGGCTTCGGCGAGGCCAGCCACTTCAGCCGGGTGTTCCGGGCCGAGTTCGGCCTCTCGCCCCGGGCCGTACGGGAGCAGGCGCGCACCCCGGACCTTCCGGCGGGCACCGTCCCGGCGGCGTGCCACCCGGATCGCTAGACGGCCAGCCGGGACTTTCCGGACCCGGCTAGGAGCTCTGCCGCCTGTGCTCGTCGCGGGAGGTCCGCCGCTTGAGCTCGTCGCGGGCCTTCAGCGCGCTCTCGTGCACCTTCTCCATCGCCTCGCGCGCCCTGCCCGCCATCTGGTCGGTCTTGCCCTCCCTCTCCATCCGGGTGTCGCCGATCACCTTGCCGACGGTCTCCTTCACCTTGCCCTTGCCCTTCTGTACCGAGCTCTTGCGCATGATCGGTTCCTCTCGTCTGGTCACAGGGGCGCGGACGGGGCCGCGGGGGCCGGGGCCCAGCGCTTGTGCGCGGCCGGCTGGTGCACGATGCGGAGGCGGTGGTGCTCCACGGCCAGCTCGTGCCCCTCCGCGTCGGTGAAGCGGCCGGTCATCTCGTGGACGCCGCAGTGGGCCCGGCCCACCGGAAGCCGTTCCGGGGGCAGCCGGACCTCGTACGGGCCACCGGCGCGGAAGCCGCCGAGCACCGTCGTCCGGGCCGCGATCACCCTTCCGTCCCGGAGGTGGGTGTCCTCGAAGGTCACCCCGTCGATCTCCCGGCCCAGCCGGAACACGAGGCCGATGCTCAGCACCGCGCCCTCCGGCAGCACGACGGGCTCCGCCGCCCGGGGAGCCCCGGGGCCGCCGACGTCCGGGAGGGGTACCTCCAGGCGGCCGTGCTCCTCGGTGTGCAGAGAGAGGTCCAGCAGTTCGAAGTCCTTCACGGCGAGTCATCACCTTTCGGTCCGCTACTGCCCCGACGCGCGCGGAACATGCCAGGCGTACGTCCGTCGGCGCCGGGTAGCCGGTCCATAGGGGCGGATCCGCGCTTGGGGGAAGAGGAGTGGAGCCATGACCGTGAACATGGATGACGGCACTCCCCGGGTGGTCGTGGGCGTCGACGGTTCCCCCGCTTCGCGGGAGGCGCTGCGATGGGCCGTACGGCACGCCCGCCTGACCGGAGCGACCGTGGACGCGGTGGGGGTGTACGACGTGCCGGGTGCGACGGGCTGGTCCGCGCCGCCGGTGGACGCCGCGTTCGACGAGGAGCAGGCCAGGCAGGCGCTGACGGAGGAGCTCGAAGGGGTGCTCGCGGAGATCGGTGACGTGCCGCTCGTCGAGAACCTCGTCCGGGGCACACCGGCCAAGATCCTCATCGAGGCGGCCAGGGGAGCCGAGCTGCTGGTGGTGGGCAGCCGGGGCCGGGGCGGCTTCGCGAGCCTGCTCCTCGGCTCGGTCAGCCAGCAGTGCGCGGTGCACGCGCCGTGCCCCGTGGTGATCGTCCGCCCGGACGGGGACGCCACGGGTGCGGGCGGCGACTCGGCGTGACCGACCCGCGAGGACAGGGTGACCGCCCCCGGCCGGGGCGCGTGATCGTCGCAGGCCGTTCAGCGCTGCCTTCTCGCGGCCCAGCGTCCCGCGCTGACCAGCAGGAGGCGCATCAGGCACACGCCGGTCACCACCCAGACCGCCGCGAACAGCCACAGGGGTACGGGGGACGCGGACGCCGAGGCGAGGACGAACATCAGTACGGATATCGCGCCGAGCCCGGCCGTGCACAGGCCGAGGTGACGTCCGAGAGCGGCACTCCACGAGCGGCCCCGACGGGGGCGGTCGTCGACGAGTCCGCGCAGGTCGAGTGCCTCGTCGCTCCGCAGCTCCTGCTCGATGCCTTCGAGGATCTTCCGTTCCTGGCGGGTGAGCTTGGGGTCGTGCATGGCGGCCTCCCGTCGAGCGGTCCGGCCGCCGGGTCACGCCGTCGCCGGGGTGGTCTCGGTCGTGGCGCCCGGGGCTCTTCTCCGCCTGTTCCCGGGAAACGCCCCGGGTATGCCGGACGGCCGCCCGTCATCCGGCGGGCATACCCCCCGTGTCGGGCCGGGCGAGGAGCCGGCGGAGCCAGCGGGTGCGGGCGGCGCGCGCGTCGCCCGTGACGGAGGCGTGCGGGGCCAGGCTGTCGAAGCCGTGGCAGGCGCCGGACCACACATGCAGTTCGGCCTCGCCGCCCGCCCGCCAGATCGCGTTCGCGTACGCCACGGCCTCGTCCCGGAGCATCTCCGCCGAACCGGCCTCCACATACGCCGGGGGCAGCCGGGACAGGTCCGTGGCACGGGCGGGAGCGGCGTACGGCGTCAGGTCGGCGGCCCCGTGGCGGTCACCGAGCAGCGCCTGCCAGGCGGTCGTGTGGGAGGTGAGGTCCCAGGTGTCGAGCCCCGACATCTGGCGGCTGGAGAAGGTGCCCCGGTCGTCGAGCATCGGACTCAGGAGCAGCTGCCCCAGCGGTACGGGGCCACTCCGGTCCCTGGCCAGCAGAGCGAGGGCGGCGGCCAGCCCACCGCCGGCGCTCTTCCCGCCGAGGACGACCCGCTTCGGGTCGACGCCCAGCCGGTCGGCGTGACCGAGGGCCCAGACGAGCCCGGCGTAGCAGTCCTCCAGCGGCGCCGGGTGACGCACGTGGGGCGCGAGCCGGTACTCGACGGAGACGACGGCGAGGTCCAGGGGGTGGGCCCACTCGCGGAGGACCGTCGGCAGCACGGACCAGGCGTTGCCCATGATCATGGCGCCACCGTGCAGGTAGTACAGCAGCGGCAGGGGCCCGGCGAGGCCCGCCGGCCTGGCGCTCACGAGAGTGACCTCGGGCGCACCGGGCGGCCCGGGCACCCGTAGCTCGGCCACGTCGAACCGACCTCCGTCGCGCAGCTCCTCGACACCGGGCCGGGGCCGCCCGGCGACATCCCGTGCCTGGTTCTCGGCGAGATTGCCGGGAGTGATCGACTCTCCGGCCCCTCGCCGGGCACCCTCCCGTACGCGCCCGACCTCGGCATCGAGGGGCGGCGCCACCCCGGCCCCCGGCACCGGGCCCCCCTCGGTCACCTCACGCTCCCCGCCCACGCCCATGTCCACCTCCGGCACAGCAGCCAACCACACGGCCCCCGACGGGCGCCGGGCCGGGGAACTCGGTGGTGTCGGCCTCGGCGCTGTGGAAGGGTGCCCTTCCGGCCGAGGACGGGGAAGACCGCCGTCCGGCCACCGACGAGACAGACCGCCGCCCGCCGCCGACGAGGAAGATCGTCGCCCGGTCGCCGACGAGAGAGACCGCGATGACCCACGACGAAGCGATCCAGCAGCTCCGCCACCTCGGGCGCCAGAGAGCGTTCGGGTGGCACGTCGGGTCCGACCGGCTCATCCAGGCGGGTCTGGACGCGCTGCTCGCCGGGGTCGACACCCCCTCGCTCGCCCTGCTCGCGGGTCTCCTGCGGAGCGAGGAGCCGGAAGCCCGGGAGCTGTTCGACAAGGTCCTCGACGAGCTCGGGCTGCTGTACCGGCCTCCGGCCGATCCCCGGGCCGCGCGGTGGGACATGGCCTACTGGATCGCCGGCCAGATCGTGGACCGGACTCTCGATCCCGCCGAGGGCGCCCAGCTGATCTGGGCCGAGGTCGCTTCCGACCTCGGCCATCCGCAGGACCTGCGGCCACTGGTCGCGTACGGACTCCTGCTGGAGGACCGGACCGAGGAGGGGAACGTGTCCCTCGAGTCGCTCCAGGCGGAGACGATCGAGGAGGCCGCACGGTTTCTGCGTGAGCGGCCTCCGGGGGAGCGCACGGACTGACGCGCACTCCCCGCCCTTCCGTACCGGTCAGCCGGCCCCCGCCGGGCTCCCGGCGTCACCGTCCGCCCCCGCTCGCTCCTTCGGTGCTCGGCCCAAGGACCGGATCGCCGGGATCGAGAGCATCACCAGGATGCACGCGACGCCCATGACCGAGGAGAACAGCAGCACCCGGTCCGCGCCGAAGGAGTCCGCCGCAGGGCCCGCCAGTGCCCGGCCCAGGGGGATGACCATGATCGAGCCCGCGACGTCGTACGCGGACACGCGGCTGAGCACCGCCAGGGGGATGTGGGACTGGACGCTCGTCGCCCACATCACCCCCCAGAAGGCGAAGCCGCAGCCGGCCACCACCCCCGTCGCCGCCGTGACGGTGAAGGACCAGCCCAGCGCGGGCGCCAGGGGGTTGAGGGAGAAGCAGAACATGGCACAGGCCCCCGCGACGAGCGGGCGGCGCGGGCGGACCCGCATGCCGAGCAGGCCGCCGACGATCGTGCCCGCGCCGTCGGCGGAGGCGATCCACCCGTACCCGCTCGCCCCGTGCTGCTCGGTGAGCAGCGCCGCGCCCAGCGGCAGCGCCGGGCCGAAGACGAACAGGCCGTACACCGCCCAGACGGCGATGACCCCCCACAGCCAGGAACGGGACCGGAACTCGAGCCAGCCGGTGGCGAGCCGCTGCCAGATCGGGTCGTCGCTCTCGTCACGGACGGTGCCGAGCTTCCGCAGCGGCGCCAGGCCGAGCGCGGAGAGCGCGTACGCCGCCGCGATGACCACGAAGGATCCGGCGACGTCCCAGTAGGCCACCAGGAGTCCGGCCACACCGGGACCGAGCAGCGTGCAGATCGCCTCCGAGATCCGCAGCAGCGCGTTGGCCCGCTGGATGTCCTCGGCGACCTGCGGGACCAGGCTCGCCAGACCGGGCTGGAACATGGCGGTCGCGGCCCCGCTGAGCGCGAGCAGTGCCATGATGTGCCAGAGCCGTACCTCCGTGCCGATCAGCAGCACCGCGAGCGCCAGCATGGCGACCATGCGCACCACATCGGCGCCGACCATCATCACCTGCGGGGTGAACCGGTCGGCGAGCACGCCCCCGAAGAGGACGAGCAGCACGATCGGCGCCATCCACGCGGCCAGCGCGTACCCCACGCCCGCCGCCCCGTAGCCCGCCCCGAGGACGGCGGTGGTGAGCGACACCATCAGCATGCCGTCGGCGAGCAGCGAGGTGCTGCGGGCCGTGAAGAACAGCCGGAAGCGGCTCGACCGCCACGGGCTGGGAGGAGAGCTCTGCTCCCGCTCGGCGGTTATCCCATCGATGGTCATGTGACATCCCGGTCCCGGCCGGTTCCTTCCACGAGAATCTGCTGACGGAGCCACGCGCTGCTCCGGCCCGCCTCGGACGGCGGGTCCTGGACGATCACGTACCGGCGCGGGGCCAGGACGCCCGGATGCCCGGGGAGGGCGTCCATGAGTGCGGTGTGCGCCTCGGCCGGGGTGAGGGGGGCGTCCCCGGCGGCGACGAAGGCCGTCAGGGCCGGTGTGTTCCCGTTCTCGTCCGGAGCGTCCGCGACGACATGGACGGGCAGGCCCCGCAGGGCCTTGCCCAGGGTCTCCGCCACCAGGGGAGGCGAGACCCAGGAGCCGTCCACCCGGCGCCATTCCGGTCCGCGCCGGGCCGGCCGTACCCCCGTCACCTCGGTGAGCGACGTCATCGGTACGTCGGCGGTGGCGGTCGCCTCCAGGAGCCGTACGAGCCCGGTGAGGAAGTCCTCCGCCTCGTCCCTTCGGAACAGCGCGGGATCGGCCCAGGTGGCGAGGTGGACGACGGGGTCTGTCTCGTACACGAAGGTGAGGACGCGGGTCGGGAGCACCTGCTCCGGGCCCCAACTCAGCTCCAGCTCAGGCCCGTCGGCGCCGCCTTCGCTTTCGGATTCAGTGTCGGATGTGGGGGCGACGGCGGCGTCCGCGACGGTCGACGGGAGCGTGCTGACGTCGTTGAAGACGACATCGCGCGCGAAGCGGCTGCCGCGCTCGAAGGTGGTCCTGTCGATCATCTCCCACAGGCCGAGCGCGTCGAACTGGCTGTGGCGGTAAGCGTTGAGCGCCGCTCCCCACGCCTTGCGCAGCAGCGCGTCGAAGGAGTCGACCCGCAGGTCCAGGGAGAGCAGCGCGTCCTGGGACACCGTGTTCACCGAGCGGGCGAGGCGCGGGTGGTAGCGGTTGGACGTCGGTACGGCGGCCACGCAGGCGGTCTGTCCCGCCCGGTGCGCGACCAGGGCGCACCACGCGGTCAGCAGGACGGTGGACGGCAGGCCGCCGGTCCGCTCGGCCGCGAGCGCCAGGGCCCGCGCCGCGCGCCGCGACCGCAGGGTGAGCCGTGGCACCCGCGTCTCGGTCCCTTCGGCGCCCGGCTCGGCGAACATCGCCTGGGGGCCGGTACGGATGATCCGCGCCCAGTGCCGCAGGGAGGCCTCGGACCTGCGGAGCCCGGCCGGGGTCGCCTCCTCGGCGGCCAGGTCGAGCGGAGCGAGGGAGGTCAGCGGGGGAAGCTCCTCGCCCGCGAGGAGGCTCAGCCACTCCTCCTTGAGCACGGAGAGGGCGCTGACGTCCGTCAGGGCGTGGCTCGCCGCCAGGGCGACGAAGAAGGGCGCGCCGTCGACGGTGATCAGGGAGACGCGGAGGGCGAAGTCCCGGTCCAGGCGGAACCGGTGGACACGGGCCTGGCGGGCGAGCGACTCGGCGTACTCGGCGTGCGGCGCGAGGTCGCCGCTGAAGTCCTCGGGGGTGTGATCCACGACGGTGACCGTGAACTCACCCTTGGACGCCACCACTTGTTCGGCGGGCGCGCTGCCCGGTGCGTGCGGGAAGGTCGTGCGCAGTGCCTCGTGCCGTACCACCAGCGCGCGGAGGGCGTCGAGCGCGGCGTCGGTACGGGTCCCCTCGGGGACGGGCCACACGTCGTGGATGTTGATGTGCGCGGGCTCGTCCCGCAGCATGCAGCGGATCATGTTGGCCTGCCCCATGGTGACGGGGCCCCGGCGCTCCTCGCCGCCCGAGTACCGGACGGTGAGGGTGTGGGTGGTCCTCGGGAGCGAGGGTGCTCGCTCACTCATGCGATGCCTTTCACGGGCTCGTGGAACGCTCCGGGTCCGGCGGAGTCGGAGTGGTGGGACCGGGCGGCCAGGGTCAGGGCCTCCCAGTGGTCGATCAGTCGGGCGAACTCCGCCATGCCCTGTCCGGCTTCGTCGAGAAGTCGCTCGCGGCGGGCGGCGAGCACATCGGCGGCGGTGGCGTAGCGTCCGCCCAGCTTCCGGTAGGAGCGGTCGACGACGTCGAGCCGTTCGGCGTTCTCCGCCCGGTCGAGCCGAGTGCTGTCCCGGACGAATCCGGCGACGGCGGAGGGGCGGACGTGCCCCTCGTCGTCGAGCAGCGTGTCACCGGCTTGCTTCATGTCGGCGTACACGGCGTTGAAGTGCGGTGCGGCGAGCAGGTACTTGGCCAGGCGCACGTGGTAGGCGAGGAAGCCCGACTCGGAACGCCGCTCGCCCGTATGGAAATTGACGATGTGTCGGTTGTGCAGGACGCCGGGCAGTCGGGCGTCGTGGACCAGATGGAGGAGGAAGTAGTCGCTGCCGATGGTGTCGGCGGCGGGCGGCAGCGGCACCCGGGCGTACACCTCGCGGTCGAGGGCGATGTTGCACATGTCCACGCGCATCGGGTTGACGCCCGTGAGGGTGGTGCGGTCACCGCTGAACGCGGTGGTGCCGGCGCCCCGGAAGGACTCCGCGATGAGGTTCCTGCGCCAGATCTCCGGATAGCCGGCGGGGATCGAGAGGCCGACGACCTCCTCGTACACGGCGGGGTCGAGCCGTTCGATCTCCGCGACGTCCACGGACATCTCACCGACGAAGGAGGCCCCGACCATGGCCACCGGCCGGTCGGCGCAGGCCGGGTCGAGTCTGCTCCGGGTCACCTGCCCGGCGAGGTCGGCGGCCCGCCGCCCCAGCGTGGCCAGTTCGTGGTGGAAGGGGAACACCGGTTCGCCGTCCAGGGACTGGTAGCGGCTGTCCGAGTCCCGGCGGTGCACCGACACGCAGCCGAGGGCCTCCGCGATGAGGAAGGCGCGGTTGGTGCAGGCGCCGTAGGAGACGCCGGACGGCAGCATGAGGTCCAGCACCCGGTCCGGCTCCGCGACTCCGGAAGCGGCGATCACCTCCCGCAGGAAGCTCCGCTGTTCGGCCTCGTCGAGGTGGTGGGTGACCACGCCGGGCGCCGGGGGCAGCGCGGCGACCACGGCACGGTGTCCGGCGAGCACGGCGGCGTCGGAGGAGTCCAGGATCAGCAGCCGCACCTCGACGCCGAAGTGGCGGGCGCCGTATGCGGCCTCCTCGGCCACGGCACGGATGGTCGCGGCGCATTCCCGGTTGGTGGGGAGGGTCAGACAGACACGGCGCACGACGGCTCCCCGCCCTGACCGGCCACGACGGCGGTGCTGCCCGCCGCGTCCCCGCCGCTCGCGACCGCCGTGCCGCCCGATTCCGCCGCGACGCCGTCGCCCGTGGCCCCGGTCTCGCCGGTGTTCTTCCACGAGGTCAGTCCGAGGAGCCGGCTGCCGAGTTCGTTCAGGGTGGCCGTCGGGTACCGCTTGGACTCGTGGAGCACCGGGTCGCCGACCAGTGTCCGGTTCCAGCGCGGGGTGCGCAGGTGCCGCCAGGAGTCGACGCGGGAGCGCCTGAGCCGCTCGTGCTCCTCCAGGGCCGGCATCATCGAGAGGTACTGGACCGCCCGCACCTGGTCGCGGGAGACGTTGCGGGCCACGCCGTGGGCGAGGAGGCCGTTCCAGATCAGCAGGTCGCCGGGGTGGAGATCGGGACGTAGGACGGGGTACTCCGTCCGGTCGACGTCCGGGCGGAGCGGGTCGCGGTCGGCCGGCTGGGCGGTCTTCCACTCCTCGAACCGCCGGAACAGCTCCGGGTCGCACTGGAAGCCGCCCGACTCCGGCCGGGTCTCGTTGAGCGCGATGATCCCCTGGACCCGCTGCGGCGGTACGCCGAGGGTGGTGTCGATGTCCCAGTGGAGGTCGATGTCGAAGCCCCGGTCGGTGGGTTCGATCAGGGCGCGGTCGCGGTTCCCAGTGTTGGGCGGGTTGAGGTTGAGCCGGTCCTGGGTGACCCACAGCTCCTCGCAGTCCCAGACGTCCACGAAGGCGTCGTAGACCCGCTGGGCCTGGCGGTTGTCCCACAGCAGCTGGTGGTGGTACGCCTCCACGAAGCCGTAGACGTGCAGTTGCTGGTCCAGCTCGGAACGGAACGGACGGTCCTCGTACCAGCTGTCCGGCCGGTCCGGGTCGAGGCCCTGGAACTCCCAGGTGAAATCGAGGAGTCGCTTCGCGGCCTCCGCAGGGATCGCCTGCCGGACGATGACGTAGCCGTACGTCTGCCAGTGGGCGAAGTCCGCCTCGGAGAGGACCCGCAGGGGCCGGGACTTCTTCAGCTCGCGGAGCGTGGTCTGCGCGAGGTAGGACTCGCCGTCCGCGCTGAAGTAGGGCCGTTCCGTGGCCGCCCGGTGGAGATGGGGGCGGCGGGGGTGGTGAGGAGCGGGTGTCGTCATCATGTGGTCCCTCCAAGCGGGAGTCGGGGGAGGCGGGTTCGGCTCGTCGGGTACGGGCGCCCGGAGCAGCACGCGGCGACCCTCGGCGCGGGGCCGGTGGCGGACGGTGGGGACGGCGATCGGTGGACGGCGGCCGGGGCACGGACGGCAGGCGGGACGGACGGACGGCTGTGCCGCGGTGCACGCGCGTCGGCCACGTCAATCAGCAGAATTGGTGTAGACCATAGCTGCTGTCAAGTGTCATCTCGATATGCGGAGTTGGGTCGGACCGGGGCTTTGGCCGAGATCAGACGCCTGCGGGGGTGATGGCCTCCGGCTCGGCGGCTTTGGTCTAGACAACAGGCGAGGAGCTCGCCTAGTGTCCCCTTGCGTGGTCCGGCCCGTGACGGGGATCCAGCCCGGACTCCTCGCTGCGCCACGCGGTCAACGCCGACCACACGACCGCACGTTCGCACTGACCCGCGGACGCCCGCCAGCGCGTACGTGGCACCCCGGTGCCCCCGCGGCGAATTCGTTCCGCCCGTCCGGCCGACGCCCCTGCCTGTTCGCCCACCCTCAAAAGGGAGCGGTTTTCCATGAGCACACCCGGTACCACGGTCCTGCCGGACGGTGGCCTGAAGAGCCCCGGTCCCGGTCTGATCACGCTGGATCCGGTCCGTACCGCCCTGCTGCACGGTCTGGACGACCTGCTCACCGGACTGGCCGCCCGGCTGTCCGCGCCCGAGGTCGTCGGGCCGCCGCTGCTGTCCGTGGAAGGGATCGCCCGGCTCGACTTCTTCCGCAACTTCCCCCATCTCGGCGTTTCCGCCGGGCGGTTCGCCCCCGAAGCGTTGGACGGCCTCGCCGCCGGCGAGACACCGGGGGAGCTGCCGCTGGCCCCCACCGGCTATCTGCTGCCGTCCGCCACCTGTTACGGGCTGCTGCTCTCCCTGGAGGGCCGGGACGTCGGTGAGGAAGGACTCAGGCTCTCCGCCGCGGGCCGCTGCTTCCGCAACGAGACCCACTACGACGGACTGCGGCGCCTGTGGGGCTTCCACATGCGCGAAGTCCTGTACCTCGGCACCAAGCAGGGCTCGCTCGCGCACCTGGACCAAGGCGCCGGGTTCATCATGGAGGCGGCCGGCCTGCTCGGTCTGGAGCTGAAGCGGGCGGTGGCCGACGACCCGTTCTACGACAAGGGCGGCTCCCGGGCCCGGCTGATGGCCCTCGACCCGGTCAAGCACGAGTTCTGCGCGCCCGACGGCACGGCCATCGCGTCCGTCAACCGGCACCGCAACTTCTTCGGCGAGCGGCTGGACATCCGCGCGGGCTCGGAGGGACCGGCTTACAGCGCCTGCGTCGCCTTCGGCGTCGAGCGCTGGGTCCACGCCATGATCCTCACCCACGGCGGCCCCGAGCAGGCCCTCGAACAGCTCGACGAAGCCTGCCGCTAGAGCGCGGCCGACTCCACGAACCCCGCCCCCGGCGCGGCCTGACTCCGCGACGCCGAGCCTGTGCACGGCTTCGCGACGCCCACCCCTCGGCGCGGCGGCCCGGCGCCGCCGTCCTTACGCCGTCCCGAACCGACAACCAAGGAGCGACCCCTCCCCATGGAACGCATCGCCGCGTGGCTTCACGAGAAGAACCCCGGCCTCGACGGTCCGATCGACACCGACGAGGACCTCATCGAGGCCCGTCTCATCGACTCGATGGACTTCCTGGAGTTCATCGACCTCCTGGAGGAACTCTCCGGCAGCTCGATCGACCTCCAGGAGGTCACCATCGACGACTTCCGCACCCTCGGCCGCGTCCAGGAACGCTTCCTGAGCGCCGTCCGGTGAGCCACCGACCGTGACCGGCGGCCCGGCACCCGGCGGGGGCGTATCCACCGTCCTGGCCGTGGTGGCGACCACCCCGGAGGTCCTGGCCCACCCGGAGCTGCACGAAGGGCTGCTCACTCCGTGGGAGCGGCAGCGGCTGGACGGCATCCGGGTGCCGGAGCGCCGTGACGACGTCCTGGCGGCGCGGCTGCTCGTACGGCTCTGCGTTGCCCGCTTCACCGGGCTGCCGCCGGACCGGGCCGCCCTGGCCCAGCTCTGCCCGTCGTGCGGGAGGTACGGCCACGGGCGCCCCTACCTCCGCGACCGGCCCGGGGTCGGCGTCAGCCTGAGCCATGCCGACGGGCTCGTCGCGGCGGCCGTCGGCCCCGGCGCGGTCGGCATCGACGTCGAGCCCGCCGCGCGCCGCCCCGGCTCCCTGCGGGTGCTGCGGCGACTGCTGCCGGAGTCCGGGATCGAGGAAGCCCTGGCGCGGCGGGACCCCGGCCCGGCACTGCTCCGGCTGTGGGTCCGCGGGGAGGCCCTCCTCAAGGCGGGCCAGGACGGTCTGCGACTCCTCGAATGGACGGACCACCGGCGCGCGGCCGTGGTGGCGGCGGCCGGAGCGGTCGCGATGTCGGTCTTCTCCGCGTAGCTGCCGACCGGGCCGCTTCCGGAAGACGGTGACCGTCCACCCGGCCCGACCCCATATCGGCGGCGGCCTTCGCCGGTCTGCCGGGCCCACGGTTCAGGAGCGGGAGCGAACCGCCTCGTCCCAGACGCCGGGACTGCGGTGGTGGTTCCTGCGTCCCGCGGCGAGCACCTGGCGGAGTTCGGCGAGGTGCGGGGTGTCCGTGGGGAGATCCAGCTCGTCGAGGAGGGCCAGTGCGGCGCCCGGTTCCAGGTCGCCGTACAGGTCGTGGAAGCTCGCCCGGAGGCCGCGGAAGAGGGCCGGGTGCAGGGCGGGAAGCCGGACAGCGGTGCGGTACGCCGGTTCCTTCACGGGCCAGGGCACCGGGCCCGAACACTCCAGGACCCGACGGGCCCGGCGGAGCAGGGCCTCCGACCGCTCGGCCACCACATGGTCGATGTCGTTGCCGAGGGCCTCGGCGAAGGCCGTCGCGGACGTGGTGTGGTCCTCGAACCAGTCCACCCAGAGCGAGTAGGTGACGGCCTCGGCATCCCGGTCCGCCTCCAGCCGCAGGCGGTAGCCGTCCCACAGCACGTCGGCCGGCAGGGGCCCCTCCACGCTGTCGTTCGCGATCCGGATCTCGCACGTGACCCAGTACTCGTCGAGGAGGTCCAGCAGCCCGAAGGCCAAGTGCAGCCGGTCTGCCGCGTCCAGGTCCTCGGCGAACACATCGCCGGCCAGGGAATGCGCCACCTGGTCGGCCGTGAGCAGCACGTCCGGCTTCGCGTCGCTCACCCACCCGTCACGGACCTGGCTGACGCCCTGACCGGCAAGCCAACGCCGTGCCGCCTCCGCGGCTCGCATCTCCATCCGGGAAGTATGACTCGCCCCGCCGGCCTCCGGCGGGGCGAATGGTGCGGAGTGGGCGCGAGCCCGGCGTGATCCGAAAGGCAGGCCCTAGATGCGGACGCGGAAGCCGGGGGATCCGGTGCCGGTGGCGATCACTCCCTGGTCGGACCATTTGACGGTGCCGGTCGGGCTGAGGGTGTGGAAGTAGGCGTGGATGGCGCCGTTGTCGTCGAGGACGAGATAGTCGGCGCGGCCGTCTGCGTTGATGTCGGCGAAACGGATCTGGCCGGCGAGCCAGGTGGAGGAGCCGGTGGCGACGACGCCCTGGTCGGACCAGCCGCCCCGCCCGTTTCCACCGGTGTTGACGTACGCCTGGGTGGCACCCTGGTCGCTGACGACGAGGTAGTCGGCGCGGGCGTCGCCGCCGATGTCGGCGAAGCGGATCTGGCTGCCGGTCCACGCGCTGGAGCCGGAGGCGATGACGCCCTGGTCGGACCACTTGATGACGCCGGTGGTGGCGTCGGTGGTGTTGAGCAGGGCACGGGTGGCGCCGGTGGGCCCGACGACGAGGTAGTCGGCGCGGGCGTCGCCGCCGACATCGGCGAAGCGGACCTGGTCGCCGGTCCACCCGCTGGAGCCGGTGGCGATGACCCCCTTGTCCTGCCAGCCGCCTCGGCCGTCGCCGCCGGTGTTGACGAAGGCGCGGACCGCGCCGTTGACGGGGTCCACGACCAGGTAGTCGGCGCGGGCGTCGCCGCCGACGTCGGCGAAGCGGACCTGGTTGGCCGACCAGTCGTTGGAGCCGGAGGCGATGAAGCCCTGGTCGGTCCATTCGACGGCGCCCGTGGTGGGATGGGCGGTGTTGAGCCAGGCGCGGACGGCACCGTTGTCGTCCACCACCAGGTAGTCGGCCCGGCCGTCGCCGTTGATGTCCACGTCGTAGTCGCCGGAGGTGGCTCCCTGACGGGGCGGCGCGGGCTTGACCTCGACGGTCTCCTTGATCCAGCCCTTGTTGGCGGCCTCACCGATGCCGCGCATGAACGCGTTCGTCATCTTGGCGTAGCCGCTGTTGTTGGGATGCAGGTTGTCGTTGAGGTCCTCGGTGGTCAGTGAGTCCATACCGACCTGCTGGATCTTGTAGCCCCGCTGGAACCGGTCCATGACGATCCCCGGGATCGCCTGGTTGTAGGTGTTGATCCGGGCCTGGACCGCGGGGTCGGTGGCCGGCACCAGGGTCGCGACCACGACCACGGTGTCGGGCGAGGCCGTATGGATCTGGTCGATGAGCGTACCCAGCCGCTGCGGCGCGGTCGCCACCTGGTAGTTGCGGTTCATGTCGTTGGTGCCGATGTGCAGCGTGATCAGATTGGGCTTCGCCGCCGCGAGCCAGGTCTCGATGTTCGCCTGCAACTCGTCGATGCGCCAGCCCGAATGGCCCTCGTGGCGCGTCACGCCGTCGGCGTCGACCAGTGAACCCACGAACTGGACCGTGCCGCCCGAACGCTTGACGAGCCTCTCCGCCAGGGCGGGCCGGTAGCCGGTCCGGGTGGAGCTGCCCACGCCCAGGGTGATCGAATCGCCCAGCGGCATGACCGTGAGCCGGGGCACCTGCCAGGTGAGACCGTCCCACGGCCGGTTCGCGGCGATGATCGTATTGATCATGGCGTAGCCGGGGTAGTCCATCATGATCTCGCCGGTGCGGTTCTTCACTTCGCCCAGCGGCCCGAGAACCTTCTCGTTCACCCGGTCCGCGACGGCCTTGGGATAGGCGAAGGCGCTGGAGCCGCTCGTGTGGTTCACGTAGATGCGGTGGGCGTCGACGTCGTTGTCAGCCGCGGTGAGCTGGTCGGTGACCTTCTCGACCTTCGCGTTGATGTCACCGGGGAGGATCGTCGGCACGTTCCAGTCGTCCTGGATGGAGAGCTTGTCGCTCTTGATGCCGAACTTGCCGCCGAGATCGCCCATACCGCGGACACGCTCCAGCACGACCTTTCCGCGTACCGCACTCAGCTTCGGAACGTCCGCCTGACCGCTCTCGTTGACCGAAAGATCCCAGAACCTCTTGGCGTTCGGGTCGTTGCGGAGGTAATTACGGAAGATATCGGCGCGTTGCGCTTCGGTAGTGGTCTTCGGTTCGTCATTGCAGTCCTGGACAGCATTGCTGCTGTTGTCGCACTCGGCCCGCAGGTGCATCATGACGGTCTCTTTGGGATGCGCCGTCAGGAAGTCGTTCAGAACCCTGAGGACATCGGCGAAGTTCGCGTCCTGGAAGAACGTGCCGTGGTGGATCGTGAAGCTTCCGCCGATCGCCCGCACCCGGATGTCGATGGACCTGATGCCCGCCTGGAGCTGACCGGCCAGCGTCGCGGCGTCGGGGCCGCCGTTCTGCTGCGTGTACGTGCTGTCGCCGCCGCGGATCGACAGCGTGTCGTGGGTGCCGGGCACGGACAGCCAGCCGAGCGGCGTCTCTCCGTCGATACCCTTCATCCAGTCGGGATTGCTCGTCTTCCCCAGCGACCGGTAGGCCGGGTTGTCCGTGTCGTCATCCAGCGCCCATGCCGATCCGGGGGCCAGAACGGTGAGGAATCCCGTCATGGCCATGAGCGTGGTGAGCGGGGCGACAACTCTGCGCCACCCTGTTCTCTTCGCGGTGTGATGTCGCACGTAAGGTCTCCAAGAAGGCGTCGGCGCATTTCGGGTTTGTCGTGAGCGTCCCGCATCGGACTGTCGTTTCGATAACGTGCCGCTAACGGCTGCCGAGGGTGGGCGGTGTCCGGGCACCGACCCCGGGGCGCCCAAGATCCGGCTTCGTCCCACCAGGTTTGTACCGCCCCGTGGGTCACCCCTACCCCACCGCGGCCCCGGTTGTCCCTCCGGAACGTTCCGGGTGCCGCCGCCGGGTGCCCGTCACTAGCTTCCCAACGGTCAGGATCCCTCCCGTCACGCTCCCCACCAGGAGGTCACGTTGACCGCGCAGAACCCCTCCCGTAGAAGCATCCTCAGGTCCGCCGGCGGGCTCTCGGCCGCGATGGCGCTGGGCGCCGGAGGCGTCCTCGCGGGGGCGACCTCGGCCGCCGCGGTCGGTGACGGCTTCGGGCTGCGCATCGTGGACCGCAACGAGGGCGACCCCCGCATGCGGTACTACCGCTTCGCGACCGACGCCATCGGCTGGAACCCCGGTGTGAACGTCCTGCTCCCCGACGACTACCACTACAGCGGTCGCACCTACCCGGTCCTCTACCTCTTCCACGGCGGCGGCACCGACCAGGACTTCATCACCTTCGACCGCGAGGGCATCCGCGCCTGGACCGCCGGCCGGCGGATCATCGTCGTCATGCCCGACGGCGGCCACGCCGGCTGGTACTCCAACCCCGTCAGCTCCAACGTCGGCCCCCGCAACTGGGAGCACTTCCACATCGCCCAGCTGCTCCCGTGGGTCGAGGCGAACTTCCGTACCTACGCCGAGTACGACGGCCGCGCCGTCTCCGGGTTCTCGATGGGCGGCTTCGGCGCGCTCAAGTACGCGGCCAAGTACTACGGCCACTTCGCCTCGGTCAGCGCCCACTCAGGCCCCGCCAGCCTGCGCCGCGAGAACGGCGCCGTCGCCCACTGGGCCAACGCCTCCTCCGCGCTCCTGGACCTCGGCGGCGGCACGATCTACGGCGCGCCGCTCTGGGACGAGGCCCGGGTCAGCGCCGACAACCCGGTGCAGCGGATCGAGAGCTACCGCAACAAGCGCGTCTTCCTCGTGGCCGGCACCAGCCCGGATCCGATCAACTGGTTCGACACGCTCAACGAGACCCATGTCCTCGGCGGACAGAGGGAGTTCCGCTCCCTCCTCGGCAACGCGGGTATTCCGCACGAGTGGTACGAGCTGCCCGGCGGCCACTTCATCCGTCACGACATGATGCAGCGCGACATCGACGGCATCATCGGGCGGCTCCGCAAGGCGTGACCCGCGCGCACCTCGCCTACCACGACCGTCCCACCCACCCCGAGCCGAACCGAGGGGAGGAGCGTCCCGTGCTTCTCGGACCGCCCCCACTGTCCCGACGTGCCATGACCTGCGTGCTGGCGGTGATCGCCGCCCTGCTGCCCGGGCTGGTGGCCGCGACCCCGGCCGCCGCCCGTACCGCCACCTCCGCCGCCGCGTGCCCGACCACCGGAGTCGTCACGCAGCCCTACCACGCCGGTCACAACGGCGTGGACATCGCCGACGCCATCGGCACCCCGATCTACGCCGTGGGCGACGGCGAGGTCACCATCTCCGGTTACACCGGCGACTACGGCCAGTGGATCCGCGTCCAGCACCCCGACGGGAGGATCTCCGAGTACGGGCACATGTACCAGCGTGACGTGTCCGTCGGCGACCATGTCGTGGCCGGCCAGCGCATCGCCCTGATGGGAGCCGAGGGCAACTCGACGGGTTCCCACCTGCACCTGCGGATCTGGGGCGACCCGTCCGCCTCGTACGGCATCGACCCCGAGGTCTACCTCGCGGAGGGCGGCATCACGCTGCCCTGCACGCCCGGCGGCGGCGGTCACCCGCCCAGGCCGCTGATGTATCCGGCGGAGTCGGGTCGGGTGGTGTCGGCACGGTCGGCGGACGGTCGTCTGGAGGTGTTCGCCGCGGCGGCGGATGGGGTCCATCACGCCTGGCAGATGCAGTCGAACGGCAACTGGTCGGCGTGGGAGGCGCTGGGTGGTCCGGGGAACGCTGAGCTGGCCATCGCGCCGAACGCGGACGGTCGTCTGGAGATGTTCGCGATCAACGGCAACACCTTCCAGCACCGCTATCAGCTCTCCCCGTCCGGCAGTTGGTCGGGTTGGGAGGCCTTCGGCGGGGGCGGTCGTGACATCGCGGCGGGCGTCAACGCCGACGGTCGGATCGAGGTGTTCGCTTCCGGGCCTGTCGGGTTGTTCCACAAGTACCAGGTGGGAGCGAACGCCGGCTGGTCGGGCTGGGAGGCCACGGGCGGCGGCCCGGCCGACAGCCGGGTGGAGATGGAGAAGTCCCGGGACGGCCGTCTGGAGGTGTTCGCCCTCAACGGGAGCA